>NZ_JBICMS010000079.1:0-88174 GCF_043106615.1 Pseudomonas sp. CJQ_9 | reverse complement strand
TGAGAGTTGTGGGAGCGGGCAAGCCCGCGAAGGGCTGCACAGCAGCCCCACTATGCGATCAGCGCTGGAACACTTCAGTCAGCAGGTTATGCATCGAACGGAACGCCCGCTCCGAGGTGCGCCGGTCATACTGCATCTTGCCCGGCACATTGGCGCCAGGGTCGGTGAACGAATGCACGGCCCCGCCATAGCTGAGCAACTGCCAGTCGACCTTGGCCGCATTCATCTCGTCTTCGAATGCCGGCAGCTGCTCTTTCGGCACCAATGGGTCCGATGCACCGTGCAGCACCAGCACCGAGCCCTTGATGCGCTTGGCATCCTCGGGGTTCGGCGTGTCCAATGTGCCGTGGAACGACACTGCCGCACGCAAGTCGGCGCCGCTGCGCGCCAGCTCCAGCGCACAGCAACCCCCAAAGCAGAAGCCGAAGGTGGCAACTTTGCCAGGCTCCAGCAGCGCCTTGGACTGCCCCAGCAACTGGGCCAGGGCCTCCTGCATGCGCTTGCGAAGTTCGCCGCGGTCATTCTTGAGCGGCATCATCGCTGCGCCCGCTTCGTCCGCATTGGACGGGCGCACCGACTGCCCATACAGGTCGGCGAGCAACACCACATAGCCCTTTTCGGCCACTTCCTTGGCGATGCGTTCGGCACCTTCGCCAATGCCCATCCAGTTAGGTGCCATGACCAGGCCCGGGCGCCCCAGCGCACCGGGCTCGTAGACCAGGCGGCTTTCGTAGGTTCGGCCGGACAGGTGATACACCAGCGATTCGACGATTACTTTGCTCATCAGGCACTCCATTGGCACTCGTCATAAAAAAGCCCGCCGAAGCGGGCTTTCCTCTGCATCAACTCAAGCAGACAGCTCGACCAGCAGCTTGTTCAGGCGACGAACGTACGCTGCCGGGTCTTTCAGGCTGTCCCCGGCCGCCAGGGCCGCCTGATCGAAGAGGATATGCGAGAGCTCGGCGAAACGGTCTTCGCTCTGCTCGTTGTCCAGCTTGTCGATCAGCGGGTGGCTCGGGTTGAACTCGAAGATCGGCTTGGACTCCGGCACTTTCTGCCCACTGGCCTCAAGGATCTGGCGCATCTGCAGGCCAAGGTCCTGCTCACCAATGGCCAGGATCGCCGGCGAGTCGGTCAGGCGGTGCGACACGCGCACTTCGGCCACGCTGTCACCCAATGCACCTTTCAGGCGCTCGACCAGGCCTTCCTTGTCCTTGGCGACTTCTTCCTGGGCTTTCTTGTCCTCTTCGGAGTCCAGCTTGCCCAGGTCCAGGTCGCCGCGGGCGACATCGACGAAGGCCTTGCCGTCGAATTCGTTGAGGTAGCTCATCAGCCACTCGTCGATGCGGTCGGTCAGCAGCAACACTTCGATGCCTTTCTTGCGGAAGACTTCCAGGTGCGGGCTGTTCTTGACCTGCGCGTAGGACTCACCGGTGAGGTAGTAGATCTTGTCCTGGCCTTCCTTGGCGCGCGCCAGGTAGTCGGCCAGGGCAACGCTCTGCTCGCCGCTGTCGTCGTGGGTGGAGGCAAAACGCAGCAGGCTGGCAATCTTCTCTTTGTTGGCGAAGTCTTCGGCCGGGCCTTCCTTCAGCACCTGGCCGAAGTTTTTCCAGAAACCCTTGTACTGCTCAGGCTCGTTCTTCGCCAACTTCTCCAGCATGTCCAGCACGCGCTTGGTCAGCGCGGTCTTCATCGAGTCGATGATCGGGTCTTTCTGCAGGATTTCACGCGACACGTTCAGCGACAGGTCGTTGGAGTCGACCACACCTTTGATGAAGCGCAGGTACAGCGGCAGGAACGACTCGGCCTGGTCCATGATGAACACGCGCTGTACATACAGCTTCAGGCCGCGTGGCGCTTCGCGCTGGTACAGGTCGAACGGCGCGCGGGCCGGTACATACAGCAGCGAGTTGTATTCAAGCTTACCTTCGACCTTGTTGTGGCTCCAGGCCAGCGGGTTCTCGAAGTCGTGGCCGATGTGCTTGTAGAACTCCTGGTATTCCTCGTCCTTCACGTCGCTGCGCGAACGGGTCCACAAGGCGCTGGCACGGTTGACGGTTTCCCACTCTTCGGCCGGCTGCTCTTCACCTTCGGCAGCCGCCTGCTCTTTCGGCAACTGGATAGGCAAGGCGATATGGTCGGAGTACTTCTTGACCACGTTGCGCAGGCGCCAGCCATCGGCGAACTCCTGCTCGTCCTTCTTCAGGTGCAGGACGATGCGGGTGCCGCGCTGGGGCTTGTCGACAGTGGCGACTTCAAACTCACCCTCGCCACGGGACGACCAATGCACGCCTTCGGCAGCCGGCTGGCCGGCGCGACGGCTGTACACGTCAACCTTGTCGGCAACGATGAACGCGGAATAGAAGCCCACGCCGAACTGGCCGATCAGGTGCGAGTCCTTCTTCTGGTCACCGGTGAGGTTCTTCATGAAGTCGGCAGTGCCGGACTTGGCGATGGTGCCCAGGTGGGTGATGACGTCTTCGCGGCTCATGCCGATACCGTTGTCCTCGAGGGTCACGGTACCCGCCTCCTTGTCGAAGCTCAGGCGAATCTTCAGGTCGGCGTCGCCTTCCAGCAACTCTGGCTTGGCCAGCGCCTCGAAGCGCAGCTTGTCGGCGGCGTCGGAGGCGTTGGAGATCAGCTCACGCAGGAAGATCTCCTTGTTCGAATACAAGGAATGGATCATGAGGTGCAGCAGTTGCTTTACCTCGGTCTGGAAGCCAAGCGTTTCTTTTTGAGTCTCCACACTCATGGTCTTCAAAACTCCGATCTGTTTGCAATGGCGCCTGGCGGGCGGTACAGCCTGCTTTAACGGCGGATGTCATGCAGATGGGGGCTGCCCGGATGATTTCAAGGGCTTTTGCGGGTCGATCTTGAAATGCGCGCGGGCCGTGGCGATCGGCGACTGGCGGTCGCCCTGCCAGGCGGTTATGGCCACGTTGGTTACCCGGCGCCCCTGGCGCCACAACTGGCACTGGGCATAGGTATCGCGCAACAGCCCGGCGCGCAGGTAGTCGATGGAGAAATCGATGATCTTCGGAATGCTGGCGCTGTCGCTGTAGATCAGCAGGTACAGCGCTGCCGACAGCTCCATGAAGCCGGCAATCACCCCGCCATGGATAGCGGGCAAGAGGGGGTTGCCGACAGTGTCCGGATTGGCCGGCAGGCGGAACAGCAGGTCATCCCCCTCGCGCTGGCATTCGATGCCGATCAACCCCGCGTAAGGGATCAATGCCAGCAAGGGGCGGTAGTCACCTTGCGCATGTGCTGCGTTGAGTTGCTGGCGAATGGCAGGCGGAATCATGACCCGCCCTCCTTCAGGCTGCTGCCGAAGCGGATGCCGCCCTTGACCTGCGGGCCCAACCGCATGAAGGTACCCACCACCTGGCAGATTGGCCGCTCGGGGTCGTCCTGGTAGGCGCTGCCACGGGTAAAGATCACGTCGCGGGTCACCCGGTAACACTGGGCATGCCCATGGATGTCCTTGCCCGGTACCGACGGGTGCATGTAGTCGATGCGCAGATCCAGGGTCGGGCATACCTCGAAGTGCGGCAGTACGCATAGCGTGGCCATGCCGCAGGTGGTATCCATCAGAGTTGTCAGCGCCCCACCGTGTACGGCACCGGTTTGCGGGTTGCCGACAATGGCCGGCGACCAGGGCAGGACCAGCGTCATGCCAGTTTCATCAGCCTGTGCCACACGCATCTGCAACAACTGGCAGTGTTTCAATGCCGAAAGAAAACGCTCGGCCATGGACATCAAGGTCGAATCACTCATAGGCTGTTACCACGTCCCTTCCAAACGGCATAGGTGGGTTCAAAAGTCCATGTAGAACGGGGCGTTATATATCTGAAACCTTCGTTGAACTTATTCCAAGTGGCTGCACTCGAAGGAACAAGTCACTTATCACACCAAGGAGAAACACCCCCATGCGTAAACCATTTGCTTTTGCTCTGATGCTGGCTGCTGCCATGGGCCTGGCTGCTTGCGATAAAGCGAGCGAAGACAAAGCCCAAGATGCGCAGGAACATGCCGAGCAAGCCCAGGAAAAGATGGGCGAAGCTCAGGATAAAATGAACGACGCCGCCAAGGAAAACGCCGAAGCTGCCAAAGATCAGGCTGAAGCCGAGCAAAAGGCTGCCGAAGAAGCCGCCCCGGCTACTCCGGCGCCGGCAGAACCTGCCAAGCAGTAATCAGCCCGATAAAAAAAACCCGACGTTGTCGGGTTTTTTTTGCGTTGAGTTCACGGTTAATCGTTTCAGTTCACTGCCACACCACCCTCTTTCAATGGCTCGCTGCTGACACTATCCGTGGGGGTAAAGACCATCACCTCCAGCACATCGGAATGGAACTCCCGACGGTACAAGATCAATACAACACCCACACTCATGCCCATGAACAACCACGGGCTGATGAACCAGCTCAACATGGCCATGCCGAAGTAGTAAGAGCGTAAACCAAGGTTGAACTGGTTGGCCGCCAGCGACAACACCCGTGCCGCCCGCGAGGCGAACGCCTTGCGCTCCAGTTCGTTGACCTGCCGTTCGCCAATCATCGGTGCCGAACCAACCAGTACGGCAGCAAAGTTGTATTGGCGCATGCACCAGCTGAAGGTGAAGAAGGCATACACGAAGACCATGGCCAGGCACAACAACTTGATCTCCGACATGCCCTGCGAAGTCTGCTGCACCAGCGGCAGGTCGGCCAACAGCGACAGCGCCCTGTCGGAGGCCCCCAGCACGGTGAGGATGCCGGCCAGAATGATCAAGGTGCTGGAGGCGAAGAACGAGGCGTTGCGCTCCAGGTTGCCGATCACGCTGGCATCGGCAATACGGTTATCGCGCAGCAACATGCGCCGCATCCAGTCTTCACGGTACAGGTGCAGCACGCTGGCCAGGCATGCGGTGTCGCGCCCTTTCCAGATTGCATACCGGGTATAACCACCCCAGCACAGGGCGAACCAGGCGACGGCCAGCAGGTTGTTGAGGTTGCTTTGGATGAAATTCATGCAGGATTCCCGAAAAGGCCAGGTGCCTGAAGGATAGGGACCGGGTTTCGACGCTGGCAAGCGGCAAAAGGCACACATTCCTGCTGAAATTCGTACTGCCGGTGTGGGCCAGAAAAAAGCCCCGCATCGTTGCCGATACGGGGCTCTGCAGCTTGCACCTTGGCGGGCACCCTTCGGCTTGTGGCCGGTGCCGCCCCAAGGCTTGGCCCGGCGCGTCAGGCCAGCGCTTCGCGCGGCTTGCCCAGCATGCGGTCGCAGGCGACGGCGCCCACCAGGGTTACCACCGACGGCACCAGCCAGGCCATGCCGGCATCGCTCAACGGCAGGTGCGCCATGAAGTCCGGGAGCATGTGGGCAAGGCTGCTGCCCTTGATCGCATCGACCATGCCGAACACCAGCGACACCAGCATGACCGGCGCCAGGATACGGGTCGGCGAATGCCACAGGTCTTTGACGAAACTCAGGCCGACGACCACGATGCAGGGCGGGTAGATGGCGGTCAGTACCGGGATCGAGAACATGATCAACTTGGTCAGGCCAAGGTTGGAAATCAACAGCGAGAAACCGGCCAGGATCACCACCAGGGCGCGGTACGACAGCGGCAGGATCTGGCTGAAGTACTCGGCGCACGCGCAAGTCAGGCCCACCGCAGTCACCAGGCAGGCCAGGGCGATCAGCACCGCAAGGAAGCCGCTGCCCAACGAACCGAAGGTGTGCTGCACGTAGGCATGCAGAACGGCCGCGCCATTGGTGGCATCTGCCGCGATATCATGGCTGGTGGCGCCCAGACGGAACAGGCTGATGTAGACCAGGGCCAGGCCGACACCGGCGATAAGGCCGGCGATAATGGCATAACGGGTGATCAGCTTCGGCGACTCGACACCGCGCGAGCGGATGGCGTTGACGATGACGATACCGAACACCAGGGCCCCCAGGGTATCCATGGTCAGGTAGCCATCGGAGAAGCCTTTGGAGAAGGCCGCTGCCGCATAAGCCGGCTGCGCGTCACCCATGCCCCCTGCCGGCAGGGCAAAGGCGGCAATCCCCAGTACGGCCAGGGCGATGATCTTCAGCGGCGCCAGGAAGCGGCCCACGGTATCGAGCAACTTGCCGGGGTACATCGACACGGCCAGCACCACTGCGAAATACACCAGGCTGTAGATGAACAGCGCCAGCGGGCTTTCCCCGGTCAGCGGAGCAACACCCACTTCGAACGAAACGGTCGCGGTACGCGGGGTGGCGAACAAGGGGCCGACCGACAGGTAGCAGACAGCCGCCAGCAAGCCGCCGAAGAATTTGCCGATCGGGCTGCTCAGGGCATCCATGCCACCACCGACCTTGGCCAGGGCGACCACAGTGATGACCGGCAAGCCTACGGCCGTGACCAGGAAGCCCAGGGCCGCCATCCACACATGGGGGCCGGACTGCAGGCCGACGATAGGCGGGAAGATGATGTTGCCTGCACCCACAAAAAGCGCAAACGTCATAAAGCCAAGCGCCAGGATATCCTGGCCTTTGAGAACTTTCATTTTAAGGTAGTACCACACTGCTGAAATCGGGATTCGAGAGGGGATTTCCCTTTGGATGAGGGGAAATGCTGCCCGGCTTGATAGGCCAGACCCGTTTAGCGTGTCGTTCCCTTTTGGGGTACGGGCACAGAGTGAGCGCGTAATGTAACCGTTTTGTCAGTCAAACGCACTGGAACAGTGCTGCTTGTCCGATGTGCGTACATGTTTGTCGTCTGTGCGACCGAAGACAGAGGGAATTATCCTCGGTTTAAAAGCCGCGTCTGTATGAAAATTCCTATCAAACCCATCGAAAAATCTACAGCGCCTGCTCTGGCCTCTTCGCGGGCTTGCCCGCTCCCACAGGGCTCACCACATTCAGAACCTGTGGTGATACCTGTGGGAGCGGGCAAGCCCGCGAAGAGGTCGGCACAGGAATACCGAAAACCCACAAACGACAAAGGCCACCCGAAGGTGGCCTCTGTGCGCGTGGGGGGTGTAGCGGTATTACTTCTTGGCTTCCCAACCGGTCAGCTCGGCCAGGGCCTTGCCGATGTCGGCCAGGGAACGCACGGTTTTCACGCCCGCGTCCTGCAGGGCTGCAAACTTCTCGTCTGCAGTGCCTTTGCCGCCAGAAATGATGGCGCCAGCGTGGCCCATGCGCTTGCCCGCAGGTGCGGTAACACCAGCGATGTAGGAAACGACAGGCTTGGTCACGTGGGCCTTGATGTAGGCCGCTGCTTCTTCTTCAGCCGAACCGCCGATCTCGCCGATCATGACGATCGCTTCGGTCTTCGGGTCTTCCTGGAACAGCTTCAGGATATCGATGAAGTTGGAGCCCGGGATCGGGTCACCACCGATACCGACACAGGTCGACTGGCCGAAGCCGGCGTCGGTGGTCTGCTTCACAGCTTCGTAGGTCAGGGTGCCGGAGCGCGACACGATACCGACCTTGCCTGGCAGGTGGATGTGGCCTGGCATGATGCCGATCTTGCACTCGCCCGGGGTGATGACACCTGGGCAGTTAGGGCCGATCAGGGTCACGCCCAGCTCGTCGCACTTGACCTTGGCATCCAGCATGTCCAGGGTTGGAATGCCTTCGGTGATGCAGACGATCAGCTTGATGCCGCCGAAGGCTGCTTCCAGGATCGAGTCCTTGCAGAAAGGAGCCGGTACGTAGATGACCGAAGCATCAGCGCCGGTAGCTTCCACGGCTTCCTTCACGGTGTTGAACACCGGCAGGCCCAGGTGGGTGGTGCCACCCTTGCCTGGGGTTACGCCGCCGACCATCTTGGTGCCGTAGGCGATGGCCTGTTCGGAGTGGAAAGTACCCTGCGAGCCGGTGAAGCCCTGGCAGATGACTTTGGTGTCTTTATTGATCAGGACGCTCATTACTTGCCCTCCGCAGCTTTGACAACTTGTTGAGCAGCGTCGGTCAGGCTGGTTGCCGCAATGATGTTCAAACCGCTTTCTGCCAGTACTTTAGCGCCCAGTTCGGCGTTGTTGCCTTCAAGGCGAACGACGACCGGAACCTTCACGCCGACTTCTTTCACTGCACCGATGATGCCTTCGGCAATCATGTCGCAACGAACGATGCCGCCGAAGATGTTGACCAGAACGGCCGCGACATTGCTGTCGGACAGAATGATCTTGAACGCTTCGGTAACGCGCTCTTTGGTAGCACCGCCGCCAACGTCGAGGAAGTTGGCAGGCTTGCCGCCGTGCAGGTTGACGATGTCCATGGTACCCATGGCCAGGCCGGCACCGTTGACCATGCAGCCGATATTGCCTTCCAGGGCAACGTAGTTCAGTTCGAACTTGGCAGCGTGGGCTTCACGGGCGTCGTCCTGCGACGGGTCGTGGAAGGTTTTCAGCTTAGGCTGACGGTACATGGCGTTGGCGTCGATGTTGATCTTGGCATCGAGGCAGTGCAGGTCGCCATCGGCCTTGATCACCAGCGGGTTCACTTCCAGCAGCGCCAGGTCGTGATCCTTGAACAGCTTGGCCAGGCCTACGAAGATCTTGGCGAACTGTTGAACTTGCTTGCCTTCCAGGCCCAGCTGGAATGCCAGCTCGCGACCCTGGAACGGCTGTGCGCCAACCAGTGGGTCGATGGTGGCCTTGAGGATTTTCTCAGGCGTTTCGTGAGCGACCTTCTCGATGTCCACGCCACCTTCGGTGGAGGCCATGAACACGATGCGGCGGCTCGAACGATCGACTACAGCGCCCAGGTACAGCTCTTTGGCGATGTCAGTGCAGGATTCGACCAGAATCTTGGAGACGGGTTGACCGTTGGCATCGGTCTGGTAGGTAACCAGATTCTTGCCCAACCACTGTGCAGCGAACGCCTTGGCGTCTTCCTTGCTGCGAACCAGCTTGACGCCGCCCGCTTTACCGCGACCACCCGCGTGAACCTGGGCTTTGACTACCCACTCGTTCCCGCCGATCTTGTCGCAGGCTTCTGCAGCTTGCTCAGGGGTATCGACTGCGAAACCCTTGGAAACTGGCAGGCCGTACTCAGCGAACAGCTGCTTACCCTGATACTCGTGAAGATTCATGCTTTTTACCGTCTTCGTTAGGTACTGCGCTTCGGCGCTGCGCCATCACTGGCGCCGCGCCACCTGTGACCGTTGACCCCGGGTTATCCCATGTGATCCGGTCCGGCGGACGTTCCGCGGTGAGTCATGCACGCAAGACTCACGACGGGCTGCCCGCCGTGGTTTCTTATGATTAACGCTTCTTACGGTTGGCCACGTGAATGGCGCCGCCATTCACAGCCAGCGCTGCTTCATGCAGCGCTTCGGACAGGGTTGGATGGCTGAAGACCATCATGCCCAGGTCCTCGGCACTGGTGCCGAATTCCATTGCGATTGCGCCCTGCTGCACCAGTTCGGCAGCCGATGGGCCAATCACGTGTACACCCAGCACGCGGTCGGTCTTGGCGTCGGCGATGACCTTGACGAAACCACCGGTGTCGTTGGCCGCCATCGCACGGCCGCTGGCCGCGAACGGGAAGGTGCCTACGTTAACCTCAACACCCTCGGCCTTCAAGGCTTGTTCGGTCTTGCCGACCCACGCGATTTCCGGGTGGGTGTAGATCACCGAAGGGATCAGGTCGTAGTTCATCTGGGCCTTGTGGCCCTTGATGCGCTCAACCACCATGATGCCCTCTTCCGAGGCCTTGTGCGCCAGCATCAGGCCACGCACCACGTCACCGATGGCATAAACGCCCGGCACGCTGGTCGCGCAGTGGTCATCGACGTAGATGTAGCCGCGCTCGTCGATGGTCACGCCGCTGTCGGAAGCCAGCAGGTCGGTGGTCACCGGACGACGTCCGACCGCAACGATCAGCTTGTCGAAGGTGATCTTCTGCTCGCCTTCGGCGTTGGTGTAGGTGACTTCGACTTCGTCGCCGTTGACTTTCGAGCCGGTGACGCGAGCGCCCAGCTTGATGTCCAGGCCTTGTTTGGTCAGGGTCTTCTGGGCTTCTTTCGACACGGCAGTGTCGGCAGCCATCAGGAAGGTGTCCAGGGCTTCCAGCACGGTGACTTCAGCACCCAGGCGAGCCCACACCGAGCCAAGCTCCAGGCCGATGACGCCAGCACCGATCACGCCCAGGCGCTTGGGTACGGCCTGGAATTCCAGGGCGCCGGTGGAGTCGACGATGACGTTCTGGTCGACAGGCGCTGGCGGAATGTCGATCGGACGCGAGCCGGAGGCCAGGATCACGTTCTCGGCTTCGATCACTTCGGTGGTGCCGTCAGCCTTGGTGACTTCGACCTTCTTGCCCGCCAGCAGCTTGCCGTGGCCCTGGATCGAAGTAACACCGTTGGCCTTGAACAGGGTGGCCACGCCACCGGTCAGGTTCTTGACGATGCCAGCCTTGCGGCCAACCATCGCGGCAACGTCCATCTTCACTTCACCGGTGGAGATACCATGCACGTTGAAGCTTTCTTTGGCTTCCTTGTACTTCCAGGAGCTGTCCAGCAGGGCCTTGGAAGGAATGCAACCGACGTTCAGGCAGGTGCCGCCCAGGGCCAGCTTGCCCTCGGCGTCGGTGTACTTCTCGATACAGGCAGTCTTCAGACCGAGTTGTGCGGCCTTGATGGCAGCGACATAACCGCCAGGACCTGCACCGATTACCACTACGTCGAATTTCTGGGTCATAAAAGATTCCTTTTGAGCTTCAAGCAGCAAGCTGCAAGCTGCGAGACAGACAGGCTTCGACTTGAAGCTTGCCGCTCGCAGCTTACAGCCGCGCGATTAGATGTCCAGCAGCAGGCGAGACGGATCTTCCAGCAGGTTCTTGATGGTCACCAGGAAGGTTACCGCTTCCTTGCCATCGATCAGGCGGTGATCGTAGGACAGCGCCAGGTACATCATCGGGCGAATCACCACTTGGCCGTTAACGGCCATCGGGCGCTGGATGATGTTGTGCATGCCGAGGATCGCGGCCTGCGGCGGGTTGACGATCGGGGTCGACATCATCGAACCGAAAGTACCGCCGTTGGTGATGGTGAAGGTGCCACCGGTCATCTCTTCGATCGACAGCTTGCCGTCACGGGCCTTCTTGCCGAAGGTGGCGATGCCGTTTTCGATTTCGGCCAGGCTCATCGATTCGGCGTTACGCAGTACCGGTACCACCAGGCCACGGTCGCTGGACACCGCGACGCCGACGTCGGCATAGCCGTGGTAGACGATGTCGTTGCCGTCGATCGAGGCGTTGACCGCCGGGAAACGCTTCAGCGCCTCGGTGGCAGCCTTGACGAAGAACGACATGAAGCCCAGGCGCACGCCGTTGTGGGTCTTCTCGAACAGGTCCTTGTACTTCGAACGCAGGGCCATGACTTCGGTCATGTCCACTTCGTTGAAGGTGGTCAGCATGGCCATGCTCGACTGGGCTTCTACCAGGCGCTCGGCGATCTTGGCACGCAGGCGGGTCATCGGTACGCGCTTCTCGGTACGGTCGCCAGCAGCGGTGACCACCGGAGCAGCAGCAGCGGCAGCAGGCTTGGCAGCCGGCGCAGCGGCAGGTGCCGACTTCTTGTTGGCAACAGCTGCAACCACGTCTTCCTTGGTGACGCGACCGCCTTTGCCGGTACCGGCAACGCTGGCCAGGTCGATACCGTTTTCTTCAGCCAGCTTGCGCGCAGCCGGGGCGGCGACCGGGTCGTCTTCGCCAGCATCGGCAGCTGCCGCAGCGGGTGCAGCGGCAGGTGCAGCGGCGGCGGCAGGTGCGGCAGCAGCGCCGCCTTCAACGATCGAACCCAGCACCTCGTCGGACAGGACGGTGTCGCCCTCGCCCTTGACGATGTCGCCCAGCACGCCGTCAGCGGTAGCCAGCACTTCCAGGACGACCTTGTCGGTCTCGATGTCGACGATCAGCTCGTCACGCTTGACGGCTTCGCCCGGCTTCTTGTGCCAGGTGGCAACGGTGCCATCGGCAACCGATTCCGGGAAGGTTGGGGCTTTGATCTCGATAGCCATTATCTGTATTTCCTTAAATTCGGTTTCAGGTGCGCGAAGGCGTTAGACAGTGAAGGCGTCTTGCAGCAGTTTTTCCTGCTGTTCGGCGTGCTTCGAAGCGTAACCACAAGCTGGCGCGGCGGAAGCGTCGCGGCCGGCGTATTCCAGGACCAGTGCCTTGTTGTGGCGGCCCAGGATACGGCGCATGTGGTGCTGGCTGCTGTACCAGGCACCCTGGTTCATCGGCTCTTCCTGACACCACACGGCATGCTGGAGGTTGGTGTACGGCGCCAGGATTTCGACCAGGTCGTCCTCCGGGAACGGGTACAGCTGCTCGATACGCACGATGGCGATGTCTTCGCGGCCCTCGGCACGGCGTTTCTCCAGCAGGTCGTAGTAGACCTTGCCGCCGCACAGGACCAAGCGCTCGACCTTGGCCGGATCGAGGTTGTCGATTTCCGGGATCACGGTCTGGAACGAGCCTTCGGCCAGGTCTTCCAGGGTCGAAACGGCCAGTTTGTGACGCAGCAGCGACTTCGGTGTCAGCACGATCAGCGGCTTGCGCAGCGGGCGAATGACCTGACGACGCAGCAGGTGGTAGATCTGCGCCGGCGTGGTTGGCACGCAGACCTGGATGTTGTGCTCGGCACACAGCTGCAGGTAACGCTCCAGGCGCGCGGAGGAGTGCTCCGGGCCCTGCCCTTCATAGCCGTGCGGCAGCAGCATGGTCAGGCCACACAGGCGACCCCACTTGTGCTCGCCGCTGGTGATGAACTGGTCGATGACCACTTGCGCACCGTTGGCGAAGTCGCCGAACTGGGCTTCCCAGATCACCAGCGCGTTCGGCGTGGTGGTCGAGTAGCCATATTCGAAGGCCAGCACGGCTTCTTCCGACAGGAAGGAGTCGTACAGCTCGAACATCGGCTGGCCCGGGAACAGGTTCTTCAGCGGTACGTAGGTGCTGGCATCCTTCTGGTTATGCAGCACTGCATGGCGGTGCGAGAAGGTGCCACGGCCGATGTCCTGGCCGGTCATGCGGATCGGGTGACCTTCGAACTGCAGGGTGGCGTAAGCCATGGTCTCTGCATAGCCCCAGTTGATCGGCAAGCCACCGGCCTGCATCTTCTGGCGGTCTTCGTAGATCTTCGCCACCTGGCGCTGGACGACGAAGCCTTCCGGGATTTCCAGCAGCTTGGCCGACAGGTCCTGCAAGGTCTTGAGGTCGAAGCGGGTGTCGTGACGCGCAGTCCAGGCATGGCCCAGGTAGGGGCGCCAGTCGACGAACAGCTCGCGGTTCGGCTCCTTGACCAGGCTTTTCACCACGTGCAGGCCGTTGTCCAGCGCGTTGCGGTACTCGTCGATCTTCGCCTGGGCACGCTCGGCATCGATACGGCCAGCCTGGATCAGCGACTCGGCGTACAGCTCGCGGGTGGTACGCTGCTTGGTGATCTGCTGGTACATCAGCGGCTGGGTGCCGCTCGGCTCGTCGGCCTCGTTGTGGCCGCGACGGCGGTAGCAGACCAGGTCGATGACCACGTCACGCTTGAACTGCATGCGGTAGTCAATGGCCAGCTGGGTGACGAACAGCACTGCTTCCGGGTCATCGCCGTTCACGTGCAGGATCGGCGCCTGGATCATCTTGGCCACGTCAGTGGCGTACTCGGTGGAGCGCGCGTCCAGCGGGTTGCTGATGGTGAAACCAACCTGGTTGTTGATCACGATGTGCACGGTGCCGCCGGTCTTGAAACCGCGGGTCTGCGACATCTGGAAGGTTTCCATGACCACACCCTGGCCGGCGAATGCAGCGTCGCCGTGGATCGAGATCGGCAGCACCTTGTCGCCAACGGTGTCGTTGCGGCGGTCCTGACGGGCGCGCACCGAACCCTCGACCACCGGCGAAACGATTTCCAGGTGGGACGGGTTGAACGCCATGGCCAGGTGCACTTCGCCACCGGAGGTCATCACGTTCGAGGAGAAGCCCTGGTGATATTTCACGTCACCGGAGCCCAGCTCGTTCATTTTCTTGCCTTCGAACTCATCGAACAGCTCGCGCGGGTTCTTGCCGAAGGTGTTCACCAGTACGTTCAGACGACCACGGTGGGCCATGCCGATGACCACTTCCTTGGTGCCGTAGGAGCCGGAACGCTGGATCATTTCGTCCAGCATCGGGATCAGGCTCTCACCACCTTCCAGGCCGAAGCGCTTGGTGCCTGGGTACTTGGTGCCCAGGTATTTTTCCAGGCCTTCACCGGCGGTGACGCGCTCGAGCAGGTGGGCCTGCACGTCAGCGGAGAACTCCGGACGGCCGCGCACGCTTTCCAGGCGCTGCTGGAACCAGCTGCGCTGCTCGGAATCGACGATGTGGGTGAACTCGGCGCCAATGGTGCGACAATATGTCTTCTGGAGTGCATCGAAGATGTCGCGTAGGCTCGCCTCCTCTTTGCCGATGAACAGGTCGCCGGCACGGAAGGTCGTATCAAGATCGGCATTGGTCAAGCCGTAGTGATTGATCGACAGGTCTACGGGCGCAGGGCGCTGCCACAACCCCAACGGGTCGAGCTTGGCAGCCTGATGGCCGCGCATACGATAGGCCTGGATCAGTCGCAGAACTTCAACCTGCTTCTTCTCGTGTTCACTGCTCACGCTCCCGGCAGATACCGGTTGGGCGCGGCGCTGGTTCTTTGCCAGCAGTACGAAATGGTCGCGGATTGTCGAGTGCGATACATCAGTAGCGGTGCTGCCGTCGGCTGGCAACTTCTGGAAGTAAGTGCGCCACTCTTCTGGCACAGCGTTAGGGTCGTGCAGGTAGAGCTCGTAGAGCTCTTCCACATATGCAGCGTTACCACCTGAAAGGTGGGCGCTATCCCACATGCGCTGCATCACGCTTTCTTGCATGCTTGGTCACCCTCGATTAGGGGACTGATCGGCGAGAGCCGAAGCAAACCTGGAAAAGTCCGAAAACAGCGACTGAACCACGCCACCTGGATCCTGCTGATTTTCCGGGTACCAGCCCGGAAAGCCCCTGCTGGTCTCATATCTTCATAGGTAATGAGCGCAGGCTTTTTGGGCCCTTGCTCGGGTTTTACCTCAGTGCGGGCTCACCGCCCGCACCTTGGCTTACTGCAGGTACAACACTGTGTATCAGGTGCCGCTTTGCAGCAGCATGTTACGTACGTGGCCGATTGCCTTGGTCGGGTTGAGACCTTTCGGGCAAACGTTCACGCAGTTCATGATCCCGCGGCAGCGGAATACGCTGAACGGGTCATCCAGGGACGCCAGGCGCTCCTGAGTCTTGGTGTCGCGGCTGTCGGCCAGGAAGCGGTAGGCCTGCAGCAGCGCGGCCGGGCCCAGGAACTTGTCCGGGTTCCACCAGAACGACGGGCAGGAAGTCGAGCAGCAAGCGCACAGGATGCACTCGTACAGGCCGTCCAGCTTTTCGCGGTCTTCCGGCGACTGCAGGCGCTCGATGGCCGGGGCCGGCGTGTCGTTCTGCAGGAACGGCTTCACCTTCTCGTACTGCTTGTAGAAGATGCTCATGTCGACCACCAGGTCACGAATGACCGGCAGGCCTGGCAGAGGGCGCAGAACCAGCTTGTTGCCCTTGACCACCGCCGACAGCGGGGTGATGCAGGCCAGGCCGTTCTTGCCGTTCATGTTCATGCCGTCGGAACCGCACACGCCTTCACGGCAGGAACGACGGTACGAGAAACCTTCGTCCTTTTCCTTGATCAGGGCCAGTACGTCCAGCACCATCAGGTCCTTGCCGCCGGTATCGACGTCGAACGACTCCATTTTTGGCGCCGAATCGGTATCCGGGTTGTAACGATAAACTTCGACTTTCAACATAGCAGTCACCCTTAGTAAGTCCGGACTTTAGGTTCGAAGGCTGGAACAGTCTTCGGCGCAAAGTTGACGCCACGCTTGGCAACGCGCTTCTCACCCGGGTAGTACAGGGTGTGGCACAGCCAGTTTTCGTCGTCACGGTCTTCGAAGTCTTCACGGGCGTGAGCGCCACGGGACTCTTTACGGGCTTCGGCCGCGATGGCGGTAGCTTCGGCGACTTCCAGCAGGTTCTGCAGCTCCAGCGCTTCGATACGCGCGGTGTTGAAGGCCTGGGACTTGTCGTTGATCTTGACGTTGGCGATGCGCTCACGCAGGCCGGCCAGTTGCTCGATACCCTTCTGCATGTATTCGCCGGTACGGAACACACCGAAGTAGTTCTGCATGCAGCTCTGCAGCTCGCGCTTCAGGCTGGCTACGTCTTCACCGGAAGTACGCTCGTTGAGCTTGTTCAGGCGGTTCAGGGCAACGTCGATATCGGTGTCGCTGGCGTCGAGGTGCTCGATGCCGTCGCTCAGCGCCTTCTCCAGGTGCAGGCCGGCAGCACGGCCGAATACCACCAGGTCGAGCAGCGAGTTGCCGCCCAGGCGGTTGGCACCGTGTACCGATACGCACGCAACTTCACCTACGGCGAACAGGCCAGGGATGATGTGATCCTTGCCTTCTTCGTCCATGGTGATGGCCTGGCCATGAATGTTGGTAGCAACACCACCCATCATGTAGTGGCAGGTTGGAACCACCGGCACCGGTGCGACAACCGGGTCGACGTGGGCGAAGGTCTTGGACAGCTCGCAGATACCTGGCAGGCGGCTGTGCAGCACTTCTTCACCCAGGTGGTCCAGCTTCAGCAATACGTGGTCCTTGTTCGGGCCCACGCCGTTGCCGGCGATGATTTCCTTGACCATGGAACGGGCGACCACGTCGCGGCCGGCCAGGTCTTTGGCGTTCGGCGCGTAACGCTCCATGAAGCGCTCGCCGTGGGCGTTGATCAGGTAGCCACCCTCACCACGGCAACCTTCGGTGACCAGTACACCGGCGCCGGCGATGCCGGTCGGGTGGAACTGCCACATTTCGATGTCCTGCACCGGAACGCCTGCACGCAGGGCCATGCCGATACCGTCACCGGTGTTGATCAGGGCGTTGGTGGTGGAGGCGTAGATACGACCGGCACCGCCAGTGGCCAACACGGTAGCCTTGGACTTGATGTACATGGTTTCGCCGGTTTCGATGCAGATCGCGATCACACCAACGAAAGCGCCTTCCTTGTTTTTCACCAGGTCAACGGCGTAGTACTCGTTGAGGAAGGTGGTGCCGGCCTTGAGGTTACCCTGGTACAGGGTATGCAGCAGCGCATGACCGGTACGGTCGGACGCCGCGCAGGTACGGGCGGCCTGGCCACCTTTACCGAAGTCCTTGGACTGGCCACCGAACGGGCGCTGGTAGATACGGCCGGTTTCGGTACGCGAGAACGGCAGGCCCATGTGGTCCAGCTCGAACACGGCAGCCGGGCCTTCCTGACACATGTATTCGATAGCGTCCTGGTCACCGATGTAGTCGGAACCCTTGACGGTATCGTACATGTGCCAGCGCCAGTCGTCGTTCGGGTCGGCCGAAGCGATGGCGCAGGTGATGCCACCCTGGGCCGATACAGTGTGCGAACGGGTTGGGAAGACCTTGGTGACTACGGCCGTCTTGTGGCCGCCCTGGGCCAGTTGCAGCGCTGCGCGCATGCCGGCGCCGCCGCCACCGATGATGATGGCGTCGAAAGAAATGGTTGGAATGCTAGCCATGGATCAGATACCCCAGAGAATCTGCACACCCCAGACGAAGTAAGCGAACATCGCAACGCCGCATACCGCCTGGAACAGGAAACGAATCGCAGTTGCCGACTTGCCGAACGACATAGGCGTCAGGTAGTCGGTAGCAATGGTCCACATGCCGACCCAGGCGTGAGCGCCGAGGGCAACGAGGGCCAGCAAGCTGAAGATTCGCATCGCGTTGTTGGAGAACAGACCATGCCACTGGGTGTAGTCGATGCCTGGGTGGGCGACCACGTAGCCGATCAGGAAGATGAAATAAGCCGCGAGAACGACCGCAGATACGCGCTGCGCCATCCAGTCATAGAGGCCCGAACGCGACAGGTTCGTGACATTGGTTACCATACCCAAACTCCCACCAGAACGATCAGCACCACGGAGATGACGATCACGATTTTCGAGCCCAGCTTGCCGCCTTCCAGCGTCTCGCCGATGCCCATGTCCATGATCAGGTGACGAACACCTGCCACGAGGTGATAAAGCAGGGCAGACAACAGCCCCCAGGTCACGAACTTGGCCAGCGGGCTGGTCAGACACGCCTTCACCTCGCCGAAGCCTTCCTCGGAACCCAGCGATTTGCCCAATGCATAAAGCATGATGGCAAGGCCGATGAACAGGATGACGCCGGAGATACGGTGCAGGATGGACGTGTACGCAGTGACAGGGAGCTTGATGGTCCTTAGGTCTAGGTTTACAGGTCGTTGGCTTTTCACGGCTTTTTTCACACTGAAGAGCCCCTAGCGAATCAGGGCAAAGTTGTTGGTAAGTGTACTGGTCAGGTACCCACCACCCAGGGAACGGCGACCCCCAGCAGTTCGGGCTTGCAAGCCCTTGGCGGTCGGGTGCCGAGTATAGACAGTTAGGCTGCTTATGACAACGTGACGGGGTAGCCCAAATAGCGCATTGCCTTTAATGAACAAAAGGCGTAAATGGGCGAGAATTTCGGGAAAAATCAGGCTTGAATGCCTGATTCAACAAGCCTTTAGGCAAATTGACATCTGAATTTATCCCTCTATAGTGGTGCGGGCCCTGCGTGGGGGGTCTGTCTGATGATTTCAAGCATTAATAGGAGGCCACATGGCTGACAAAAAAGCGCAGTTGGTCATCGAGGGCGCTGCCCCCGTCGAGCTGCCCATTTTAACCGGCACCGTTGGTCCTGATGTAATCGACGTCCGCGGGTTAGGGGCCACTGGTCACTTCACCTTCGACCCAGGTTTCATGGCGACCGCCTCGTGCGAGTCGAAGATCACCTACATTGACGGCGACAAAGGGATCCTGCTGCACCGCGGCTACCCGATCGAACAGCTCGCCGAGCAATCCGACTACCTCGAAACCTGCTACCTGCTGCTCAACGGCGAACTGCCGAATGCCGAGCAGAAGGCGCAGTTCGTCAGCACCGTGAAAAACCACACCATGGTTCACGAGCAGCTGAAGTCGTTCTTCAACGGTTTCCGCCGCGACGCCCACCCGATGGCGGTCATGTGCGGTGTGGTCGGCGCCCTGTCGGCGTTCTACCACGACTCCCTGGACATCAATAACCCGCAACACCGCGAAATCTCCGCGGTGCGCCTGGTCGCGAAGATGCCGACCCTGGCGGCGATGGTTTACAAGTACTCCATGGGCCAGCCGATGATGTACCCGCGCAACGACCTGTCGTACGCGGAAAACTTCCTGCACATGATGTTCAACACCCCGTGCGAGATCAAACCGATCAGCCCGGTACTGGCCAAGGCAATGGACCGGATCTTCATCCTCCATGCCGACCATGAGCAGAACGCCTCCACCTCCACCGTACGCCTGGCCGGCTCGTCCGGTGCCAACCCGTTCGCCTGTATCGCCGCAGGCATCGCTGCCCTGTGGGGCCCGGCGCACGGCGGTGCCAACGAAGCCGTACTGACCATGCTCGATGAAATCGGCGATGTCTCGAACATCGACACCTTCATCGCCAAGGCCAAGGACAAGAACGACCCGTTCAAGCTGATGGGCTTCGGTCACCGCGTGTACAAAAACCGTGACCCGCGCGCCACCGTGATGAAACAGACCTGCGATGAAGTACTGCGCGAGCTGGGCATCAAGAACGACCCGCAGCTGGAACTGGCCATGCGCCTGGAAGAGATCGCACTGACCGATCCATACTTCATCGAGCGCTCGCTGTACCCGAACGTCGACTTCTACTCGGGGATCATCCTCAAGGCGATCGGCATTCCAACCAGCATGTTCACCGTGATCTTCGCCCTGGCACGTACCGTGGGCTGGATCTCGCACTGGAAAGAAATGCTCTCCAGCCCGTACAAGATCGGCCGTCCGCGCCAGCTGTACACCGGCGAGCAGAAGCGCGACCTCGTTGCGCTGAAGGACCGCAAGTAAGCTTTATCAGCCGATAGCAAAAGGCTGCCCTTGGGCTGATGCCAGCTCAATGGCAGCCATAGGGCAGCCTTTTTATTTGTCCTGTGCGGCCTCTTCGCGGGCTTGCCCGCCCCCACAGGTACAACACAGGCCTCGGGATCTGTGCAGTACTTGTGGGAGCGGCAGGCCCGCGAAGAGGCCGGCACAGCCAGCACAAAACCTCAGTTTTTCTCGGCCCGCTCACGCAACCCTTTCAGGGTATTGAACGGCGAATCCACCACAAACTTGTTCGCCACCATCGCCGGCACGCTGCCACCCGGCTCGGTATGCACCTGGTAGGTCACTTCGGTCGTGTCGCCCTTGGGCACCAGCTTCCAGAACCCTTCGACTTTGGCTACCCGCACGAAGCCCTTCTCTTCCGGCAGGTAGGTCGGCTCTTCTTTCAGGTTGCGGGTGACGCTGCCATCAGCCTCCTTGACAGTGGTGATATGCAGCACCGAATCGCGCGGCGTCACCGGCCATGGCGTATTGAACTGGGTGTAGGTCCAGCTCTGGTTACCTTCATGCTTGAGCAGCTTCTGCGATTTGCATTCGTGGATCCATGCACATGCCCCAGCCGCGTCTTCCTGCAGCGCCTCGACCTTGGCCAGCGGCGCCTTGATCACGGTCACCCCGCGATAGGCCTTGTACTTGGAGCCAGCGACTTCGCTGAGGGACACCTTGATGCCCTCCTCGTCCTTGGCCACTTGCCAGTTTTCGGCCCAGGCCGCCGGCGCAAGCAGAACACCCACGCCACACAGCAGTGCAATACGCTTTAACGATCTCATCATGTTTATCCTTGTTGTCGAAGATCCAGCCTTTCACGCCGCCGTCATCTGCTCCCACCAGCCAAGAATCCTGATCGCCTCGTCACGGTCACTGCCACACACCTCGACATCTGCCTTGAACCCGCCACACACTGCTGGCCGCTCAGGCTTGCCGAACAGATCGCAGAGGTTGGCCGCCGTCAGGTGCAGGCAGCGCTCGCCAGCCGGCTTGCCATTGGGCATGCGCGGCATGGCAGAGGTAATGGACGGGGCGATGCAGCAGGCACCGCAGCCCTCACGGCAGTTCATGGCGATTCACCCAACTCAGGACTCCCTGAAACAAGTAACGGGACGAACGCCCCTGGATAGTACCCGCTCAAACAGGTGTTTGAAATTGCTGGCACGATGAAAAATGGCATGACCCGGCAGTCAGTTTGCCACTTACTGCCGGTACTCGAAGTCGATGGCCGCACCTTCCACTTCACGGCGACTGTCATTGCGCAGTTGCAGCTGCATCTCGTTGTTGATCAAGCGGCCATTGAGCTGGAACGGGCTGTCGTCGGCTTCCGACTTGTCCCGGAACATAGGGGGCAGCAGCGGTTTGCGGCGCTGGATCGGCGAAGGTGTCCCTACGTCTGGCTCAAGGTTGTCGACCAGGTCGGTGGGCAGGCTCAAGTCCAACTTTGCTTTGGGCAAAGGCTTGGCAACTGCCCTGCTTGGCGGTTTTGCTTTCTTGGCAGGGGCTTTGCGGACTACCGGCTTCTGCGCAGGCTTGGCGGCGTTTTTTGTCTGTGCCTGCTGGGCCTGCGCCGGCTGCGCAGCGAAGGCCAGGCCCGCGGCGGCGCAGCACGGGGCCGCAAGGCACAGAATCAGAACAAAACGACGTAAGGCATTCATGGCAAATGGACAGACCCGCTGTAAAGGCTCGTATGCTCCCTGTTCCGCGGGCTGCTGGCAAGCCTCACAAAAGTGTGAGCGCAGGCTCGCGGCACAGCTGCTGCGCCAGCAAGCCCAAGGTGATGACCGCGCGCTCTGCCTCCTTGTTCCACGGAATACCGCAGTTGAGGCGGATGCAGTGGTTGAACTGTTCCGTGTTACTGAATATCAACCCCGGGGCAATACTGATGCCCTGCTCCAACGCACGTACATGCAGCTCTTGCGTGTTCACCCGCCCAGGCAGGCTTACCCAGAGGATGAACCCCCCGGTAGGCCGGGTCATTTGGGTACCTTCGGGGAAGTGCTGCTGCACCGCCAGCTGGTAGGCGCTGAGGTTCTTGCGGTACTCCTGGCGGATATAGCGCAGCTGCCGGTCGTAGCCGCCATTCTCCAGGTACGCTGCCACGCCCATCTGGGTCACGCTGCAGGCTGAATGGGTGGTAAAAGTTTGCAGGCGCTGGATCTCGTCCTGGTAACGCCCAGCGATCATCCAGCCAACCCTCACCCCGGGAGACAAGGTTTTGGAGAAGCTCGAACAGTAGATCACTCGGTCCAGGCGATCGAAGGCTTTCAGTGCCTTGCTCTTGCCCTGCTCGAACATCAATTCGCCATAGATGTCGTCCTCGACGATCTGGATGTCGAAGTCCGAAGCCAGGCGCAGCAGTTGCTTTTGCCGCTCTTCCGGCACCGTACCGCCCAGCGGGTTGCTCAGCCGCGCAGTCAGCACCAAGGCCTTGATCGACCACTGGTTTGCCGCCAGTTGCAAGGCTTCGAGGCTGATCCCCGTGGACGGGTCGCTGGGGATCTCGATCACTTTCAAACCCAGCAGGTCCGCCAGCTGCAGCAAACCGTAATAGGTCGGCGACTCGGCGGCGATCAGGTCCCCGGGGCGAGTCAGCACGCGTAACGACATCTGCAGGGCATCGACACAGCCGTGGGTCACGATCACCTCACGCGGGTCGACGATCACACCGGCATCGCGCATGCGAATGGCAATTTGCCGGCGCAGCGGCTCGAACCCTGGGCTGAACATATAGCTGAAGGCGCGCGGGCTGTGAAAGCGTGTCACTTTGGCGATTTGCTGGTGCAGTGCGCGCACAGGCAGATAATCCACATGCGGCACCGCAGCACCGAAGGGGAACACACCGTCGCGGCGGGCCTCGGTCAATACCTGCTGGATGATGCTGGCACGTGTGACCAGGCCTGGGCGTTCGACCCTGGCGATATCCGGGGTCGGGGCGGTCAGGGCCGGGGTCTGGTGCACATAGTAGCCGGACTGCGGCCGCGCACGGATCAGGCCTTGGTCTTCGAGGTTTGCGTAGGCCTGCAGCACGGTGGCATGGCTGACGTTGAGCTGGGCGCTCATCTTGCGTACGGAGGGTACCCGCTCGCCTGGCTGGTAAACGCCGCGACGAATGTCATCGGCCAGTTGCTGGGCGATACGCTGGTACAGCAGCAGGTTGGTCATGGCGGGATCTCGACGCGCGGACGGGCTCGTTGTTCTTGTGCGACTCACTGACAGTAGAGGATACCGTAACAGTTAAGAAGTGTACCGGGACAGATGGTGGGCTCGCCACTTCCTCTTCAGCGCCTGTGAGATCCAGCGCCGCGCGGGCGGCGCGCGATCTGATCGGCGCCGACCGCACCAAGCCGAACACTCACGCTCAACGCGCCGGCGCGAGCCTGCCCTTGTCATCGGAAAATACAATCTCGACCCGGCGGTTTTGCGCCCTGCCCCGCTCCGAGGCATTGGCCTCGATCGGGTACTGGTCGCCGTAGCCTTCGACCTGCAGGCGCTTTTCGTCGACACCAAGGTCCACCAGCATGTCGGCAACGGACTGAGCCCGGTCGCGCGACAGCTTGAGGTTTTCTTCAGGCGTACCCGTGCTGTCGGTATAGCCCTCGATGCGTACCACCCGGTGTGGGTTGAGCTGCAGGAACTGCACCAGCTTGAGCACGGTGCGGCTGGCGGTGTTTTTCAGGTTGGCACTGCCGGTGTCGAACAGCACGTCACCCAAGGTCATCACCAGGCCACGGTCGGCTTGCTCCGAGGCCAGCGCGGCGATTTGCGCCTCGACCCATTTGCCTTGCTGCTGCACACTGGCCAGCTTGGCCTCGCGCAAAGCCAGCTGCAAACGCTGGCGCTCCAGGTCGAGCTTGGCCTGGCGCTCCTGGTTCAGCGCCAGCTTGGCATGCTCACCGGCAATTTCGCTGTAGCGCTGGCTGAGGTAAGCGTAATGGCGCACATCGGAGCCGGTGCCGATGTAGCTGGACAAGCGCTCGGCGCGCGCCAGCGACTCGCCCGCACGAATCACGTCACGCGGCGCGCTGCGCAGCACGTCGGAATCGTCCTTGACCTTCTGGAAGGCCGCGCTGGCTTCATCCAGCGCCGCGCTGCTGCGCTGGCTGGCGCAACCCTGCAGGCCAGCAGCCAGGGCCAGCACTGCCAGTGCGGCCAATGGCACTTGACGGTTCATGGCTGCACCTCCAGCTGTTTGCGCAGGCGCTGCACCCGCGACTGCAACAACTGCAACTGCTCTTCACTCTTCTGGTTCAGCACCTGGGCCTCGGCAAAACGCGCGTCCAGTTCCGCCTGCTCGGCGCGCATGCGCGCATCGCGGTAGTCTTCGGTCAGCATGTTGGTCTTGGCCCGCGCCAGCTTGTCTTCGGCCAGTTTCAACGATTCGACCTGGTCGGTTGCACCGACGGCCCTGGCCTGCTCCAGCGCCTGTTCGGAAATACGCATCTGCTCGTTAGGGGCCGGGTCATTGGCGCAGCCCGCCAGGCCGAGCACGGCCAGGGCAAGGATCAGTGGTTGGGTTCTCACGCAATCTTCCTAGTGTTTAGGGGCCTCCGCCGGCACCTGCAGCTGCGCCTTCCAGCGCTCGACATTACGTTGCAGTACCGCTTCGGATGCACCGGAGATCGGCAATTCTGTCAGTTTTTTTGCCAATTGCCCACGCAACCAACTGTCATTGCACGCGGAATTGTGCGACAGGGCCAGGTACAAGCCTGGGCGGTCGACCGGCAAACCCCGCGCAATCAGGTCATTGCTCATGCCCAGGCTCTGGGCCATGGCCATACCGGCGTAACGGCCGGCCAACACGTAGTCCACCTGGCCGAGCACCAGTTTCTGGAACGCTTGAGTAAGGTTCTGCGCGGGCACCAGCTTGAGCTGCGCCTTGGCGAACGCAGTAAAGGCCGGCGTCAGGCGCGCACGCTCGGACAAACTACCCTGGTAGCGCGCCAGGTCGGCCGGGCCATCGAAGGTCAGTTGCGCATCGTGCCGCGTCCACACCAGGTACTCGTTCAGCTGCAACGGGGGGTGGATATAGTCCAGCGCAGTCAGTTGCTCCACCTGCATCGGCGTGTCGAGCAGCAGGTCCATGCGGCCGCTGCGAACCTCTTGCAGCGCCTGTTCGCGACGGCCAGCATTGAGCACCTCCACCTTCACCCCCAACTCGCCAGCCACCTGACGCAGCAGGTCGACGTTGGCACCGATCAGGTGCTGCGGGTCTTTCGGGTCCTGCCACGAATAGGGCGGCGCATCAGGGCTGCCGGTTGCTACCAGGCGTTCGCACTTGCCTGCCGCCATGGCCGGTGGCGCAACCAAGACCGCCATGCATGCCAGCACCCTGCCTGCTTTACGCAGCACCATTGCTCACTCCTTGTATCGCGATTGACTCGTAACCGGCCATAAAAAAACCCGGCCCCTGTAACGGGGCCGGGTTCTTTATAAGTGAAGCAGGCGGATCAGACCAGCTTTTCCAGCTCTGGCACCGCTTCGAACAGGTCCGCGACCAGCCCGTAGTCAGCCACCTGGAAGATCGGCGCCTCTTCGTCCTTGTTGATCGCAACGATCACCTTGGAATCCTTCATGCCGGCCAGGTGCTGGATCGCACCGGAAATGCCCACGGCGATGTACAGCTGCGGCGCGACGATCTTGCCGGTCTGGCCGACCTGCATGTCGTTGGGCACGAAGCCGGCGTCGACGGCGGCGCGCGAGGCACCCACAGCAGCACCGAGCTTGTCGGCCAGGCTGTACAGGTGGCTGAAGTTGTCACCGTTACCCATGCCACGGCCGCCGGAAACGACGATTTTGGCGGCAGTCAACTCTGGGCGGTCGGACTTGGCCAACTCTTCGCCAACGAACGCCGAGATACCGGCATCGTGCGCGGCACCGACCGCCTCGATGGCAGCCGAACCGCCTTCGGCGGCCACGGCGTCAAAGCCGGTGGTACGCACGGTGATCACCTTGATGGCCGCGCTCGATTGCACGGTGGCAATGGCGTTACCGGCGTAGATCGGGCGCTTGAAGGTGTCGGCGGACTCGACCGAGATGATCTCGGAGATCTGGTCGACATCCAGCAGCGCAGCAACCCGCGGCAGGACGTTTTTGCCATTGGTGGTGGCCGGGGCCAGCACGTGGCTGTAACCCTTGGCCAGCTCGACGATCAGCGGCGCCACGTTCTCAGGCAGCACGTGGGCATAAGCTGCGTTATCGGCAACCAGGACCTTGGCCACGCCAGCGATCTTGGCAGCGGATTCGGCAACGCCGCCAATGTTCTGGCCAGCGACCAGTACATGCACATCGCCACCGATCTTGGCAGCAGCGGCAACGGTGTTCAGGGTGGCCGGGGCTACGGCACCGTTTTCGTATTCAGCGACAACCAGGATAGTCATTTAGATTACCTTCGCTTCGTTCTTCAGCTTCTCGACCAGTTCGGCCACCGACTTGACCTTGATACCCGCGCTGCGGGCAGCCGGGGCTTCAACTTTCACGGTTTTGTTGGTGGAGGCGAGGGAAACGCCCAGCGCGTCTGGCGCAAGGGTTTCCAGCGGCTTTTTCTTGGCCTTCATGATGTTCGGCAGCGACGCGTAGCGTGGCTCGTTCAGGCGCAGGTCGGTGGTGACGATCGCAGGCAGGTTCAGTGCAACCGTCTGCAGGCCACCGTCGATTTCACGGGTGACATTCAGCTTGTCGCCGGCCACTTCCACCTTGGAGGCGAAGGTGCCCTGGGCGTAGCCGGTCAGCGCAGCCAGCATCTGGCCGGTCTGGTTGTTGTCGCTGTCGATGGCTTGTTTGCCGAGGATGATCAGCTGTGGCTGCTCCTTGTCGACAACGGCCTTGAGCGCCTTGGCCACGGCCAGGGAGTTCAGTTCATCGGCGGCTTCGACCAGGATAGCGCGGTCGGCGCCCAGGGCCAGGGCGGTGCGCAGTTGTTCCTGGGCAGTGGTCGGGCCGACCGAAACGACCACGATCTCGCTGGCAACGCCCTTCTCTTTCAGGCGTACGGCTTCTTCCACGGCGATTTCGCAGAAGGGGTTCATGGACATCTTGACGTTAGCAAGGTCGACGCCGGAGTTGTCCGCTTTGACGCGAACCTTGACGTTGTAGTCGACCACTCGTTTGACAGCTACAAGAACCTTCATGGATTCCTCGTTACTCTCCGGTGAATAGATAGTCGCCTGGGGCAAAGCCCTGCGATGCGCGTGGGTACAAGGGCACCTCTAAAAACGTACCGGGAAGCGGCATCTTCACAGTGACCGAACAGTCTTGTTCGGACCATTGCGACAAATACTCACGGGTCATTTCCTGTCGTGGCGTGTAAACTCCACTACAAACCGGCCTAAGCCCGCAAAACCCTGCTCCACACCTGGTCTTTAGAGGTGTACCTGCGCCCGGCTGCAAGCCTACGGCGAACGTAAAACCGCTCGTATCTTGACCGTAACACCCAATCCGGTCAATACGGCAAATCGGTCACCCTCCAGCCGCACTCCTGTGATTTTACTGGCCTGCGGCAAATTCAAACAAACGTTTGTATTGGACCCGCCAAGTGGTGTAGATATAATGCGCGGCCAAGACAAAACGGTGTAGTCCGTCAGTTGCGCAGCTACAGTTTCGCTCCCGTGACGAGCCACTGCGCGCATGCACCCATAAGATCCAGCAACAGCACGAGCCTTGATGAGTAGGAGAGAACCTGTGGAACGCGAATACATGGAATTCGACGTGGTCATCGTCGGCGCCGGCCCGGCGGGCCTGTCCGCCGCCTGCCGCCTGAAGCAGAAGGCCGCCGAAACCGGTAGCGAAATCAGCGTCTGCGTGGTGGAAAAAGGCTCCGAAGTCGGTGCTCACATCCTCTCCGGTGCGGTGTTCGAGCCCCGCGCGCTGAACGAGCTGTTCCCCGACTGGAAGGCACTGGGCGCGCCACTGAACACCGAAGTGAAGCGCGACGATATCTACGTGCTCAAAGACGCCGGCAGCTCGACCAAAGTGCCCGACCTGTTCGTGCCCAAGACCATGCACAACCAGGGCAACTACATCATTTCGCTGGGCAACCTGTGCCGCTGGCTGGCCCAGCAGGCCGAGAACCTGGGCGTGGAAATCTACCCAGGCTTCGCCGCGCAGGAAGCCCTGTTCGATGAAAACGGCGTGGTCCGCGGCATTGTCACCGGCGACCTGGGTGTCGACCGCGAAGGCAAGCCAAAGGACGGCCTGTATACCCCCGGCATGGAACTGCGCGCCAAGTACACCCTGTTCGCCGAAGGCTGCCGTGGCCATATCGGCAAGCAGCTGATCAAGCGCTTCAAGCTCGACAGCGAAGCCGACGTGCAGCACTACGGCATCGGCCTGAAGGAAATCTGGGAAATCGACCCGGCCAAACACGAGCAAGGCCTGGTGGTACATACCGCTGGCTGGCCGCTGGATGTGATGGCCAAGGACAACACCGGTGGCTCGTTCCTTTACCACCTGGAAAACAACCAGGTGGTGGTCGGCCTGATCGTCGACCTGTCCTATGCCAACCCGTACTTGTCGCCCTTCGACGAATTCCAGCGCCTGAAGCACCACCCGGTGATCAGCCAGTACCTCGAAGGCGGCAAGCGCATCAGCTACGGCGCCCGCGCCTTGGCCAAGGGCGGCATCAACTCGCTGCCGAAAATGGTCTTCAATGGGGGCGCGCTGATCGGTTGCGACCTGGGCACAATGAACGTGGCCAAGATCAAGGGCAGCCATACCGCGATGAAGTCTGGCATGCTGGCCGCCGAAGCGGTGGCCGACGCATTGATCGCCGGCAGCGAAGGCGGCGATCAATTGAACAGCTATGTCAGCGCGTTCAAGGCCAGCTGGCTGTACGAAGAACTGTTCGCCAGCCGCAACTTCGGCCCGGCCATGCACAAGTTCGGCCCGCTGCTGGGCGCGGCGTTCAACTATGTCGACCAGAACTGGTTCGGCGGCAAGCTGCCGTTTACCCTGCACGACACCAAGCCGGACTACGCCTGCCTGAAGCTGGCGGCCGACTCGCAGAAAATCGACTACCCGAAACCGGACGGCAAGCTCAGCTTCGACAAGCTCAGCTCGGTATTCCTCTCCAGCACCAACCATGAAGAGGAACAACCCTGCCACCTGAAGTTGACCGACCCGAGCATCCCGATCGCCAGCAACCTGCCGCTGTACGACGAGCCCGCCCAGCGTTACTGCCCGGCCGGCGTTTACGAAGTGGTCACCCAGGAGGACGGCAACAAGCGCTTCCAGATCAACGCGCAGAACTGCGTGCACTGCAAGACCTGCGACATCAAGGACCCGGCCCAGAACATCACCTGGGTCACCCCTGAAGGCGCTGGCGGGCCGAACTACCCGAACATGTAAGCCCGCCCTTGCAGCAAGAAAAAGCCCCCTGGCCTCGCGGCCCGGGGGCTTTTTTCGTTCATTTGTCGACGCACATGATCGGCATCGGCTCCGCCGCGAACGCGGAAGTTTCACGGCGGCCAAAGTAGCGGGCAGTGAGCAGCCCCACCGCGCCCATGACCAGACAGAAGCCAACGCACACCCATGGGCTCCACGGCATCAAGGCTATCAACGCCAGCGGCGTAGTGCTGGCCCACAAGGCGTAGGCCACGTTGTAGGTGAAGGAAATACCCGATACCCGGATCTGTGCCGGAAACAGCCCGACCATGACCGACGGCACCACACCCACTACCCCACAGCAGAGCCCGGCCAACGCATAAGCCAGCCACGTCATGCCCCACTGCCCCACCAGGCTCGCATACAACGCAGCGATACCCAGCGGCAGCAGCGCGCTGTAGATCATCAACGCCCGCCAGGCGCCCAAGCGGTCGACCAGCAGGCCGGCAAGCACACAACCAATGTTGAGAAAGACGATGCCTACGCTGCTCAGCGCGAACGTGTGCGCGGCAGACATGCCGAAGCGCTGCTGCATGACCGTCGGCGTAATCACCACCAGCACCACTACCGCCGAGGTCAGCACGCAGGTCAGCAGCGCAGCCGGAATCAACGCCCCACGATGCGCGCCCAGCACATGGCGCAGCGGGAACTTCACCGGCTGTTCCTTGCGCTCGCGCAAGGCCAGAAACACCGGCGTTTCACTCAGCCAACGGCGCAACCACACACCGATCACGCCAAACACACCCCCGAGCAGGAACGGGTAACGCCAGGCGTAGTCGAGAATTTCCTCGGCGCTGAAAGCCTGGGCCAACAGTGTCGCGGTCAGTGCCCCCAGCAAATAGCCAAAGGTCAACCCGGCCTGCAGGAAGCCCAGGGCATACCCCCGCCGCCCCGGCGGTGCGTGTTCTGCAACGAATGTCCAGGCACTGGGTACCTCGCCGCCGACCGCAGCCCCCTGCAATATGCGCAACGCCAGCAAGATCAGCGGCGCGGCGTAACCAATCTCGGCATAGGTCGGCATTACCCCGATCAGCAGGCACGGCAGCGCCATCATCAGAATGCTCAGGCTGAACACCCGCTTGCGGCCCAGGTGGTCGGCGAAGTGAGCCATGACGATGCCGCCCAGCGGCCGCGCCAGGTAACCGGTGACGAAAATCCCGAAGCTTTGCAGCAGGCGCAGCCACTCCGGCATTTCCGGCGGAAAGAACAGTTGGCTGAGGGTCAGCGCGAAGAATACGAAAATGATGAAATCGTAGATTTCCAGCGCGCCGCCCAGCGCCGCCAGGCCCAGGGTCCGGTGATCGCCGCGGCTGAACCGGGGCGGGCGAGCGGTATCGATGGCAGTCATGGCAGGGTCCGCAAGATCGGCAAAGCGCAAGAGGATAGCAAATACCCGCCGGCCGCCCCTAACGGCTGAACACCGTTTGGCCGAAATTGCGGTGCCTGCGGGTATGTGCAGTGTTGCCCGACAGGCCCGGCGGCAGTGCCAGGGTGCCGATCAGCAGCGGGCTGTCGATGAGCGCCATGAAGGTCTGCAAGGCTTCGTTGTCCGGCACCTGGGGCAGGCTCACGTTGACCGCCTGGCGTTCGCTCGGCGGCACGCTGGGGACCTTGAGGTGCGGGGTGTGGTACAGCAGGGCATGCTGGATCTGCGTGCTGACCCCACAGAAACGCGCCAGGTCGACGCCGGCGTGGCTGGCGAGTTCGATATTGCCCAGCAGCAGGTTGAACGGCTGCAACGCACTCTGCACCAGGCGCTGCAGTTCTTCGAAGCTCTCCACCGGGGCGATCCGGTAATAGCCCAGGCCATTGAGCAACCGTTCCAACTGCAGGCGCTGGTACGGGTGCTCGTCGGCGATCAGGATGCGCAGCGACTTGTTGATCATGTTGTGGCCCGGGCAAGGGTAGAGATAAAGGGCACGCTCCCTGACCATACTGCGCCAGCAACAGGCGTCCACCAGGGCTGCACTTGGAGGGGTCTTTCTAGATAGTTGTCGGGAACCGGCGAGAAATCAAGTGGCCAGCTCGCAGAATTTTCACGCGCAAAGCGCAATCGTTCCCGGCGACTTGGAGGCGAAGCAGCACCCAGGTTAAATCCGGCGACTTCACATTCGTCTTTCGGTCAACCTGTGGGCGCCGGTATTCCAGGCCGGCGTCGTCCGTACCTCGATGGAGATAGACCATGTTTCGCACTGCCGCAGCCCTGGCTGCACTGACGCTGTCAGGCTTTGTTTTCGCCGACGAGCAATGCTCGGTGACCATCCATGGCACCGACCAGATGACCTACGACCTCAAGACCATCCACGTGCCGGCCAGCTGCAAACAGTTCACCGTTACCCTGAAGCACCCGGGCAACCTGCCCAGGAACGTAATGGGGCACAACTGGGTGCTGACCCGCAAAGATGACCTCAAGGGCGTGGCCGACGACGGCGCCAAGGCCGGTGAGGGCAATGACTACATCCAGCCGGGTGATGCCCGGGTGCTGGCGCACACCAAGCTGATCGGCGGCAACGAGCAAGCGTCTGTCACGCTGGATACCAAGGCACTGAAACCGGGTGACGACTACGTGTACTTCTGCTCCTATCCCTTCCACGCTACGGTCATGAAGGGCACCCTGACCTTTGGCGGCTGAACCCCGTTGACCAGGCCGGAGCAGCACCGTAGCGGGCTGCGCCCGGCCCCTTGGCCCCGCCCCGCGCAGGGCCCTAAATTTCGCCCCACCACCCTCGTCTAACCGGCAGCCTTCCCTCACTGGCCGGACTTTCGCATGAGTTGCTTTCGCAAGAGTTACTTTCGCCTGACCCGCCGCGCTGCAATCGTCATGCTGTGCCTCATTCCCGTGGCTGCAGTGGCGGCCTGGCAACTGCTGCGCAATGACGCCGAACAGCGCCCCTTCGTGCGCGTCGCGCGCGGCAACATCGAATCCAGCGTCACCGCCCTGGGCACCCTGCAGCCTCGCCAGTATGTGGACGTCGGCGCCCAGGCCTCTGGGCAGATCCGCACGCTGCACGTGGAAGTGGGCGACACGGTCAAACAGGGCCAACTGCTGGTGGAAATCGACCCCTCCACCCAGCAGGCGCAACTGGACGCCGAGCGCTACGCCATCCAGACCCTCGAAGCCCAGGTCAAGGAACAGCAGGCCGAACACCTGTTGGCCAGGCAGCAACTGCAACGCCAGCAGCGCATGGCCGCCGATGGCGCCACCCGCGACGAAGACGTGCAAACCGCCCAGGCCAAGGTGCTGACCACCCAGGCGCGCATCCACAAGTACCAGGCGCAGATCCTCCAGGCCCGGGCCAGCCTGCGCAGCGCCGAGGCTCAACTGGGCTACACGCGCATCTACGCCCCCATGAGCGGCACCGTGGTGGCGGTCGACGCCCGTGCAGGCCAGACGCTCAACGCCCAGCAGCGCACGCCGTTGATCCTGCGCATCGCACGGCTGTCGCCGATGACCGTCTGGGCCGAGGTGTCGGAAGCCGACATCGGCCAGGTCAAGCCAGGCATGCAAGCCTACTTCACCACCCTCAGTGGCGGTGGCCGGCGCTGGACCAGCACCGTGCGGCAGATCCTGCCGATCCCGCCCAAGCCTCTGGACCAGCTCAGCCAGGGCGGTGGCAGCCCAGCACCGGCCGGGGCCAGCAGCGGCACCGGCAGCGGCGCCGGGCGCGTGGTGCTGTACACCGTGCTGCTGGACGTCGACAACGCCGACAACGCACTGATGGCCGACATGACCGCCCAGGTCTTCTTCGTCGCCGGCAGTGCCCAGAACGTGCTCACCGCCCCGGTCGCCGCCCTGCCAGGCAAGCCAGACCAACCCGACCAGCGCACCGCCCAGGTACTCGCCGACAACGGCCAGGTCCAGCAACGCGCCGTGCGCATCGGGCTCAGCGATCGCCTGCGGGTGCAGATCCTCGATGGCCTGAAGGAAGGCGACCGCCTGCTGATCGGCCCAACCGGCAACGGAAGTTGAGCATGCGCACACCGCTGATCCAGCTGAGCGGCATCCGCAAGGCCTATGGCGGCGGCGACAGCCCCACCGTGGAGGTGCTGCGCGGCATCGACCTGAGCATCCATGCCGGGGAATTCATCGCCATCATCGGCACCTCGGGGTCTGGCAAGTCGACCCTGATGAACATTCTCGGCTGCCTGGACCGGCCCAGCGCCGGCCAGTACCGCTTCGCTGGCCAGGACGTGGCCGAGCTCGATGACGACCAACTGGCCTGGCTGCGCCGTGAGGCCTTCGGCTTCGTGTTCCAGAGCTACCACCTGATCCCCTCGGCCTCGGCCCAGGAAAACGTCGAAATGCCGGCCATCTACGCCGGCACCCCCGCCGCCGCGCGCGCCGCACGCGCCCAGGTGTTGCTGCGGCGCCTGGGGCTGGGCGAACGCACCGGCAACCGCCCGCGGCAATTGTCCGGTGGCCAGCAGCAGCGAGTGTCGATTGCCCGTGCGCTGATGAACGGCGGGCACATCATCCTCGCCGACGAGCCCACCGGTGCGCTGGACAGCCACAGCGGCACGGAGGTCATGGCCCTGCTCGACGAGCTGGCGCAGCAAGGCCACGTGGTGATCCTGATCACCCACGACCGCAACGTCGCTGCCCGCGCACAGCGCATCATCGAGGTGCGCGACGGCGCGGTGGTCAGTGACAGCGCTGTCGGCCAGCCGCCCCCTGCAGCCAAACCCGGCGCCCTGCAGGCCGACGCCCTGCGCCAGCGCCTGGCCCACGCCAACCAGGCGCGCAGCCCCTGGCTCGGCGAAACCCGCGACGCCCTGGTGGCCGCCTGGCGGATGATGTGGACCAACCGCACGCGCACCGCCCTGACCCTGCTGGGCATCATCATCGGCGTGGCCTCGGTGGTGGTAATGCTGGCCGTGGGCGAAGGCAGCAAGCGCCAGGTGATGGCGCAGATCGGCGCCTTCGGCTCCAACATCATGTTCATGAACGGCGCCCCGGCCACCCCGCGCGCGCCACCGGGCCATATCCGCCTGAGCGACGTGCAGGCCCTGGCCGAGCTACCCCAGGTCAAGTCGATCATGGCCGCGACCACCTTGCAGGCCCAAGTACGCTACGGCAACGGCGAGATGACCTCGACCATCGGCGGCTACAGCCCGGCGTTTCCATCGATCCTCAACTGGCCGGTGGCCGAGGGCAGCTTTTTCGACGAAACCGACATGGCCACGGGTGCTGCCGTCGCGGTCATCGGCTCCGAAGTCAAAAAGAAGCTCTTCGCCGACGGCCAGGACCCGATCGGCCGTTACATCCTGGTGGAGAACGTCCCCTTCCAGGTCATCGGTGTGCTGGCCAGCAAAGGTTCCAGCGGCGCCAACCAGCGCAACGACCTGCGCATCGCCATTCCCTATTCGGCTGCGCGCATCCGCCTGTCCGGCGTCGAGTACCCCGAATATGTGATCATCGCCGCCACCGACAGCACCCTGGTGCACGAGGCGGAACAGGCGATCCGCAGCTTGATGACCAGCCTGCACGGTGGCATCCAGGACTTCGAGATCGACAACAGCGCCGCCCTTATCCAGGCCGAAGCACAGACCCGCAACGGCCTGTCGCTGATGCTCGGGGCCATCGCCGCCATCTCGCTGCTGGTGGGCGGTATCGGGGTGATGAACGTGATGCTGATGACCGTGCGCGAGCGCACCCGCGAGATCGGCATCCGCGTGGCCACCGGCGCCCGCCAGCGCGACATCCTGCGCCAGTTCCTCACCGAAGCCGTGGTGCTGTCGCTGGTCGGTGGCGTCACCGGCGTGGCCCTGGCCCTGCTGATCGGCGCAGGCCTGAACCTGGCCCAGGTGGCCGTGGCGTTTTCCGCCCTGGCCATGTTCGGTGCCTTTGCCTGCTCGGTCGCCACCGGTGTGATCTTCGGCTTCATGCCAGCCCGCAAGGCCGCCGGGCTCGACCCGGTGGCCGCCCTGTCCAGTGAATGAACCCATGACCAAAGCCCCGTTTGCCTTGATCCCCCTGCTGGCGCTACTCAGCGCCTGCAGCCAGACCACCCCGGTGGACAGCGCGGTTGCCCCACCGCCCGGCTGGCAAAGCCCGGCCGTGCCCAAGGCGCAGGCCGTGGACATCGAGCGCTGGTGGGCGAGCTTCAACAGCCCGCAGCTGGCGCGCCTGATCGACCAGAGCCGGCAAGGCAGCCACGACCTGAAGGCGGCCATGGCCAGGGTGCGCCAGGCCGGCGCCGATGTGCGCATCGCCGGCGGCACGCTGCTGCCGCGGCTCGATGCCAGCGCCAACGCCTATCGCCAGCGCCTGCTCAAGGGCCAGGGCTACAGCGAACTGGACGCTTCCAGCAGGGAGCGCACCTACCATTACTTCAACACGGCACTCACGGCCAGCTATGAAGTGGACTTCTGGGGGCGCAACGCGGCCACGCGCGACAGCGCCGGCCACAGCCTGCAGGCCAGCGAACTGGACCGCGACACCCTGGAGCTGAGCCTGGCCGGCCAGGTGGCAGACACCTACCTGGCAGCCCTGGCCGCGCAGGAGCAGACCCGTATCGCCACGTTGAACCTGGGCAATGCGCAGAAAATCCTTGACGTGGTCCGCACCCGCTACCAGGCCGGCTCCGCCACCGCGCTGGAGCTGGCCCAGCAGCAGAGCCTGGTGGCCGGCCAGCAGCGCCAGTTGCCGCTGTACCGGCAGCAGGCCCGCGACGCGCTCATCACCCTGGCCACCTTGCTCGGCGAGCCGGTGCAGAACCTGCAGTTGGAGGCACTGCCCTTCGAGCAGATGCAAGGCCCCGCCATCGATGCCGGCATCCCCAGCCAATTGCTCACGCGCCGCCCCGACATCGCCGCGGCCGAAGCGCGCCTGGCCGCGGCCCAGGCCGACGTGCGCGTGGCCCGCGCGGCCCTGTTCCCCACGCTGACCCTGAGCGCCAGCCTGGCCACCGGCGACCGCCAGGCCGCCGACCTGTTGCGCAACCCGGTACTCAACCTGGGCGCGGGCCTGACCGCACCGATCTTCAACAACGGCCAATTGCGCGCCGAGCGCGACAAGGCCTTGGCGCGTGAGGAAGAACTGCTGGAAACGTACCGCGGGGTGCTGGTAACCAGCTTCGGCGAAGTGGAGAAGGCGCTCAACAGTGTCGACGGCCTGGACCGCCAGGCCCGCTGGCAACAGCAAGCGCTGCAACAGGCGCAGCGCGCCTTCGACCTGGCCGAAAGCCGCTACCGCGCCGGGGCAGAAGACCTGCTCAGCGTGCTGCAGGCGCAAAGCAGCCTGTTCGACGCCCAGGCCGAGCGCGTGCAGCTGCGCAGGGACCGCCTGCAAGCCAGCGTGGCCTTGTACAAGGCCCTGGGCGGCGGCTGGGCGACACAGCAACGGTGAGGCCCGGGCGGTGGCCGCGCCAGCCGCAGCTACAGCCCATCCTTGCGCGGCCCCGGCGCCAGGTAGCGGGCGAACCACGGCCGGCTTGGCGGCACACGCTTCATCAGCCGCTCGGCCTCCTGTTCCGGGCTGAAGATTACTTGCAGCGCCAGCTTCATGGTCTCGATGTCCAGCTGGCTGCCACCACCATTGCCTTTGCCCCAGGCGCCGCAGCCTTCGCTGGACGGCCCCAGCCACGGCTCGGCCACGCGTACCCAGCGCCCCGGCGCGAACCAGGGAATGCCGTTGACGGTCAAGCGCCGCACTTCCCCGGGGTGCGCCTGCTCATGGGCCAGGAACCAGTCCTCGAGGCGGTCGTCGAGCCAGCCATGGAAAGCCCAGAACACCGGGTTCACGTGGGACGAGAACGGGTCGCCGAGAAAATCGTTGCCCGCCCCGAACCAGCGCTCGGAAAAGTCATGGTTGCGCCGCGCATAGGCCATCGGCCAGCCGGTGTTCGGGTCCTGGGCCATGGCCGCCCAGCGCATGTGCAGCCAGTCGTGGATGCCCAGTTCGATGCGCGAGCCCAGCTCCCCCAGGCACAGCGTGCTCAGGTACTCGGGGTCGTGCAGTTGCGCTTCCCACAGCTGGAAGTTGGCGTACAGGCCTTCGCGGCTCTTGATGTAGTACAGCCACTGGTTGAAGTGGTCATCGTCGTCGGCCTGCCAGCAAGGCGGCACGCTGTAGCCGGTGACGTTGTTCATGTAGTCGGCGAACGCCTGCCGGTTCTCGCCCACGAAGGGGCGCGGCGCCGGCAGGCACGGCCACGAACGTAGGTCCTGCACCTGGCGCACGCCATGCAGCATGTGCCGGTGCATGAACAGGAAGTCCTCGCCCGAACCGTTGAGGTGGCGGTCATGGCCACGGGCATTGCGCTCCTTGCCCAGCGGCCCGGCCTGCCAGCCCAGGCCACGCACGGCCTGGCGCCGGGACTCGTCAATGCGGTGCCAGCGGTCACGGGTGGCATGCCAGAGCTGGTGAAAGTAGCGCCACCCCGGCGAAATCAGTTGCTCGTGCAGCGCCGGAACGAAGGCCAGCCGCTCACGCGCCGGCACGAAAGGCCGACGACGGGCGACGAAGCGGCCCTGGGGCCCGGAAAACCCCGCCTGGACACCGGCCAGGCGTACCTGGCCGCTGAGGGTGGCACCGCCACCGCCTTGGCTCCAGTCCCCCCAGATCTCATCGAGCACCGCTTCGCAATCGTAACCCTGGCCGCTCGTCGAGATCAGCTTGAGGCGCAGGTGCGGCAGGCGCTCGGCGGCCAGCGGCGCATACACCTGCATGCCGTCGGCATAGGGCGGCAGGCCCAGGTAGCCGCGCACGGCCCGGGCTCCCTGCCCCACGTCCAGCAGCAGCTCCCGCGGCCGCGCCAGCTCGTGCAGCGCCACATCGCCCTCTACCAGTTGCCACTCCCAGATACCCGTCAGGCGCTCGCCCAGCAGCGCATTGGGCACATCGTCCACCGGCACCGCCGGTTCGTCGCTGGCCAGCTCCGCCTCCTGGGCTTCGTCCCATTTCTGCCAGGCGAAATAACCCGTGGGCAGCACTGCGCCGGCGGCCACAAGCCCTGCCAGCATTCCTCGGCGTGACACCTTCATCCACTGTACTCATGACGTGACTACTCCAGCGAAAACGAATGGTCACAAAGGCGATTTAGGCGTTTGGTAAATTCTTCCGCCATCGACTCGTATCACCCAACAAGTTCGAACGGCATGGGGCCGTCGTCCAGGCGGGTCGAAATGGCAATGACGAAACACCTCCTTTTCTCGAGCAAGTGGCCGTGGCTACTGGCCCTGGTCCTGCTGCTGGCCGCTGCGGGCAGCGGCGCCTGGTGGTACTGGGTGTACCTGCCGGCGCACCCCTACAGCCGCGCCATCGTGCAGCGCGCCAACGCCCTGCAGGAACGCATCCTGGCGCTGGACGGGCACCTGGACGTGCCCCTGAACTATGGCACCGATGGCCGTGAAGCCAACCGCGACGGCCCGACCCAGTTCGACCTGGTCAAGGCCGGCAAGGCACGCCTGCGCGGCGCCTCGATCGCCATCTGGTCCTGGCCCGAGTTCTGGAGCGGGCCGAACTGGCCGCACCGCCCCACTGCCGGCTTCCAGGCCGCCATGGCCAACGAGCTGGAGGTGCGCTACAAGATCATCACCGGCATCGCCCGCGACTTCCCCAACCAGGCCGGCATCGCCTACACCCCGGCAGACTTCCGCCGCCTGGCCGACGAGGGCAAGTTCGCCATCGTCATCAGCATGCTCAACGCCGCTCCGCTGGGCGACGACGTCGACAAGCTCGACTTGTGGGCCGCGCGCGGCGTGCGGGTGTTCGGCCCCGGCTACGTGGGCAACAACAGCTGGGTGGACTCGGCACGCCCGCTGCCTTTCCTGGGCGATTCGACCGACCCGCTGGGCGGCCTGTCACCGCTGGGCCGCCGCGCCGTGGCCAAGCTCAACGACCTGGGCGTGGTGATCGACGTCTCGCAGATGTCCAGCCAGGCCCTGACCCAGGTCACCCAGCTCAGCCACGCCCCGGTGATCGCCTCGCACACGGGTGTGCAGGGCATGATGGACATCCGCCGCAACCTCAGCGACGCCGACCTGGCCCACATCAAGGCCACCGGCGGCCTGGTCAACATCGTCGCCTACTCCAAGTACCTCAAGCCGTTCTCGCGCGAAACCATCGCCCGGATGAACGCCCTGCGCGAACGCTACGGGCTGCCCGACGTGCAGAACCAGACGCAGATGGGCACCACCACGGACCCGGTGTTCTCGATCTGGCCAGAGAAGAAGTTCGGCGAATTCCTCACCCCCTTCTACGACATCCTCGGCCAGGAGCCCGAGGCCACCCTGGCCGAGTACGTCGATTCCATCGACTACGCAGTGAAGAAGATCGGCATCGACCACGTCGGCATCAGCTCGGACTTCAACGACGGCGGCGGCGTGATCGGTTACCAGAACGTCGGCGAAAGCCGCAACGTCACCGCCGAGCTGATCCAGCGCGGCTACTCCGACGAAGACATCGCCAAGCTCTGGGGCGGCAACTTCCTGCGTGTGTGGGACACCGTCCAGAAGGCCGCCAAGCCGGCCAACACGCCTGTCACTCAACTACAAGGACAACCATGAAACGCCTTGACCTGCTGCTTGCCCTAGGATGCCTTTCGCTGTCGGCGCATGCGTTGGCCGCCGACCCGACCGAACCCGGCAAAGTCTTCACCGACTGCAAGAAGCACTGCCCGGAAATGGTCGTGCTGCCCGCCGGCAGCTTCGTCATGGCTACCCCCGATGACGAAGTCGGCAGGCAGGACGACGAAAATCCCCTGCACACGGTGACCTTCGCCCGCCCCTTCGCGGTCAGCCGCTTCACCATCACCGCCGCGCAGTGGCAAGCCTATGCCAAGGCCACCAAGACCGTGCTGCCCGATGGCGACCTGCGCCCCGGCCGCCTGTGCCAGAACGGCAAGCCCCACTATGCCCAGGGCCCGCGCCAACCGGCCGTGTGCATGACCTGGTTCGAGGCCCGCGACTATATCGCCTGGCTGGCCAAGACCACCGGCAAGCCCTACCGCATGCTCAGCGAAGCGGAACGCGAATACGCCGCCCGTGCCGGCTCCACGGGCTCGTTCCCCTTCCCGTTCGACAAGGAAGGCGAGTACACCATCAGCAAGCACGCCAACGTCTACGGCCCGGCCGACGGCTTCTCGTTCACCTCGCCGGTCGGCAGCTTCCCGCCCAACGCCTTCGGCATGTACGACATGCACGGCAACGTCTACGAATGGCTGGAGGACTGCTGGCACACCGACTATGTCGGCGCACCCACCGATGGCAGCGCCTGGACCACCGGCGGCAACTGCGGGCATCGGCAGATCCGCGGCAACGACTACAGCGAGCCGGCGATCTTCTCGCGCTCCGGCAACCGCAACGAACGCGAACCCCAGGTGCGCGGTGACTGGCTGGGCTTTCGCGTAGCCCGCGACCTGGACGTTGACCACAAGGACTGACCCAAGGAGCAACCCCATGAGTGCTTTGAGCCGACGACGCTTCGTCACCACCGCTGCGCTGGCCAGTGTCGCCCCCGCCTTGCCTGCCTGGGCCGCGCAACTGCCTGCCGGCCCCGCGCCGGACCCGGTCTTTGGCGACGACATCGTGCGCCTGGACTACAACGAAAGCCCGTACGGCCCGAGCCCTTCGGCGGTCAAGGCCCTGGAACAGGGCGGCCGCCAGAGCGGACGTTACTATTACGAACAACAGGTCCGCCTGATCGAACTGTTCGCCCGGCAGAACGGCATCCCCGAGGATCACGTGGCGGTGTTCTGCGGCTCGCGCTCACCCCTGCAATACGCGCTGGCCCAATACGCCGGCCCGCGCAGCGTGGTCACCGCCGCGCCGACCTACGACTCGGTGGCGGCCGGCGCCAGCAGCGTCGGCGCCGCCGTGCACGAGGTGCCCCTCGATGCCCGCCACGCCCACGATGCACGCGCCATGCTGGCCGCCGACCGCAATGCCGGGGTGATCTACCTGTGCAATCCCAACAACCCCACGGGCACCCTCACCCCACGCGCCGACATTGAGCAGGTGGTCACGCACAAGCCCGCTGGCTGCCTGGCGATCATCGACGAGGCCTATATCCACTTCAGCGATGCCCCGCCCTGCCTGGACCTGGCCGTGCAGCACGACGACGTGATGGTCCTGCGCACCTTCTCCAAGCTGTATGGCATGGCCGGCGCACGCCTGGGCCTGGCTATCGCCAGGCCTGCCGTGCTGACCGCGCTGCAGCGCTTCAACGGGCGCAATTTCATTTCCCTGGCAGCCTCCCTGGGCGGCATCGCCAGCCTGGAGCAGGCCGACCTGGTCAGCGAACGCAAACGCACCAACCAGCAGATCCTGCACAGCACCACCGAGCACCTGCGCGCCGCCGGCTACCGCTGCACGGACGCCCAGGCGAACTGCTTCATGGTGCAGCTCGGGCGCCCTGCGCAACCGGTCATCGAAGCCCTGGCCCGGCGCAAGGTCCGGGTCGGGCGAGTGTTTCCGGCATGGCCCGACTGGATGCGCGTGACCGTGGGTACACCGCAGCAGATGCAGGCGTTTCTGGCGGCCTTCGAGCAGGTCATGACCGCGGCCTGACACCTGTTCCGGCACTTATGCACGCTAACCAGCGTTTGATGCGTCACAAGGAGTACACCATGTCACCGCAACCTAAAAGCGCCCTACGGGAGTTGTTCACCCTGCTGCGCCCGTTCAAATACACCGTACTGGGTGCCGTGCTGCTGGGCGTGGTCGGTGGCCTGAGCATCACCGTCCTGCTGGCGACCATCAACCGCGCGCTGCATGCCCAGAGCGGCCTGGGCCAGGGAGCGGTGTGGCTATTTGCCGGGCTGTGCCTGGTGGCGCTGGCCAGCTCGATCTTCTCCGACCTTGGCACCAACCGCGTCGGCCAGTCGATCATCGCCTCGCTGCGCAAGGAACTGGGCGAGAAGGTGCTGTCTGCGCCCATCGAGCAGATCGAGCGTTATCGCAGTCACCGCCTGATACCGGTACTGACCCATGACGTGGACACCATCAGCGACTTCGCCTTCGCCTTCGCCCCCCTGGCCATCTCCATGACCGTGACCCTGGGCTGCCTGGGCTACCTCGCCCTGCTGTCATGGCCGATGTTCCTGCTGATGCTGGTGGCCATCGCCCTGGGCACAGGCGCCCAGTACCTGGCCCGGGCCAAAGGCATGAAAGGCTTCCTGGCCGCGCGCGATGCCGAGGACGAGCTGCAGAAGCACTACCACGCCATCGCCGCCGGCGCCAAGGAGCTGCGCATCCACCGGCCACGCCGCCAGCGCATGTTCAGCAGCCACATCCAGGGCACCGCCGACCGCATCCGCGACACCCAGATCCGCTCGATCAACACCTTCGTCGTGGCCAAGAGCTTCGGCTCCATGCTGTTCTTCGTGGTGATCGGCGTGGCGCTGGTGCTGCAGTCGCTGTGGCCGGCCGCGGACGCCTCGGTGATGAGCGGCTTCGTGCTGGTGCTGTTGTACATGAAGGGCCCGCTGGAGCACCTGGTCGGCACCCTGCCGATCGTCAGCCGGGCACAGGTCGCCTTCCGCCGCATCGCCGAGCTGTCCGAGCAGTTTTCCTCGCCCGAGCCGCACCTGCTGCTGCAGGACCGCAAGAGCCAGATGACCGGCCTCGCCACCCTGGAACTGCGCGACGTGCGCTACGCATTCCCGCCGGTTGAAGGCAGCGCACCGTTCGCCCTGGGCCCGGTGAACCTGGAAATCAAACAGGGCGACATCGTCTTCATCGTCGGTGAGAACGGCTGCGGCAAGACCACCCTGATCAAGCTGCTGCTGGGGCTGTATGCGCCGCAGCAAGGGGAGATCCGCGTCGACGGCCAGGCCATCGACGCGCAGCACCGCGACGACTACCGCCAGCTGTTCACCACCATCTTCGCCGACTACTACCTGTTCGAAGACCCGGCCATGGGCCCACAGCAGGTCCCCGACAGCGCCCAGACCTACCTCAAGCGCCTGGAGATCGCGCACAAGGTGAGCGTGCGCGACGGCGTGTTCAGCACCACCGACCTGTCCACCGGGCAACGCAAGCGCCTGGCGCTGATCAATGCCTGGCTGGAGGAGCGCCCGGTGCTGGTGTTCGATGAATGGGCCGCAGACCAGGACCCGACGTTCCGCCGGGTGTTCTACACCGAGCTGCTGCCGGAGCTCAAGAAGCTGGGCAAGACCATCATCGTCATCAGCCACGACGACCGATACTTCGATGTCGCCGACCAGCTGGTGCGCATGCAAGCCGGCCAGGTGCTCTGCGAGCTGAACGTTGCCTGAGTGAACCCACGCACCGCCGGCAGCCCTGCGCTGCCGGCGGTCACGCTTCAGGCCTGCTGCCGCAACCAGTCGGCGGCAGCCTGGTACAGCCCCTCCACCCCGCCATTGAGGACCCCGGACATCCGCAGGAAGTCGTGGGTCAACCCCTCCTCCAGCCGCAACGTCACCGGCGTGCCGCCACGCGTTAGAAACTCGGCATAGGCCAGCCCTTCATCACGCAACGGGTCGTACTGCGCCACGCTGACGTAAGCGGGGGCCAATGGCCGCCCATGGTCGGCCAGCAATGGCGACACCCGCCAGTCGTCACGCCTGCCCGCCTCGCCCAGGTAGTGCTGGTAGAACCAGCCCATCGTCTGGTGCTCCAGCAGGTACCCCTCGGCATAGGCACGGCTGGATTCATAGGTCACCGAGGCATCGCAGACCGGGTAGAACAGCATCTGCGCCGCCAGGGCGAAACCGGCGTCAGGGCCTTGCATGGCAGCGGTATGTGCCAGCAAGGTAGCCAGGGTGGCGCCGGCGCTGTCCCCCGCCGCCACCAGGCGCGACGCGTCCAGGCCCAGCGACGCTGCATTGGCCGCCAGCCAGCGGGCGCTGTCGAGGGCATCGTCCAGCGCCACCGGAAAGCGATGCTCAGGGGCCAGGCGGTAGGCCGGGGCCAGCACGGCATGCCCCGTGGCTTGCGCCAGGCGACGGCAGACCACGTCGTGGGAGTCGAGGCTGCCGACCACGTAACCGCCACCATGGAAGTACAGCATCACCGGGCCCTGGGCTTGGCAGGCAGGTGCGCGATAGAGCCGGGCTGGCAGCCGCGCGCCGTCGCGCGCGGGAATGTGCAGCGCGGTGACCCCGATATCCTGCGGCGGGGCCGGGTCCAGCAACAGGGCGCTCAGCTCGAATTCCTCGCGCGCCTGTTCGACGCTTTGCTCATGCATGGGCAGGCTTTTACAGGTAGCCCTGCCGAACGCCACCAGTTCCAGAAACGCTTCCAGATCGGGATGCAGCGACATCTTGGTTCTCCTTGAAAAGAACTTCATAGCGGTGAAAAACAAAACCCCCACGCAGCGACGCCGGGTGGGGGCACAGTCGGATCAATGGGCCCGCGCAGCCAGGGCAGCGCCCGGGGGCAACTGCCCTGTGCGCGCCTCGGTCAGGCGGACACCTTGCGCGCCAGCGCGCCGCCCAGCCCCGCCAGCAAGCTCGGGTGCCTGAGGATGCCGTAATGGTCGCTGTCCAGGGCAAACCGGGCCACCTCGACCGCCACGTGGCGTTCGAAGCCGGCCTGCGCCGCGCCAGGCACGGCCTGTGCCCACCAGAAACTCACCGGGCCTGCCAGTTTCGGCAAGGCCAGGGTCTGCAACGACAAGTCGCGCAGGCGCAACCCGACGATGACCCCCTGGGCCAGGTCCTCGGCATCGAAGCCGGTGCCGCCGGCAATGCCGCTGGCGAAGTAGGCGGTGAGCTGTGGCAACGAAGGCAAGGCTGCCGCCTCGAAGTTGGAGGGCAGCGAACCCGCTGGCTGGGCGACGTTCATCACCTGGCAGAAGCCGGCCAGTTCCTCGCGCCAGTCGAAGGCCTCGGCCGACGCCTGCTGTGCAGGTTCCAGCGGGATGAAGCTGTCCACCAGCGAGACGTGCTCGACAACCTGCCCTTGCTGGCGCAGCTCGGCCGCCACCAGCACCGCCAGTACCCCACCCAGCGACCAACCGAGCAAACGGTACGGGCCGTCGGGCTGCTTCTGACGAATGTACTGGGCATAGTCGATGGCCATGCTCGCCAACGATTCGTCCTGCCAGTCCGGGTCCAGCAGCATGCGGCACTGCACGCCGTAGACACTGCACTCGCCCTTCAGGTGGCGGGCCAGGGGTTCGTAGTCGAACACCGTGCCGTAGCCTGCATGCAGGCAGAACAGCGGTGGCACGTCGCTCACCGGGTCGTTGAGCAACAGCAGCGGGTCGAGTTCACCCGCCGCCGGCTCGCTGTAACCGGACAGCTCGGCAATCGTCGGCCGGCTCATCAGGTCGCGCAGCTTGAGCTCGAACCCTTCGCGCTGCAGGCTGCGCACCCGCGAGATCACCTTGAGGCTGCGCAGCGAGTCGCCGCCGCGTTCGAAGAAGTTGTCCGTCACCCCCACCCGTTCGACGCCCAGCACATCGGCCCAGATCTGCGCCAGCTGCTCCTCGAACAGGTTGCGCGGTGCCACATACAGCGCTTCAGGTTCACTGCAGTCCGGATCAGGCAGCGCCTTGCGGTCGACCTTACCGTTCGGGTTGAGCGGCAGGGCATCGAGCAGCAGGATGCGGGCGGGCACCATGTAGTCGGGCAGTACCGCACGCAGCTGCTCGCGCAGCGCCTCGCCGATATCCGGGCTGGCGGCGGTGCTGGTCACGTAGCCGACCAGGCGCTTGTCGGCACCCTCCCCTTGCACGCTCACCACCGCATCGCGCACGCGTTCGCAATCGCGCAGGCGCGCCTCGATTTCGCCAAGCTCGATACGGAAACCGCGGATCTTCACCTGTTGGTCCAGGCGGCCGAGGTAATCGTAGATGCCATCGGCGCGTCGGCGCACCAGGTCACCACTGCGGTACAGCCGCCCGCCGGCCTGGAACGGGCTGGCCACGAAGCGCTCGGCGGTCAGCCCGGGGCGTTGGTGATAACCGCGGGCCAGGCCCTCGCCACCGATGTACAGCTCGCCGGCCACGCCATCGGGCAGCAGGTTCAGCTGATCGTCCAGCACATACAGCTCACGGGCGCCCACGGCTTCGCCGATCGGGGCGATGGGGCCACCGCAAGGCTGATCGCCAGCAACCTTCCACAGCAGCGGCGTCACCACGGTTTCGGTCGGGCCATAGCCGTTGGTCAGGTAGCGCGGCTGCAAGCTGGCCTTGACTTGCTCGAAGGTGGCCTGGGCCACCGCGTCGCCGCCGAAGCAGTAGGTGTGTACCGCAGGCGGTGCCTCCGTTTCCAGGGCGGCCTGTTCGGCCAGTTGCTGCAGGTACGCCGGCGGGAAGCAGGCAATGCTGATCGCCTGCTCGCGCAGGGTGCGCAGGGTCTGCTCGGCGGTCCACAGCTGGTTGTCACGCATCACCAGCCGCCCACCGGCCAGCAGCGTCGACAGCCAGCGCTCCTGGGCACCGTCGAAGGCGAATGACATGAACAGCAGCTCGCGGGTGTCGCGGTCCATGCCGTACCGCGCGATGATGGCCTGGCAGTGCATGCTCAACGGGCCATGGCTTACCGCCACGCCCTTGGGCTGGCCGGTGGAGCCCGAGGTGTAGATCATGTAGGCCAGGTTGTGCGCCTGCACCGGTACTTGCAGCGCGCGGGCGGGCTGCGCCGCCAGGTCCAGTTCGTCCAGCGCCAGGCACTCGGAGCCGGGCGTCACCGGCAGGCGTGGCAACAGCGCAGAGTGGCTCAGGAGCAGGGCCATGCCCGAATCCTGAATGATCCATTCCAGGCGCTCGCGGGGGTAGTCGATGTCCAGCGGCACGTAGGCCGCGCCGGCCTTGAGCACGGCATAGAACGCCACGATGCTCTGCACCGACCGTTCCAGGGCCACGCCCACCCGGCTCTCAGGCCCGATGCCCCGGGCCACCAGCACCTGCGCCAGCTGGTTGGCACGGCGCTCCAGCGCATCGAAGCTCAGCTGCTGCTCGCCACACACCACAGCGATGGCATCGCCCCGGCGCTGGGCCTGGGCCGCGATCAGCTCGGCCACCGACGTGCGCTGCGGCGTCACGGGCGCAACGTCTGGCGTTGCCGCAGCGCACATGGGCAGGTTGCCCAGGCAGGCATCGGGGTTGGCCAGGATGGCGTCGAGCAGGGTTTCGAAGGAGGCGACAATGTTCGCCACCACCGGCTCGCTGAAGCGGCTGCGCAGGTAGAGGAACTCGATGCTCAAGGTGTTGCCCAGGTTCACCGCCAGGTCCATGGCATAGTTGGTCACATCCCGCGACTGCACCTCGCCGAAGCTCAGGGGGCCACCCACGCCTTGCTGCAGGCGGTCGTCGATCGGGTAGTTCTCGAACACCACGATGCTGTCGAACAGCGGCAGGCCGCTGCGCCCGCTCCAGCGCTGGATATCGGCCAGCGAGGTGTGCTCGAAGTCGCGGGCCTCCAGGTTGTAGGTTTGCAGCGCCTGCAACCACTGCGCCACCGGCTGGGTGGCCAGCGGGCGCTGGATGACCGGGATGGTGTTGATGAACAGGCCCAGCAGCTTGTCGGCACCGGCCACGTCGGCGGGCCGGCCGGCAACGGTTGCACCGAAGCACACCTGCGCCTGCCCGGTGTAGCGCTGCAACAGCAACAGCCACACAGCCTGGATCAGGGTGTTGGGGGTGACCCGCTGGCGTTGGGCGAAGTCTTGCAGGCCCTGGGTGCGTGCCTGGTCCCACTTCAGGTACAGCGCGGCATGCCCGGGCAGCGGCGTTTCTGGCTGTGGCAGAACGCTGGCGAGCAAGGTCGCGGCACCCTCGCCGTCCAGTTTTTCCTCCCAGAAGCGCTGGGCGGCCTGCAAGTCCTGGCGCTGCAACCAGTCGATATAGTCGCGGTAGCGGCAGGCCTGGGGCTCGGGGGCGTGGCCGGCGTAACTGGCCAGCACGTCGGCGATCAGCCGCGAGGCGCTCCAACCGTCCATCAGCAGGTGGTGGCTGGTCCAGATCAGGTGGTGGCGATCCACCAGGCGGATCAAGGTCAGGCGCATCAGCGGCGCCTGGGCCAGGTCGAAGCCGCGACGCCGATCCTCCAGCACCTGCTGCGCCAGGTCATCCTCGCTCACCGCCCTGGTCGACCAGTCCAGCAGGCGGATGTCCAGTTGCGCCTGGCGCTGCACCAGTTGCACCGGCTCCGCCAGCGACGCGCCTTGATGGAAGCTGGTGCGCAGTATCGGGTGATGGGCGACCACCTGTTGCCAGGCGGCCACGAAGCGCTCGGCCTCAAGCCCGGTGACAGGCACGCTGGTCTGGTTGATGTACAGGTCCGCCTGGTCGTCTTCGCTGGCGTGGAACAGCATGCCTTGCTGCATGGGCGACAGCGGGTAGATGTCCTCGATGTGCGCGGCCGGGACCGGCAGGTTGTCCAGTTGCGCCTGGTCGAGGCCCGACAGCGGCACGTCCGACGGCGTGATACCCGCCGCCTCGCCGCTGACGCAATGGGCGATCAGGGCCTTGAGCTCGGCGGCGTATTCATCCGCCAGGCGCTGCACCGACGCCGGCTTGAACATCTCGCGGCTGAAGCTCCAGCCCAGGCTCAGCTCGCCACCGTAGACCCGGCCATTGATCGACAGCCAGTTACCCAGCGGGGCTGCTTCGCTCAGGCTGGCACCGCTGCTTTCCACCGCCGGCGTCAGCAGCCCGGCCACCTGGCCGCCCTCACCGGTGGCTTCGGCGAAGCTGCCGTCGAACTGCCCCAGGTAGTTGAAGGTGATGCGCGGCACCGGCAAGGCGGCCAGCGCCTCACGGGCCGGCTGATCGGCCAGGTAGCGCAACGCACCGAAGCCGACCCCCTTGTCGGGGATTGCCCGCAGCTGTTCCTTGATGCGCTTGAGCGACTGCGCCAGCGACGGCGCCGGGCTGAGCTTGACCGGGAACAGGCTGGTGAACCAACCCACGGTACGGGTCAGGTCGACATTGTCGAACAGGTCTTCGCGGCCATGCCCCTCCAGTTGCACCAGCACGTGCTCCTGCTCGGTCCAGCGTGCTATCACCCGGGCCAGGGCGGTCAGCAGCAGGTCGTTGACCTGGCTGCGATAGGCCGCCGGCGCGTGTTGCAACAGGGCACGGGTGTCTTCGGCGCCCAGGCGGGTATGGGCGACTGCCTGGTGTAGCCCTTGCAGCGAGCCTGACGGGTTGTCGCACGGCAGGTCGGCCTGCACATCGGTCAACAGGGCCTGCCAGTACGGCAACTGCTCGCGGCCGCTGCCCTGGGCGTAACCGCGCAGGCTTTCGGCCCAGGCACGGGTGGAGCTGGTCTTGGCCGGCAGGCTGACTGGCTGCCCTGCGCGCAATTGGCCATAGGCGTTTTGCAGGTCTTCCAGGAGGATGCGCCAGGACACCCCGTCCACCGCCAAGTGGTGAATCGCCAGCAACAGCCGTTGGTCGCCGTCGGGCAAGGTGGCGAATACTGCGCGCAGCAACGGCCCCTGGGCCAGGTCGAGGCTGCGCTGGGCGCGCTCGCACAGGGCCTCCAGGGCCGGACCATCGGCCACGGCCTCGTGCCAGAAGCACGAGGGCTGCTGCGCGACCTCCCGATACTCGCCCGCCCAATGGCCGTCATCGGCCTGGGCGAAACTCAGGCGCAGGGCATCGTGGTGGGCGATCAGGGCCAGCAGCGCCTGCTCCAGCAATTGCCCGTCCAGCGCCTCGACCGGGCGCAACAGCAACGCCTGGTTCCAGTGATGCCGCGCGGGAATCGGCTCATCGAAGAAGTAATGGTGAATCGGCAGCAGCACGGCCTGGCCCGTGACCGGGCCCTGGTCGATCTGCACGTCGCCCGCTGCGCCCTGGGTGGCCACGGCCGCCAGCCCCTGCACGGTCTGGTGCTGGAACAACTGCTTGGGAGTGATGCGGATACCGGCCTGACGCGCCCGGCTGACCACCTGGATCGAGATGATCGAGTCGCCGCCCAGCTCGAAGAAGTTGTCTGCCAGGCCGACTTGATCCAGTTTCAGCACATCGGCCCAGATCGCCGCGATCTGCTGCTGCAGGGGCGTTTCAGGGGCGACGAAGGTTTGCCGCACCTGGTTGGCATCGGGTGCCGGCAGTGCCTTGCGGTCGAGCTTGCCGTTGGCGGTGAGTGGCCAGGCGGCCAGGAACACCTGGTGCGCCGGGACCATGTGGTCCGGCAGGCTCGCCAGCAGGTAGTCACGCAATTCGCCGCGCAAGGCATGCTGCGCAGCCAGGTCCAGCGCCTGCGCCTGATCGGCGATCAGGTAGGCGACCAGCTGCTTGCCGGCAGCGCCGTCGACGTCCAGCACCACCGCCTCCGCGACCCGAGGGTGAGCCTGCAGGCGTGCTTCGATTTCACCCAGCTCGATGCGGAAACCGCGGATCTTCACTTGGTGGTCGATACGCCCCACGTAGTCGATGCTGCCCTCGGCCCGGTAGCGTGCCAGGTCGCCGGTGCGGTACAGCCGGCCACCGCCCTGGGGGCTGGTGTCGAACGGGTCGGGGATGAAGCGTTCGGCCGTCAGCGCCGGGCGCTGGTGGTAGCCACGCGCAAGCCCTGCCTGGCCGATGTGCAGCTCGCCCTGGCTGCCGGCCACGGCCAGCTCCAGGTTGGCGTCCAGCAGGTACCAGGACAGGTCGGGGATGACCTCGCCGATGGGGCTGAGCCCTTCGCGGTGCACATCGGCCAGGCACAGCGGGCGGTAGCTGACGTGCACCGTGGTCTCGGTGATGCCGTACATGTTGACCAACTGCGGGCGCTGGTCGCCAAAACGCTCGAACCAGGGCCTGAGGCTGGCGACGTTCAGCGCCTCGCCGCCGAACACCACGTAGCGCAAGGCCAGGGCCGCCGGGTCCTGGTTCGGCTGGCAGGCGATGGCCACCAGCTCCTTGAACGCCGAGGGCGTCTGGTTGAGCACGGTGACCTGTTCGCGCACCAGCAGGGCGTGGAAGTCTTCCGGCGAGCGGGCCACGTCGCGGGGGACGATGACCGCCCGGGCGCCATGCAGCAGCGCGCCAAACACTTCCCACACGGAGAAGTCGAAGGCGTAGGAGTGGAAGACGCTCCAGACGTCCTCGGCAGTGAAGCCGAACCAGTCCTGGGTGGCCTGGAACAGGCGCATCACGTTGGCATGCGGCAGCAGCGTGCCCTTGGGCCTGCCAGTGGAGCCCGAGGTATAGATCACATACGCCAGGTTCTGCGGCGAGGTCTGGTTGCCAAGGTCAGGCTGGTCATCGCCCGGTGCCGGCTCGTCCTGCTCCAGCACCAGGCTCTGCACACCGGGGGCCAGGGGCAATTGCGCCAGCAGTTCGGGCTGGGTCAGCAACAGGGTAATACCGCTGTCCTCGATCATGTAGGCCAGGCGGTCCTGCGGGTATTCCGGGTCCAGCGGCACATAGGCGCCCCCGGCCTTGAGGATCCCCAGCAGCCCGACCACCATGTCCAGGCTGCGGGCCATGGCCAGGCCCACGCGCACGTCGGCGCCAACGCCAAGGTGGCGCAGGCGGCGCGCCAGGCGGTTGGCGCGCTGGTTGAGTTGCCGGTAGGTCAGGTGCCGACCTTCGCAGGTCACGGCCACGGCCTGCGGCGCACGCGCAGCTTGGGCCTCGATGGCCTGGTGCACGCACAGCTCGACCGGGTGTTGAAGCGGTGCCGGGTTCCAGGCCTGGATCACCTGCTGGCGGCTGTGGGCATCGAGCAGCGGCAAGTCGGCGATGCGTGCTTCAGGTTGCTCGACGATGCCATGCAGCAGCACACGCCAGTTGTCGGCCAGGGCCTGCACCGTCTGCCGGTCGAACAGCGCAGTGGCGTAGCTCAGCGAAGCGCCCAGGCCATCGGCGTGCTCGAAGGTGTTCAAGGTCAGGTCGAACTGCGCGCTGTGGCGCTCCCAGGATAGTCGCTGCAAGCTCAGGCCCGGCAGTTCGCGGGTCTCGCCACGAACCTGGGTCTGGTGGTTGAGCATCACCTGGAACAACGGGCTGTGGCTGAGGCTGCGTTCCGGCTGCAGGGCATCCACCAGTTGCTCGAACGGCAGGTCCTGATGGGCCTGCGCCGCCAGGGCGGTATCCCTGACCTGCCCCAGCAGCGCCTTGAACGACAGCTGCGGATCACAATCGGCGCGCAGCACCTGGGTGTTGACGAAGAAGCCGATCAGCCGCTCGATCTGCGCCCGGTTACGGTTGGCGATCGGCACGCCGACGCGAATGTCGCGCTGCCCGGTATAACGGTGCAGCAGCGCCTGGAAGCTGGCCAGCAGGACCATGAACAGGGTTGCATTGTGCTGCTTGGCCAATTGCTTGAGCGCCACGGCCAGCCCGTCGTCGAGCACGATGTCGTGGTTGGCCCCGGCCAGGCTCTGCACCGCCGGGCGCGGGCGGTCGGTGGGCAGTTCCAGCACCGGCTGGTCGCCGCCCAGCTGTTGCTGCCAGTAGGCCAGCTGGCGTTGCTGCTCACCGGCCTGCATCCACTGGCGCTGCCAGGCCGCGTAGTCGGCGTACTGTACCGCCAGCGCCGGCAAGGCCACGGGCTGGCCGCTGCACAGGCCGGCATAGTGCTGTTCGAGCTCTTCCACCAGGATCGGCATCGACCAGCCATCGGTGACGATGTGGTGCAGGGTGAGGACCAGCACGTGGTCGTCATCGGCCAGGCGCAGCAGTTTCACGCGCAGCAGCGGGCCTTGCGCCAGGTCGAAGGGGCGCTGTGTTTCCGCTTCGATCAGGCCCTTGAGCCAGGCTTGCAGCGCACCGCCGGCAGGCGCGGTGACGGGCTCGGCCTGGAGGCAGAATGCCTGGTGCGGATGAATCACCTGCACCGCCTGGCCATCCTCGACCCGGAAGGTGGTGCGCAAGGTTTCGTGACGCAGCGTCAGCGCCTCGAAACTGCGGGCCAGGGCGCTGACGTCCAGTTGCCCGCGCAGGCGCAGCGCCGCGGGGATGTTGTAGGCACTGCTGTCGGGGTCCAGTTGCCACAGGAACCACTGGCGATGCTGGGCGTAGGACAGGCTCAGTGGCCGGCTGCGGTCCACGGCTGCGATGGGCGGCGCACCGTCGTCACTGCCCTGCCCGGCCAGCGCCGCGAAATCGGCCAGCACCGGCGTCTCGAACAAGGCGCGCAACGGCAGGTCGAGCCCCAGGGCCTGGCGCAGGCGCGAGATCACCTGGGTCGCCAGCAGCGAATGCCCACCCAGCTCGAAGAAATTGTCGTGTCGCCCCACACGCTCGAGCTTCAGCACCTGGGCCCAGAGCCTGGCGATCTGTTGCTCATGGTCACCCTCGGGCGCCACGTAGCCGGCCCCGAAGCTGGCCGCTGGTTGGGGCAGTGCCTTGCGGTCGAGCTTGCCATTGACGGTCAGGGGCAGCGCCTGCAGGAACAGCAGGTGCGCAGGCACCATGTGCTCCGGCAGCAGCCCGCGCAGGTAGTCGCGCAGCTGGCTGCGCAGGGTGTCCTGTTGCGCAGCGCTGACCGCGTGCTGGTCGCCGGTCAGCAGGTAGGCGACCAATTGCTTGCCGCCCGGCCCGTCCCGGTCGAGCACCACCGCCTTGGCGATGGCGTGATGGTCTTGCAGCCGGGCTTCGATCTCGCCCAGCTCGATGCGAAAACCGCGAATCTTCACCTGGTGATCGATGCGGCCGCGGTAGTCGATGATGCCATCGGTGCGATAACCGGCAAGATCGCCCGTACGGTACAGGCGCCCACCACCCGCGGGGCTGTCATCGAAGGGGTCGGGCACGAAGCGCTCGGCCGTCAGCCCCGGGCGCCCATGGTAACCACGGGCCAGGCCGGCACGGCCGACATGCAGTTCCCCCTGGCACCCCGGTGCGACCAGGTTGAAGTCGCGGTCCAGCAAGTACCAGGAGAGGTCCTCGATGACCGTGCCGATCGGGCTTGCGCCTTGCAACGCCAGGTCGGCGCGGCTCAGCGGGCGATAGGTGACATGCACCGTGGTCTCGGTGATGCCATACATGTTGATCAGTTGTGGCTGGCGGTCGCTAAAACGCTCGAACCAAGGCTTGAGGCTGGCGACGTCCAGGGCCTCGCCGCCGAACACCACGTAGCGCAGCGCCAGGGCCTGGTCGGCATTGGCCGCCGCGCAGGCGACCGGGATCAGCTGGCCGAACGCCGACGGTGTCTGGTTGAGCACGGTCACCCGTTCGCGCACCAGCAAGGCATGGAAGTCCGCGGCCGAGCGCGCCACCTCCCGCGCCACGATCACCGCGGTGGCGCCATGCAGCAAGGCACCGAACAGCTCCCACACGGAAAAGTCGAAGGCGTAGGAGTGGAACACGCTCCACACATCGTGCTCGTCAAACCGGAAATCCGCCTGGGTCGCCTGGAACAGCCGGGCCACGTTGCGGTGCGCCAGCAAGGTGCCCTTGGGCTTGCCGGTGGAGCCCGAGGTGTAGATGACGTACGCCAGGTTGTCGGGGTCGGTGGTATTGGCAGGGTTGCTGTCAGGGTAGCCGGCCAGTAGCGCCGGCTGGTCGAGCTCGATGCAGCTCACGCCTTCGACCTCGGGCAACTGGCCACGCGACTGGCTGTGGGTCACCAGCAAAGCGATGCCACTGTCGGCCAGCATGTAGGCCAGCCGCTCGGCCGGGTACTCGGGGTCCATCGGCACGTAGGCGCCGCCTGCCTTCAGGATCGCCAGCAGGCCGACCACCATGTCCACGCCCCGCTCCAGCGCGACCCCCACACGCACGTCAGGCCCTACACCCGCTGCCCGCAGCAGGTGCGCCAGGCGGTTGGCCCGGCGGTTGAGCTCGTCATAGGTCACCCGCTGCTCGCCCGCCACCACGGCGATGGCCTGCGGCACCCTGGCCGCTTGCGCCTCGATGGCCACATGCAGGCATGGCGCGGCCGGGTATTCGGTGAGCGCCGGGTTCCACTGGGCGATGACCCGCTGCTGCTCGTCGGCCGCCAGCAGCGCGAGCTCCGCGAGGGGCCGCTGGGGTACCTCGGCCAGCCCTGCCAGCAGGTGCAGCCAATGCCGCCCAAGGCGCTCGATGGTTGCGCCGGTGAACTGACCTGCGTCGTACTCCAACACCGCGCTCATGGCCTCGGGGGCGTAGTCGACATCCAGCGACAGAGCGAACTTGGCCTGCTGCGGGCCGGTCGCGAGGAAATCGACGGCCACCTCCCCCAGGCGCAGCGCTGCCGGCCGGTCGCCATCCACCCGCCAGTTGAACAAGGTCTCGAACGTAGCGCTAGCCTGCCCCTGCTGCTCGAGCAGCTCGATCGGCCAGTCGGCGTGCTCCAGCAACGCCAGGGAATGACGCCGGATACCCTGCAGGAACGCCTGCCCCGTGGTCGCGCCGTCAACCCGCACGCGATACAGCTGGGCGTTGACGAAGTAACCGACCAGGTCCTGGATCTGTGCGCGGTTGCGCGCAGCATTGGGCACGCCGACGCAGAAATCGGCCTGGCCACTGTAGCGCGCCAGCAGCAGTTGCCAGGCGCCCAGCACGAAGGCGAACGGCGTCAGCCCCAGGCGCTCGCACTGGTCGTGCAGGCGGGCCATCAGCGCCGCGGGCACGCTGACCCGGTGCAGCGCCGCAATGCCAGACTGCGCGGCATGGGGCGCGTGATCGACCGGCAAGCTCAGTGGGGCGATGTCCCCTGCCAGGTAGTTTTTCCAGTAGGCCTGGGCCCGCCCGTATTCCGCCGTGCCGGGGTATACGTGGCGTTGCCAGTGGGCGTAGTCCGCATATTGCACCGGCAAGGCCGGCAAGGGCGTGGTGTCGCCTTGCAGGGCCTGGGTGTAGGCCAGGGTCAGGTCACGCAGCAGGATCGGGTTGGACCAGGCGTCGGAGACGATATGGTGCATGTTCAGGAACAGCACATGCTCCTGCGGGCCAAGCTCGAACAGCACGCAACGCAGCAGCGGCGCCTGGCCCAGGTCGAACGGTTGCAGGGTCAGCGCTTGCAGGCGCGCGGCCAGCAGCTGCCGGCGCTCGGCACCGTCTGCCGCGGCCAGGCGTTCGACCTGCAGCAGCGGGCGCGCCGCGTTGTCCACCACTTGCATGGGCTGGCCATCGACCGCTTCGAAGCCGGTGCGCAGGATCTCGTGGCGTGCCACCACCTGCTGCAGCGCCGCCTCCAGCACCGCCACTTGCAAAGGGCCGACCAGGTGCAGCGCGCGCGCCAGGTGGTAGGCAGAACTGCTCGGGTCCAGTTGCTGCAGCACCCACAGACGCTGCTGGGCGAACGAGGCCTGACACGTGAATGGCCGCCCCATGGGGCGAATGACGCCGGGATCGTCGCTGTCGTCAGCCATCAACAGCGCCAGCAGGTCATCGTCGGTCAAGGGGGTGGAAGACATCAGTGTCGGCCTCGTGTCGAAGGGTGCGGGAAGTGCGTCGTCCTCAGTTGACGAAAGGCTTGTGGCGAAATTTACACGGCTGGGCGGCCCGCAGCGGGCGCCCTGGCGGCCAGCCCGGCGAAACGAAACCGGCCGGTCCCTGGGCAGGGATCGGCCGGTTTCAGGTGCCTGTCGGCAGCTGCTGGCGGGCTTAGAACTCGCCGCGCAGGGTCAGCATGTAGTTACGAGGGTCGCCGTAGAAGTTGCCGTTCGCCGCACTGGAGACCGTCTGGTAGTAGGTCTTGTCGAACAGGTTGTTGGCGTTGAGCGACAGCGTCCAGTGGTCATCCACGCGGTAGCGCACCAGGGCATTCCAGACGGCGTAGCCGCTTTGCTTGTAATCGAACGGAATGTTCGACTCGACCACGTTGCCATTGCCGTCCACGCGCACGGTGGTACCGCTGACGTAAGTGGCGCTCTGTACATCGACGCCACCGCCGACGGTCCAGTCCTTGAACGCGTCAGGCAGCTGGTAGGTGGTCCACAGCTTGAACTGATGCTTGGGCGTGATAGTGCTCAAGGCCGTGCTGTCGGTCTCGTTCTTGTTGTAGTTGTACACGTAGCTGGCCATCAGGTTCCAATCCGGGAGGATCTCGCCCGTCGCTTCCAGCTCGATGCCCTTGCTGACGACCTCGCCCTGGTTCACGTAGCAGCAGCTGCCGCCATACAGCACCGACGCCTGCGGGTAGTTGGTGTCTTGCACCGCGCCGTTCTTGCGCTTGGTGTAGAACACCGCCAGGCTGGTATTCAGGCGGCCGTCGAACAGTTCGCCCTTGATGCCCAGCTCGGTGGTCTTGCCCTCGAGCGGCTCGAGCACGTCGTTGCTGCCCAACGGCCCGCGCAGGTAGCTCTGCTGCGGCTTGTAGATCTTCGAGTAGCTGCCGTACAGCGACCATTGATCGTCGAGGTCATAGATGGCGCCGAAGTACGGCACGAAGCGCGTCGGTTCGCGCATGTCGATGTCGCTCTGCACCACGCCTGCGTTGGTGTAGACCTGCTGGAAATGGTAACGGGCCGCGCGCCCGCCGACGATGACCTTGAGCGGGTCGCTCACCTGCAGGGTCAGGCGCCCGTACAGGCCGTACTGCTCCTGGGTGTTGGGGCTGTAGTCGCGCGGGGTCACCAGCGAGGTGGTGGTCGGCTTCCAGTAGCCTGGGTCGAACACGTCGATCGGCACGCCGGTGCCGGTAAACACCCCCGAGCCCTGCCAGCGGCTGGTGACGCGCTGGTAGTCGGCGCCCAGCACGAACTGGTGCTCACGGCCAAAGGCATCGAAGCTGCCGGACAGGTTGCTGTCGACCAGGTCCTGGCTGGTGGAATAGACGTTGTAGCTGGCCCGCCAGACTGGCCCGGCCAGGGTCACCGGGTTGACCGCGTTGCCCGACACCGCCGCCAGCGCCTTGCCGGCGTCACGGGTATTGGTGTACGAGACGTTCAGCTTCCAGTCGTTGTCGAAGTAGTGGTCGATCTTGGTGAAGATTTCCTGGGAGATGTTGTCCATGTAGGACCAGTTCTGCCCCAGGTTGGTGTGCCGCGCCAGGCCGATGTCGGCACCGGTGGTGTAGCGCGGCAGGCCCAGCGACGAGTTGGAGTGGGTGCTTTCGTACATGCCGCCCAGGGTGAAGATGGTCTGCGGGCCGAGGTCGACCTCGAACACCCCGTAGACCGTGGGTTTCTGAGTGGCCAGCTTGTCGGTGAAGTACTGGCGGTCGTTGTAGGCCGTGACCAGCCGGCCACGCACGTTGCCGCTGTCGGTCAGCGGGCCGGTCAGGTCGACCTGAGTGCGGTAGTTGTCCCACGAACCGGCGGCGGCCTCGAGCTTGAGCTGGAAGTCCGACAGCGGGCGCTTGCGCACCAGGTTGATGACGCCACCCGGGTCGCCGACGCCGCCGAACAGTGCGCCCGAACCGCGCAGCACCTCGACATGGTCGAATTCGGCCAAGTTGTACAGGCGGCGCGAATAGAAACTGGTGGCCACCGACGACAACGCCATGGGCGCGGCACCGTCGATCTGGATGCTGTCGATGTTGAAGCCGCGCGAGTAGAACTCGTAGGTGTCGCTGGTGGTTTTCTGCACTGTGACGCCCGGGGCCATTTTCAGCGCGTCCTGCAGGCTGGTGATACTGCGGTCTTCGATCAGCTGGCTGGACAGCACCGACACCGACTGTGGCGTGTCGCGCAGGCTGGTCGGCGTCTTGGAACCGACGCTTACCGCACCGGTGGTGTACGAGCCACTGTTCTCGGTCATCTCGCCCATGCCCTGGCTGGTGATGGCCGTGGACTGCAGGGTGATGCCGTTGGTGCTGCTGGTGGCCGGCAGCAGGATCACCGCGCCGTTCTCGATCTGGAAGCTATAGCCGGTGCCATCGAGCAGCATGTGCAGGGCGGTTTCCGATTCCATGGTGCCGGACACGCGCGACGATTGCGCATCGCCGATCATCTCGGGCGAGAACAGGATCTGCAGGCCGGTCTGCTCGCCGAACGCGCGCAGGGCGCTGCCCAGTGGCTGCTTCGCAATATCGACCTTCACCTCTTTGGCGTAGGCCGCGTTCCCCAAGGCCAGTAGCACCGCCGATACCGACAGGCAAAGTATGCTCTTTTGCAGTGCAGACGCCTTGCGTCGCCCTTGCCGTACTACGGAACCCATTGTAATCCCCTTGCTGTGATGGTCTTTTCTAATGGTTGGCGTAAAAATGACGCCCCGCAGCCCCCTTCCCGAGCTGCGCCGGCACCTACGCCTTGGATGAAGGCGTAGATGAGACGAGCGACGTTCAGGAGAAATTAGAGTTTTTTGCAATTTTGTGAACAGGCCCGGGCGCGGACGCACCCGGGCCCTCGGTTCAGCGCTGGGTTTCGCGCAGGCGCCGGGCCTTTTCTTCCAGTGCCGCGCGTTGCTCCGGCGGCAATGCCTCCAGTTGCAAGTGGGCACGGGCCAGCGCTTCCAGCGCCTGCGCATCGCTGCCGGGCAATGCGCCCAGGGCCTGGGCAAGCTCGGCCACGGTCGGGTTGTCGAACACCAGGGCCGGGCTCACCTCGCGGCGCAGCACGTTGCGAATGCCCGCCACCAGCTTGATTGCCAGCAACGAGTGACCGCCGGCGGCAAAAAAGTCCTGGTGCAGGCCCAGGGCCGGCTGCTCCAGCAATTGCCCCATACGCTTGGCCAGCAGGCGTTCCAGCGCCGAGCGGGCTGGCTGCTGCTCGGTTTGCGGGGCCTGCGGTGCCAGCTTCGCCAGGGCCTGGCGGTCGACCTTGCCATTGGCCAGCCGGGGCAACTGCGCCACCAACTGGATACGCCGTGGTAGCAAAGGCTCCGGCAGGCGCAAGGCCAGGTCGCGGCGGATACTGGCTTGCGGGTTCTGCTCATCGGCCTGCACCACCACGAAGGCCGCTGGCTGCAGCCCCGCCTGGGCGTCCTCGGCAGGTACCGCGACCACCGCTGCCTCACGCACACAGGCCACCCGCTGCAGCTCGGCCTCAAGTTCCGCCAGCTCGACCCGGAAGCCATTGAGCTTGACCTGCTGGTCGCTGCGCCCATGCAGGGCCAGGCTGCCATCCACGCGGTAACGGGCCAGGTCGCCCGTGCGATACAGCCGCTCCCCCGGCGCGAACGGGTGGTCGACGAAGGCTTCGCCCGCGTTGTTCAGGTAGCCCCGGCACAGCTGCCGGCCGCTGATGTAGAGCTCGCCCAGCACGCCAGGGGGCACCAGGCGGTGCCGTGCATCCAGCACGTACACCTGGTTGCCCGGCAGCACGCTGCCCAGCCCGACCGGCCCGTGGCCGAGCGCCTCAGGCGTCAGCACCTGTACCATCACCCCGACCGTGGCCTCGGTGGGGCCATAGTGGTTGAACACGCGGCAATCGGCGCGCAACTGGAAGACCCGTTGGAGCAGGCCAGGGGCTGGCGCCTCGCCACCCAGCACCAGGGTGCCAGGCAGGCGTGGTTGTTCGGCTTCGAGCAAGGCGCCCAGGTGCGAAGGGACGATCTTCAGGCAATCGACCTCGCCGGCCACCAGGTAGTCCCTGAAGCGTTCGGGGTCGCGCAGGGTGTCTTCATCCGCCACCAGCAGGCAAGCCCCGTTGTACAGGGCACCGAACAGGGTGGTGTTGCCCAGGTCCGCCGCCACGCCGCTGGTGAAGGCGAACCGCGAGCACTGCTCCAGGCCCAGGAGCTGCGTGGCACCGGCCAGGTAGTTGGCCAACTGCCGATGCTCGATCACCACGCCCTTGGGCTCGCCGGTGGAGCCGGAGGTGAACAGCACGTAGGCCGCCTCATCGCCCTGCAACGGGCACGCTGGCGCACCGTCGTCTGCCTGCTGCACCACCAGCGCCGCAGGGTCGAGCAACTGCACACCCTGCGCGTGCCACGGATCTGGCTGCGCGGGCTGGCCGAGCAGCCAGGCCGCGCCCGCCAGGCCGACGATGCTGGCCTGGCGTGCCTGTGGCCAGTGCGGGTCCAGCGGCACATAGGCCGCGCCCAGCCACCAGGTGGCCAGGATCGATTCCACCAGGGCACTCGAACGGGGCAAGGCGACGGCCACCCGCGCCCCCGGCCCCACGCCCTGGGCAGCCAGGCCGGCAGCCAGGCGCCGTACCCGCTGCCCCAAGCCGGCGTAACTCAGGCGCTGCTCGCCGTGCACCAGCGCATCGCGGCTCGGCGCCTGTGCCAGCCACTGCGCCAGCCGGGCCATCAGCAATGGCGCCGGCGACGTCGGTACTGCCGGGTTGAGGGCCAGCAGGCGTGCCTGCTCCGCCGCGCCGACCAGGTCAAGCGCGCCGATCGCTGTCGTGGCGTCATCGACAACCCCTTGCAGCAACATCAGCAGCTGTTCGAGCAGACGCTGCACGCTGGAAGCGCTGTAGCAGTCGGGCAGAAACTCGAGCGCCAGTGCCTTGCAATCCCCGTGCGCCGACAGCTGCACCTGCAGCAACAGTTCACAGCCATCAGCGCCTTGCGCCACCTGCTCCAGGCGCCACCCCGACGGGGCGTCGGCGCAGTACTCACGCACAGCGGCAAAACCCAGGGCGGGCAGCGCCTGGTCAGGCGCCGCCGCCCAGTACTCCTGCCAGGTCACGTGCTGCGCCGCCAGCGCGGCGAACGCGCTCACCCACGCATCGAAGCGCTGGTTTTCATCAATACGCACCTGCACCGGCAGGGCCTTTTCCAGCACGCCGGCGCTCTGGGCAAAGTAGTCATAGTCCTCACGGCCGTCATGCCGCCATTGCGCGAGGAAAGCGGGTTGGTCGCTGACCCGCCCCAGCAGCGCCCACCAGGCGGCCTGCAACAAGGTTGGCACTGCCACCTGCAACGCGGCGGCCCGGCCTTGCAGGCCGGCCTTCAGCGCCGGGTCGAGTGCGACCTGCACCCGCTGCACCGGCGTTCCACGGTTGTCGCCGAGGCGATACGCCAGCCTGGCATGGCCGCTCGCCTCACCGTGAAGATGATCGTGCCAGTACCGCCGGGCCTGCCCGGCATCCTCGTCGATGGCCGTTTCCGCACGCCATTGCAGGTACTGCTCGAAGCACCCGGCCGCCTCGTCCTGGCATGTATCAGGTGCCCGGTACAGGGTGATCAGCCCTTCGGCCAGCAGGCCCATGCCAGGGCCATCGACCAGCACGCTGGCCACCGCCAGGGTCAGTTGCCAATGCGTCTGGTCCAGGCGCAGCAGCAAGGCTTGCGCCCAGGGGCCCTGGGCCAGGGAGAACGGCGTGTCCGCCCAGGCCTGGCGTTGCTGCTCAAGCGCCTCGGCAGGCAACGCCGACAGGTGCGCGGCCAATGCCAGTGGCGTGCGGTCGGCGCCAGGGCACCAGCGCAGGCCGTGGAAGCCCGGCACCGTCTGCAGCCGCGCGGTCAGCTCGGGGTGCAGCTCGGGCAGCGCGGCCACGGCGCGCTGCAGGCGCGGCACATCCAGCTCGCCCTGGATGTGCAGGGTGACCTGCCGGCACGCCTGGGCGAAGGTCGTGGCGCGCTGCAGGGCCTTCAGGGTCACTTGCTGTTGCGGGCACAGGGCAACGCTTTCAGACATTGGCGTGCTCATGCGTCCACCTCCTGTGGCTGTACCTGGGTCGCCGCCAGGCTGGCCCGGTCGAGCATGTCGCCCATGGCGACGACGATCTTGCGCGGCCCTTCGAAGGGGTCGCGGGCGTGGGCGACCAGCATGTTGTCCAGCAGGATCACGTCGCCCTTGCGCCAGTCGAAACGCACCGCGCAGGCTTCGTACAGTTCGCCGATGCGCTGCATCACCTCGTCCTCGATCGGCGAACCATCGCCGTAATACACGTTGCGCGGCATGCGCTCGTTGCCGAACAGCGTCAGCAGGTCTTCGCGCACGTCGGCATCCAGGCAGTAAGGGTGGTGCAGCTGCACCTGGTTGAAGAACGACCGCGCACCGCTCACCGGGTGGGTGATGATGGCCGGGCATGGCGTGCGGATCTGCAGCCCGTCATCGGCCAGCCACTGCCACTGGATACCGGAGGCCTGGCAGCGGGCCTCGACTTCGGCGCGCTGTTCGGTCTTGAAGAAATGTTGCCAGGACACGTCGAGCTTGCCGGTAAAGGTGCGCACGTACAGCAGGCCCTTGCGCTCGAACCGCTCACGCAGGGCGGTGGGCAGGCGCTGGTACATCTGCCGGCAATCGACCACCGGGGTGGCGCCACCGACCGGCGACGGCAGCTCGCAGTAGAACAGCTGCTTTCGCGGCCAGCTGTCCTGGTGGGCGCTTTCGTTGTGAAAGAGGATCATCTTCTTCTCGGGGTAAGGCGTGGAGCGGTAGGTGTTCTGCCCGCCCTCCTTCTTCGGCAGATCGCCGTAGTTGCCGTACAGGCCTGGCTGCACCGCCTCGGCGAACGCCTCGAACGCCTGGCTGTCGGGGATGCTGAAATTGCGGAACAGGATGCCACCGTGGTGAACCAGCTTTTCCTCGACCCAGGCGCGGTTGGCGGCGATCCAGCCGGTCACGTCAAGGCCAGGGTCGGTCGGCTCCAGCAGCAACGGGAACACCTGCTCTGGCACCAGCAGGGACTCGCGCACCGGTTGCTGCGCTTGCCCTGCCGGACGGGCCTGGTTCTTCTTCAGGAACTTGTCCAGCTTGTTGGCTTTGCCGGCAGGTACTGCCGGGCCGGCCGCCGCGTGTTGCATTGGCACGTTCATGTCTTCCACTCTCACGCTCTGGTCACATGTGATCTGCTCGAGAACGGCGATCCAGCCGTCCACGAACCCCTGGATCTCAGCCTGCTCGAACAACGCCGAGGCATACTGCCAATGGCCGCTGAGCTCGGCCTGCTGGCCCTGTTCGACGAACAGCGCCATGTCGAATTTCGACTGCTGCGACACGCTGGGCAGCGCCTCGACGCTCAACCCGTCGATACCCGCGGTGGGCAGTGGCAGGTCGTTCATCACGAACAGCACCTGCACCAGCGGGCTGATGCCCTTGTGCCGAGGTACCCGGGCGGCCTCGACGATCATGTCCAGCGGCAGGTCCTGATGCTCGAAGGCGTTGAGCAACTGCTCGCGCCCCTGCGCCAGGAACTGGGCGAAGGTGCTGCCGGGCAACTGGCGTGAGCGCACCGGCAGGACGTTGACGAAGAAACCGATCAACCCTTCGAGTTCAGGCTGCTGGCGGCCGGCGTAGTCGACGCCCACCACCACATCGTCACTGCGGGTCAGGCGGTGCAGGTAGGCCTGGAAGGCCGCCAGGATCACGCTGTACAGGGTGACCTGGGCCTGCGCCGCCAAGGCGTTGAGTGCCGCGGTCAAACCTTCGCGCAGGCGGAACGGGACCGTGCCGCCCTCATGGCTGGCCTTGGCAGGCCGAGGCTGGCGCAGCGGCAACGGCAGCTGCCCGGAGTAGCCAGCCAGCGTCCGTGCCCAGTACTGCGCCTGTTGATGCAGCACGCCAGCGTCCTGCAACGCCTGCTGCCAGTGGGCGAAGTCCGAGTATTGCAGCGCCAGTGGCGGCAGCGGCGTGGGGTCGCCCGCGCGCAGGCGGGCATAGATCCGCACCAGTTCGTTGGCCATGACCGCCATCGACCAGCCATCGGAGATGATGTGGTGCATCGAATAGAACAGCACATGCTCCTGCGGCCCCAGGCGGGCGAGCTGCATGCGCAGCAGCGGCCCCTGATCGAGCACGAACGGATGGGCTTCGTTGGCCAGCGCCTGGGCCGCCACCTGGGCCTCCTGTTCGGCGCGGCTCAACTGCGACCAGTCGTGCAACGGCAGGTCTACGACCAGGTGTGGCGCGATCAGGGCAAGCGGTTCGCCCTCGCTGTCCTGGCCATAGGTGGTGCGCAGCACCTCATGGCGGCCGACCACAGCCTGCAGGCTGGCACGCAGCAGCTCGACCGACAGTTCGCCGCGCAGGCGCAACGCCATGGGCATGCCATAGGCGGCACTGCCCGGGGACAGTTGCTCGACCACCCACAACCGGCGCTGCACCAGCGCCAGCGGCGCCTGGGTGCTGCCGGCGCGGGCCTGCAACAGCGGCAGCGCTGGCTGCGCCTGTTCGTCATGGCCCAGGCAGGCGACAAACGCGTCCAGCCGCGGGTGATCGAACAGGGCACGCAGCTTCAGGCCCGGCGCCAGTTGCTGGCGCACCCGCGCCACCACCTGGGTCGCCAGCAGCGAATGCCCGCCCAGGGCGAAGAAGTCATCGCTGCGCCCTACCCGCTCGACGTCCAGCACTTGGGCCCAGATCGCCGCCACCTGCTGTTCGCGCTCGCCCTTGGGCGCGACATAGGCATGCCCCTGGCGATCGGTCTGTGGCTGCGGCAACGCCTTGCGGTCGAGCTTGCCATTGGCGGTCAATGGCAGGCTGGCGAGAAACAGCAGATGGGCCGGCACCATGTGCTCGGCCAGCACCGCCTTGAGCGCGGCACGCAAGCTGTCGCGCAGGCCCTGCTGGGCCTCCAGGCTGCCCGGCAGCGCTTCGGCAGGCACCACATAGGCCACCAGCTGCGTGCCGCCCGGCCCTTCCTGGGCCAGCACCGCCGCTTCGCGCACGACCGCCTGCTCCACCAGCCGGGCTTCGATTTCCCCCAGCTCGATGCGGAAGCCCCGCACCTTGACCTGGTGGTCGATACGGCCGTTGTATTCAATCACCCCATTGCCTGCGCTACGGGCCAGGTCGCCCGTGCGGTAGAGCCGCCCGCCCCCTTGCGCGCTGGTGTCGAAGGGGTCGGGCACGAAGCGTTCGGCGGTCAGCGCCGGGCGGTTGAAATAGCCCCGGGCCAGGCCGGCCTGGCCGACATGCAGCTCACCCCGGCAACCCTGTGGCGCCAGCTCGAACGCTTCGTCCAGCAGGTACCAGGTCAGGTCGTCGATGACCCGGCCCAACGGGCTGGTCACACCGCCCTGCAAGTCCGCGCGGGTCACCGGGCGGTAGGTGACGTGCACGGTGGTCTCGGTGATGCCGTACATGTTGATCAACTGCGGCGTGGCATCGCCGAACTGGTCGAACCAGGGTGCGAGGCTGGCCACATCCAGCGCTTCACCGCCAAACACCACATAGCGCAGGGCAAGTGCCTTGCCCTCGCGGGCGCCGGCACAGGCGGCGCGAATCAGCGGTTTGAACGCCGAAGGGGTCTGGTTCAGCACCGTGACCCGCTCCTGCACCAGCAGCTCATGGAAATCTTCGGCCGAGCGTGCCACGTCCTGCGGCACGATCACCGCCCGCCCGCCATACAGCAGCGCGCCGAACAGCTCCCACACGGAGAAATCGAAGGCGTAGGAATGGAACACCGTCCAGACATCCCCGGCGTCGAAGCCGAAATCGCCCTGGGTCGCCGCGAACAGGCGCGTGACGTTCTGGTGCGCGAGCAAGGTGCCCTTGGGCTTGCCGGTGGAGCCGGAGGTGTAGATCACATACGCCAGGTTCTGCGGATGCGCACCACTGTCGGGGTTGGCCTCGCTGTAGGCGGCCCAGGCGCCCTCGCCGCTGCCCACCTCCAGGCACTGCACCGCCGGGCCGGCCGACAGCCGCGGCTGCAGGTGCGGCTGGGTCAGCACCCACTGCACGCCACTGTCCTCCAACATGTAGGCCAGGCGTTCGCTCGGGTAATGCGGGTCCAGCGGCAGGTAGGCGCCACCGGCCTTGAGAATGGCCAACAGGCTGACGACCATCTCCAGGCTGCGCTCCAGCGCCACACCAACGCGCACATCCGGCCCCACGCCCAACTCGCGCAAGCGGTGCGCCAGGCGGTTGGCCCGGCGATTGAGCTGGTCATAGCTCAAGTGCTGGCGGCCCAGGGTCACGGCGATGGCCTGCGGGTTGCGCGCCACCTGCTGCTCGATCAGCTGGTGCAGGCAATGGCCTTGTGGGTAGTGCGCGGTGCGCGGGTTCCAGGCCTGCACAGTCTGGCGTTGTTCGTCGGCATCGAGCAACGCCACCCGGGCGATCGCCTGCTGCGGTGCAGCGGCGACCGCTTGCAGCAACCGCATCCAGTGCCGCCCCAGGCGCTCGACGGTCGCGGCATCGAACAGTGCGGTCGCATAGGTCAGCGACGCCGCCAGGGTGGTGCCGTTGTCGACGGTGTCCAGGGTCAGGTCGAACTGCGCGGTGGCATGGGCATGCGGCCACATCTCCAGGCTCAGCCCCGGCAGCGTGCGGCGGTCGCCCTGGGCGTGGCCCTGATGGTTGAACATGACCTGGAACAGCGGGCTGTGGCTTTGGCTGCGCTCGGGCTGCAAAGCCTCCACCAGTTGCTCGAACGGCAGGTCCTGGTGCATCTGCGCGCCCAAGGCGGCCTGTTTAACCTGGGCCAGCAAGCCGGCAAAGGTGGTGTCGGGGGCGAATTCGGCCTTCATCACCTGGGTGTTGACGAAGAAGCCGATCAACTGCTCGGTTTCCACCTGCGTGCGGTTGGCGATGGGCACGCCGACGCGGATATCGGCCTGGCCCGAGTAACGTTGCAGTACGCTTTGCCAACCCGCCAGCAACACCATGAACAACGTGGCATCGGCCGCCGATGCCAACGCCCGCAACGATTGGGTGAGCGGTGCGTCGAGCTGCAGCGCCAGGCGTGCGCCAGCGTGGCTTTGCACGGTGGGCCGCGGCCGGTCGGTAGGCAGTTGCAGCAACGGCTGCTCGCTGCCCAGTTGGGCGCGCCAGTAGGCCAGCTGGCGGTCGCGTTCGCCGCCCGCCATCCATTGGCGCTGCCACTGGGCGTAATCGGCGTACTGGATCGCCAGCGCCGGCAGCGTCACGGGCTGCCCCTGGCGGTGCCCCTCATACAGTTGCACCCACTCGTCGAGCATGATCGGCACCGACCAGCCGTCGGTGACGATGTGGTGCTGGGTGACGATCAGCACATGCTCGGCCTGGCCCCGCGACAGCAGGCGCACGCGCATCAACGGCCCGTGCTGCAGGTCGAAGGGGCACTGGATTTCCGCGTCGATGCGCGCCTGCACCTGGGCATCGTCCCAGGCCTGCGCATCCTCCACGGCGAACGCCAGTGGCAGGCTGGCGTGGATGACCTGGCGCACCTGGTCGCCGTCCTGGCAGAAGGTCGTGCGCAGCGGCTCGTGGCGAGCGATCAGGTCATTGAAGCTGCGTTGCAGGGCGGGCACATGCAGTGCCCCGGTCAGGCGCAGCACGGCCGGCACATGGTACGCCGCACTGTCAGGTTGCAACTGCCAGAGGAACCAGTGCCGTTGCTGGCCGTAGGACAACGCCAGAGGCTGGTCACGGTCCACCTGGGGAATGCCGCCCTGGGTTGCGCGCGCCGCGCCCCCGGCCAGCGCGGCGAAGTCGGCCAGCACTGGAGCCTCGAACACGCTGCGCAGCGGCAGCTCGATGCTCAGGGCCTGACGGACCCGGGAGATCATCTGGGTGGCCAGCAACGAGTGGCCGCCCAGCTCAAAGAAGTGGTCGGCGCGCCCCACGCGGTCCAGCTTGAGCACCTGCGCCCAAAGGTCGGCGACCTGCGCCTCCAGGGTACTGGCCGGGGCTTGGTAGGCCTGTTGCAACAAACTGGCATCGACCGCCGGCAGCGCCTTGCGGTCCAGCTTGCCGTTGGGCGACAACGGCAATGCCGGAAGAATGAGCAGGAACGCCGGCACCATGTGTTCGGGCAGGCTGCCCTTGAGCGCATCGCGCAAGGTGTCACGCAGCGCCGCTTCGGCCTGCAGGTCGCCGGCCTGCCCAGCCTCGGCAGGCACCACGTAGCCCACCAGTTGCACGCCGTTGGCGGTCGGCTGCGCCAGCACCACGGCTTCGCGCACCAGGGCGTGGCCCAGCAGGTGGCCCTCGATCTCGCCCATTTCCACACGGAACCCGCGGACCTTGACCTGGTGGTCGATCCGCCCGCTGTACTCCAGCACACCATCGGTGCGGTACCGCGCCAGGTCACCGGTGCGGTACAGGCGCCCACCGCCTGCCAGACTGGTGTCGAAGGGGTCGGGCACGAAGCGCTCGGCGGTCAGCGCCGGCCGGTTGAAATAGCCCCGCGCCAGGCAACCGTTGCCGCCGATCAACAGCTCTGCCACCACCCCCACGGGCGCCAGCGTGAAGCCGCTGTCGCACAGGTAGGTGGCACGCCCGCCGATGGCCGTGCCGATCGGTACGCTGGCCTTGGGCAACGCCTGCCAGGCGCTGGCCGAGCAGTCGAACACGGTCGACACCACCGTGGCCTCGGTGGGCCCGTAGGTATTGAGCAGACGCACGCCCTTGAGGCAGGAGGCAAACCAGTCGTTAAGGCCTTCGGGCGGCATGGCTTCGCCGCCCACGTGCACCTGGCGCAGGGCGCCACAGGACGACGCACCGCGCATGTGCGCGGCGAACAGCCGCCAGTACGCGGTGGGCAGGTCGGCCACGGTCACGCCCTGGCGGACGATGGTGTCGGTCAGCGTCTCGATGTCCCAGCGCTGTTCGCCCCGCATCACCACCTGCGCGCCCACGCACAGCGCCGGGTACAGCTGTTCGACGAAGCCGTCGAAGCTGACGGTGGCGAACTGCAACACCTTGTCTTCAGGGGTGAGTCGCGAATACGCCGCGGCCACCTGGCAGAACGCTGACAGTTCGCCACGGGCGATGGCCACGCCCTTGGGCTTGCCGGTGGAGCCGGAGGTGTAGATCACATAGGCCAGGTTGCTTGCCACGGCCAGCGGCTGCGGGTTGCCCTCATTGCCGCCCGCCAGTGCCTCCTGCGCCGCGCTCAGGTGCATGCGGCGCACGCCTGCCAGGTCTGGCAGGCTCGACGCCAGTTCGGGCTGGCTCAGCAGCAGTTCGATGCCACTGTCCTGGAGCATGTGCACCAGCCGCTCGCGCGGGTAGGACGGGTCCAGCGGCACATAGGCGCCACCGGCCTTGAGAACCGCCAGCAGGCCGACGATCAGGTCGAGGCTGCGCTGCGCCGCGATGCCGACCCGCACTTCAGGGCCCACGCCCTGTTCGCGCAAGCGGTGCGCCAGGCGGTTGGCCCGGCGGTTCAGCTCGCCGTAAGTCATGCTTTGGGCGTCGAGCACCAGCGCCGTGGCCTGCGGCCGTGCCTGGGCCTGGGCTTCGATCAGTTGCAGGGTGTCAGGCGCCAGGGCGGTGGCGGTGGGCAGGGGGTTCCAGTCCTGGACCAGCTGGCGCTGCTGCGCGGCATCGACCATCGGCAGCTCGGCAACGGCCACCTCGGCCTGACCGAGGCTGGCCAGCAAGGTCAGCCAGTGCCCCGCCAGGCGCTGGATGCGCTCGGCATCGAACAGGTCGGTGGCATAGTTGAAGGTCGCGGTCACGCCGTCCGAGCGCTCCAGGGTGTCCAGCGACAGGTCGAACTGGGTGGTCTGCTCCAGCCACTGCACTTCTTCCACTTGCAAGCCCTGCACGCTGTCACTGGAGACCTTCTCGCCCACATCCAGCAGGTGGTTGAACATCACCTGGAACAGTGGGTTGTGGCCCAGGCCGCGTTCCGGCTTGAGCTGCTCGACCAGCACGTCGAAGGGGATGTCCTTGTTGGCCTGGGCCTGAAGGGTGGTTTCCTTGACCGCGGCCAGCAACTGGCCAAAGGTGTGCGCGGGCACGATGCCGACCCGGGCAATGAGGGTATTGACGAAAAAGCCGATCAGGCCTTCCAGTTCCAGGCGGTTGCGATTGGTGACGGGAATACCGATGTTGAGGGTCTGCTGCCCGCTGTAGCGCGACAGCAGCAGGGCGAACGAGGCCAGGAACACATGGAACAGCGTGGCATTGGCTGCCACCGCCAGGCGCCGCAGCTGGCCGGTCAGTTCGGCGGGCAGTTGCACGTCGATGCGCCCGCCGCGGTAGCTCTGTTGCTGTGGACGCAGGCGGTCGGCAGGCAACTCCAGCACCGCGAAATCGTCCTCCAGATTGGCCTTCCAGAACGCCAGCTGCGCCTGCAACTGGCCCTCGGCCAGGCGCTGGCGCTGCCAGCCGGCATAGTCGGCGTACTGCACGGCCAGCGCCGGGCGCTGGTCGGCCTGCCCCTGGGTGCGGGCGTTGTAGACGGCGGCCAACTCGCGCACCATCACGCTCATCGACCAGCCGTCGGAGACGATGTGATGCAACGACACGGCCAGCAGGTGCTCCTGCGCGGCAGTGCGCCACAGCGCGACGCGCAGCAGCGGCCCCTGGGCCAGGTCGAAGGGGCTGGCGAACAGCTGGTCCAGGTGAGGCTTGAGCGCATCGCGTGACAGGCCGATCAGGTCCTGGGCCTTGATGAGCACCGGCGCGGCCGGTTTCACCACCTGCCAGGGCAGGCCATCGTGCTCGGCGAACACGGTGCGCAGGCTTTCGTGCCGCGCGACCAGCGTATCGAAGGCGGCCTGCAGGGCGCCCAGGTCCAGCGCGCCGCGCAAGGTCACCGCCAGTGGCGTGTTGTAGGCGGTGCTGTCGGGGTTGAGCTTCCAGAACATCCACTGCCGGTACTGGGCATGGGAGACGGGCAGGCGCTCGCTGCGGTCCAGCAGCGCGATGGCGCCGGCGCCGGTTTGCTCCAGGCCTTCGAGTACCTGGGCATACGCCTCCAGGTCCCGGGTATCGAACAGCACGCGCAAGGCCACTTCCCGCTGCAACTGCTGGCGGATCCGCGACACCACCTGCGTGGCCAGCAACGAGTGGCCGCCCAACGCGAAGAAGTTGTCGTCCAGGCCCACCTGGTCCACTTGCAGCACCTCGGCCCAGATTGCCGCCACCTTCGCTTGCAGCGCGGTTACCGGGGCACGGTAGTCCACCTGGGTGGCCACCGCCTGCGGCAGGGCTTGCAGGTCGACCTTGCCGTTGGCCGTCACCGGCAGGTGCGGCAACAGCATCAGGTACCGCGGCACCATGTGCTCGGGCAGCGTCTGGCGCAGGGCCAGCCGGGCGGCGTCGATGCAGGCCTGCCGGCCCGCGTCGTCCGCAGGCCACGCCCTGGGCACCAGGTAGGCGGCCAGTTGCCGGTTGTCCTGCGCGCCGACCACGCGCACCACAGCGGTGTCCAGCGCGGGCAACTGGCGCAGGCAGTTGTCGATTTCCGCCAGTTCCACGCGATAGCCACGGATCTTCAACTGGCCGTCCATGCGCCCGGCGAACGCCAGCTGGCCCTGGCCATCAGGGCGGACCCAGTCGCCGCTGCGGTACAGGCGGCCGCCCTGGCCCACAGGGTCGGGTACGAAGCGCTCGGCGGTCAGCGCCGGCTGCCCCAGGTAGCCCCTGGCCAGGCCCGCACCGCCCAGGTACAACTCGCCGCGCGCGCCAGCCGGCACCGGCAGCAGGCAGGCGTCGAAAACCTGCGCGCTGAGGTTGCCCAGCGGGCGCCCCAGCAAGGCCTGGCCGTGGACCTCATGGGTCAGCACACCGACCGTGGTTTCGGTCGGGCCGTAGTGGTTTAGCAGCCGCAGCCCCGGTGCCAGCGCGGCGATGCGCGCGATCAGCGCCGGGCTGATGGCCTCGCCGCCGACCACCAGGCAGCGCCGAGGCAGGGCATCGCTGCCGGCGGCGAGCATCGCCTGCAGGTGCGAGGGCACCATCTTCACCGCGTCGATGGCATGCCGTTGCAGGTAGTGCGCGTAGGCCTGGGCGTCCAGCACCGTATCATTGGCCAGCATGTGCAAGGTCTTGCCGTTGCACAGGGCGCCGAAGAGCATGGTGTGCCCCAGGTCTGCCGCCGGTGTGGTGACCATTGCCAGGCTGCGCAGTTCGTCGATACGCAGGCGTTCGCCCACGCCTTGCACATAGTTGGCCAGGGCGCCATGGCTGATGGCGACGCCCTTTGGTGTGCCGGTGGTACCGGAGGTGTAGATCACGTACGCCAGGTTGTCGGCGTGCACAGGCACGCGCGGCAACGGCGCCGCCGGGTAATCACCCGCGGGGTCGATACGCTCGATGCCGGGCGCCAGTTCCAGCCGCCCTGCCGGGGCCAGTACCCGCTTGACCTGGCTGTCAGCCAGCATGAAATCCAGCCGCGCCTGCGGCTGCTCCGGCTCCAGCGGCAGGTAGGCGGCACCAGCCTTGAGCACGGCCAGGATGGCGACCAGCATGTCGATGGAGCGATCGGCCAGCACCGCCACCCGCTCGTCGGGCTGCACGCCGGCGCCCAGCAGCACCCGGGCCAGGCCCTCGGCGCGGGCTTGCAGGGCGCCATGGCTGATCTGCTGGCTGCCACTGACTGCCGCCAACTGCTGCGGATCTCGTGCGGCAGCGGCATCGATCAGTGTGTGGACCGCCGCGGGGGCGTCAAACGCCTGGGGCACGACCAAGGGCGCTTCATCGCCCAGCACCAGCTCGCCCACCGGGCCTTGCGCATGCTCGGTCAGGCCCTGTAGCAGGCGCAGCCAGTGCTGGCTGAGCGTCGCCACGGTGTGCGGTTCGAAGCGGTCCACGGCATAGGTAAACACCGCGTGCAGGCGGCCGGCACTCTCGTAGGTGTCCAGCGACAGGTCGAAACGTGCGCTGTGCTTGTCCAGCGCGACTTTTTCCAGGGTCAGGCCGCTGGCCAGCTGAATCTGCCCTGCATCGGCGATGGCCGCCTGATGGTTGAACAGCACCTGGAACAACGGGGTATGGCTGGCACTGCGCGGCACGCCCAGGGCCTCGACCAACTGCTCGAACGGCAGGTCTTGGTGGGCCTGGGCCCCCAACGCGGTGTCCTTGACCCGAAGCAGCAGTTGCGCCACGTCCATCAGCGGGTCGATCTCGGTGTGCAGCACCTGGGTATTGATGAAGCAGCCGATCAGGCCTTCCACTTCACTGCGGTGGCGGTTGGCGACCGGTACGCCGACGCGAATGGCCCGCTGGCCGCTGTAGCGCTGCAGCAGCAACTTGAACGAGGCCAGCAGCACCATGAACAAGGTCACGCCATGGGCCTTGGCCAGGCTGGCCAGGCGCGCCGCCAGGTCCGCCTCGAGCTGCAGTTCCACACGCTTGCCGCGCAAGCTGGGCAGCGCTTGCTGCGGGTGGTCGAACGGCAGGTCGAGCGGCGCATGGTCGTCGCCCAGCTTGTCGCGCCAGTACGCCATCTGCCGCTCCTGCTCGCCCGCCTCCAGCCAGCTGCGCTGCCACAGGGCGTAGTCGCGGTACTGGATGGGCAAGGCCGGCAACGACAGCGGCACCTGGCTGCACGCGGCGTCGTACAGCTGCACGAACTCGTCGACCAGTACATTCAACGACCAGCCGTCGGCGACGATGTGGTGCAGCGTCAACATCAGCACATGCTCTTGCGCCTGCAACTTCACCAGTTGCACCCGCAGCAGCGGCCCTTGCACCAGGTCGAACGGCGCTTGCGCCTCGGCGGCGCCGAGCGTCAGGACCTGCTGCTCGCGCTCGCCGGCCTCGAGCAGGCTCAGGTCGTGGCGGGTGATGGCCACTGCAGCGGGCGGCAGTACCTCCTGCAGCCATTCGTCGGCGTCGGCCCGCAGGCGTGTGCGCAGGCTTTCGTGGCGGGCCACCAACTGATCGAACGCAGCTTGCAGCGCGACAAGATTCAGCTCGCCCTTGAGCCGCACGGCCATGGGCAGGTTGTAGGCCGCGCCCTGTGGGTCCAGCTGCCACAAGAACGCCATGCGCCGCTGTGCATACGAGAGCCGGTCACGGCTGGCCTCGGCGACATTGCCCGGGATCGGAAACACGGCAAAATCCACCCCCTCTCGTTGCAGCGCGGCCAGGAACAAACGGCGTTTTTCCGGCGGCAGTTCAATGAAGCGGCGAGCGAGTTTCAACGAATCTTCGGCATTCATGCGATGCGTCCTTAGCAATAGGAAGCGGGACCAGAGGGTCCAGTCATCCCACAAGGACGAAACTGCGCGGGGCCGATTTAGCCCCTGCAGCCGCGCGGCCGGGCGCCTGCAAATGCGTGCGCCGAACTTGGCCTACGGTGACGCCATGCGGTTATGAATGGAAACCCTGCGGGAAGAGATCAGTAGCGCCAGCAGTGGGTTTCACGCCTGGTGGCGGGGGAAGCGGCGACGGTGATGGATAGGCTATTGGCGGGGCCGCTTCGTGGCCCCGCCAATCAGTCAGACCGCCGCGATCAACGCCTCGGCAAAGCGCTGCGCGACTTCATCGATCTGCTCGCCGCTGATGATCAACGGCGGCAAGAAGCGCACCACCGCACCCTGTCGCCCTCCCAGCTCCAGAATCAGGCCACGCTTGAGGCACTCGCGCTGCACCCTCGGCGCCAGGTCGCGGTTAGCCGGTGGGTGGCCCAGCGCATCGGGCTGGCCTTGCGGGTCGACCAGCTCCACGCCCAGCATCAGGCCCCGGCCACGGATATCACCCAACTGCGGGTAGTCCCGCTGCAGGCGCTGCAGGTGCCCACGCAACCGCAGCCCCATGGCCTCGGCATGCTCGGCCAGGCGATGCTCGACCAGGTAGTCGATCACGGCCGAACCCGCCGCCATGGCCATCTGGTTACCCCGGAAGGTGCCGGCATGCGCCCCCGGTTTCCAGGTGTCCAGCCAGTCGCGATACACCACCACCGCCAACGGCAGGCTGCCGCCAATGGCTTTGGATAGCGTGACCACGTCCGGCACGATGCCAGCATGCTCGAAGGCGAACATCCGCCCGGTACGGGCAAAGCCGCTCTGAATCTCGTCGACGATCAAGGCCACACCCGCCTGCTCGGTGATCCGGCGCACGCCCTTGAGCCATTCGATATCGGCCGGGATCACTCCGCCCTCGCCCTGCACCACCTCCAGGATGACTGCAGCCGGCAGTGGCACCCCGCTTTCCGGATCGAGCAGCAGGTTTTGCAGATAATGCAGGTTGGCCTTGACCCCGGCCTCACCGCCCAGGCCGAACGGGCAGCGGTAGTCGTACGGGTATGGCATGAACTGCACGCCGCTGCTCAACAAGGCACCCAGCGGTTGCTTGGGACCATGGCTGCCCATCAGGCTCAGCGCCCCCTGACTCATGCCATGGTAGGCACCCTGGAAGGCCAACACGGTGCTGCGCCCGGTGGCGCTGCGCACCAGCTTGAGGGCCGCCTCCACAGCGTCGGTCCCGGTCGGGCCGCAGAACTGCACCTTGGCCTCGCGGCGCAGGGCCTCGGGCAGGATGCTGTACAGGTCCTGAACGAAGCGGTCCTTGACCGGCGTGGTCAGGTCGAGTGTGTGCAAGGGGATCTCATCGGCCAGCACACGCTGGATCGCCTCGATCACCACCGGGTGGTTATGGCCCAGCGCCAGGGTGCCGGCGCCGGCCAGGCAGTCGATGAACTGTCGGCCTTCGATGTCTTCGACGTGAATACCCCTGGCGCGCTTGAGCGCCAGCGGGATGCGCCGTGGGTAGCTGCGGGCGTTGGACTCCTGCTGTTGCTGGCGTTGCAGCAACGGTGAGTCGGTGAATTCGTACAGGGCCTGCGACACGCTGGCCGGCGGGACCTGGGCAAGGCTGGAAGCGGTGGACATGGGTAAATCCTCGCAAGCGAGCGAAAGTGCGGGTGTTCGTCGCTTGGAAAACGCTTGAGTGCTGGGAGGATTTAGCGGTTGTTACTGGATTTTACTCACCCTGTGCCGGCCCTTTCGCGGGCTTGCCCGCTCCCACAGGTACTGCACAGGGCCTGACCCTGTGGGCGCGGGCAAGCCCGCGAAAGGGCCGGCACAGGCAGTGAAAATCAACTGCTCGAACGCGCCGGCACCTGCAACCACACCCGCAAGCCATCGCTACTGCTGTCGAACCTGAGGCTACCGGCACACCGCTGCACGATCGCCTGCACGATCGCCAACCCCAGCCCGCAACCACCGCTCTGCCCGCTGCGCCAGAAACGCTCGGTAAGGTGTTCCAGATCCGCCTCGGCAATCCCCGGCCCATGGTCACGGACCATGAAGCCCACCTGCCCGTCAGCCATCTGCACCTCCAACTCCACTGCCTGTTCGCCGCCATGGCGCAGGGCGTTGTCCAGCAGGTTGCGCAGCGCGGCCACTGCCAACGGCGCCGGCATGCCCAGGTAGATCTGCGTGGCCTCTTCAGGCAGGCGCAACACGATACGCCGGTTGTCACCCCCACCGGCATCCTGTACGGCTTGGCGGGCCACCTGCTCGGCGCTGCACTGCACGCCATCCTCGAACGAAAGGCTGCCCTCCACCCGTGCCAGCATCAGCAGTTGCTCAAGGGTACGGTGCATGCGGTCGGCGCCTTGTTCGGCATGCTCCAGTGCCTGCTCCCGCACGGCACCATCGGTCATGCGCGCCACCTGCAGGTGGGTCTTGATTGCGGTCAACGGGCTGCGCAACTCGTGCGCGGCGTCGTCGGTCAGGCGCCGCTCGCGTTCGATGGTCTGGGCAATGCGCAGGAACAACTGGTTCTGGGTGTCCAGCAACGGTTGCAACTCGCTGGGCAGGCCCGCCACCTGCAACGGCTCGACGCTGTCGGCACGCCTGCGGCGCAAGGCATCGCGCATGCGGTTGAGCGGTTCCAGGCCCTTGCCCAGGCCGATCCACAACAACCCCAGGCTACCGAGCAGGGCCATCAGCACCGGTGCCGAAGCCGCCAGCAGGATCGACTGGTTCAGCGCTTCACGCTCCATATGCCGGTCGGCAGTGGTGATGCGTACATCCCCATGGTTGTAGGTGAAGGTGCGCCACGAAGCGCCGTCGATGGTCTGGTCGCGGAAGCCGCTGCGCTCGTCATCCATGGTCCCGTCGTGCTTGTGGTTGCTGGCGAGGATTTCGCCGCGCAGCGAGCTGACCTGGCAAGCCATGCCGTCCGGCACGCTGAACTGGTCGGCCGAGAAGTGCGCCTCGCCGCCCTTGGCCGTCAATGGTTGCGGCAACTGGTCGATCAGCCCGGCAACCATGCGCGCCGAGGCGACCAGCCGCTGGTCGAGGGAAAACATCATCTGCTGGCGCAGGTCGCGCAGCATCCATGCCGCAGCCAGCACCCAGATGATGATGAAGGCACTGCCCAGGATCAGGCTCAAGCGTACCCGCAGGCTCATGGTGCGGCCTCTTCCGGTGCCTGCGCCGGGCCCAGGCGGTAGCCCAGGCCGCGCACGGTCTCGACGATACCGTTGCCGAGCTTGCGCCGCAGGTGGTGGATGTGCACGTTCAGGGCGTTGCTTTCCACTTCGTCACTGAAGCCATACACGCAGTCCTTCAACTGCTCGCTGGACAACACCCGGCCGGGGTTTTGCAACAGGGCCTGCAACAGCGCCTGTTCGCGGCGGGAAAGGTCGACCTGCTGGCCGGCCAGGGTCGCCTCGCAACTGCTGGGGTCATAACGCAGCGGACCGTGCTCGATCACATTGACCGCCCGCCCGGCCACCCGCCGCAGCAGGGTGTGCAGGCGTGCAGCCAGCTCGCGCAGATCGAAGGGTTTGAGCAGGTAATCGTCGGCACCGGCCTGCAGGCCATCGACGCGATCGGTGACAGCGTCGCGCGCGGTAAGCACCAGTACCGGCAAGGTCTCGCCTTTTTCGCGCAGGCGGCGCAGCAGCTTGAGGCCGTCTTCGTCGGGCAGGCCCAGGTCGAGGATCATCACGTCGAACTGCGCCGCCTGCAGCATGGCCCGCGCAGCGGCGGCGTTGCCCACCCGGTCGACGGTCAGGCCCTGGGCGGTAAGGCCGGCGCAGATGCCGGCGGCGATCAGGTCGTCGTCCTCGCAGAGCAGAACGTGCATGGTGTGGGCTCCCGAAGTGGTGTGGCTGGCATTGCACTATGAAGGGATTAAGGGGGGATTATGGACCTTTGCAGGTGGGCTGGGCGAGCGTGGCTTGAGCGCGTGCGACAGCCTTGAACGAAGTCTCCTTTTCCTACAGCCGACTCAGGAATTTCCGAACCGAATTCATGATGGGATTTCCCTGCACATGCTGTCAGGGAGACACCTCATGCACCTGAATTACCTGGTGCCCTCGTGGTTCGAGATCGAATCACGTGTCACCGATGAAATGGGCTATCAGGGACGCGCTCAATTTCGTACCTACCTCAACGAACCTGTCGCCTCACTGGCCCTCAACCTACGTCGGGTCAGGGCCGTCCAGTCGGCCTTCAACCAGGCCGAGTGGCAGGCCGGCAGTATCCTGCACCAACGCTTTGCCGACCTGGAAATCGCCAGCATCCTCAACGAACTGCTCAAGGTGGTGAGGGAGATGGCGATGATCGTCGTCGGTAGCACCCTCACCGGCGGCGCCATTGGCGCTGGCATCGGGGCATTTGGCGCAGGTGCAGGGGCCATTCCCTTGGCCGGCGCTGGCGCGGCGATGGGCCTCAAGGTCAGCGGCTGGATACTTGGCGTACTGGGGCTTGCCTCCATCGCCGAGTTCTTCATTGAAGGCCTGCCCCGCATCGGCGAGTACTACCTCGATGGCATTCGCATAGCCTGGGAGGGCACGCGGGACGATAGCTACAACCCCTTTGGGGGCGATGATCCGCAGGCGATTTCCAGGGCTGCCCATCACATCGCCTTGGGCCACGTGGAAGTAGTGGTGCTGCTGTTGGGGGCAATCGTCTCGTACCTTACCCGCGGGCGCGGTGATGCACGGGTGCTGGCGCAGGAAATGGCCGCCAGCAGCAAAGGCGCGCGCCTTGGGCAATGGATGCTCAAGCATGAGGAAGGGTTGAAGAAACGGCCAGATCTTCAAGTGCCGGAGCGGCGCAAGGGTGCGGGGAATGAGCCGCAGCCAGTTCAGCCGAACCGGCAGGCGGGAAAAGAACATGAGCCCTCGACAGTCAAGCCCGGTAGCATGCCATTGCACACAGTCGCGTGTTTCAAGGCGGACAAATTGCCAGCATCGAAGCATGGCGAGTTTGAACGGCAATTGAAGGGGCAGCAGGAGGGATTGAATCGACTAACAGTTGAAGAGTTTTTGGAAAATGTCGCCAATCCCGTAAAGCGAAACCCAATTGTGGCACGCAAAGCCCGCAAGCAGATGCAAGACAAGTTGGAGCAGCGGATACTGGATGATTTGCCGGACGAGATGAGTCTATTTGAGGCTCAAAGGATGGCTGCAAGATTAGCTAAGGAGACCATGGCAACGCTTGCAGCCTTGCACAACCCTGACTTGACCGCCGGAGGCAAAGATGCCATTGACGATTTCGGGGACAGGCAAGTCAACTCCACCATAGGCCCCCAGTGGAAAAACAAGATCAAGAGTATGCAGACAGCTGCCGAACAAACATTGAAATCGGGCAGCGGTGCTTCCCTCATGAACATAAAATTACACAAATGCTAGATTGATAGGGACCTCATAATGGATGACGTCTACGCCTCCTTCATCGAAAAAATTGGACAACCTATTCTCAGGCAGGAGGTACCTGCCTCGGCCATCGAGCGCTACAGGGGAAAACTACCAGAAAAATTGATGGAATATTGGGCAAAATACGGCTGGTGCGGATACGGTGACGGCATTTTTTGGACGGTCGACCCTCAAGAGTATGAGGGTGTCGTTGCGTATTGGATCAATGGCACGCCCTTGGCCGCGCATGACAACTATCACGTAATCGCGCGTGGGGCATTCGGCGATCTCTACTTGTACGGTGAAAGAACAGGCTTTTCACTGAGCATTGCCAGCCATATCTCACATTACTGCGGCAACAACCGCCGCACCTCTAACATCGACAGACATGTGCAATCATTCTTCCTACAGACAAAAAAGGACAGCAACGATTTCGAAGGGTTATTCGAAGCAGCAAGGAAAAAACTTGGCATACTCAATCACAATGAAATGTATGGATTCAACCCCGCACTTGCCTTTGGCGGGAAAGCAAGTTTAGAGCGAATCGAAAAAGTAAACGCCCTGGAACATTTAATAATGCTCTCACAGCTAACTGCACTTGAGCCCTACAGCTTCTCCGACTTCTAAAAACCCAAGACGGACTTGAAACCATGGACGTAGTCTTCAGCATTTTCCTGGAAACCTTCGGCGCCCCCATCGGCCAGCAGCCCGTGCCACCTGCCGCCATCGATCATTACCGAGGCAAACTCCCGAACCGCCTCCTTGCCTACTGGCAAGACCACGGCTGGTGCGGCTACGGCGACGGCTTGTTCTGGGTGGTCAACCCCCAGGAATACCAGAAGGTCGTGGCTTCCTGGTTGGCAGGTACGCACTTCGAAGCTTGCGACACTTATCACCTCATCGCCCGCAGCGCTTTTGGCGACCTGTACCTATGGGGTGAAAAAACCGGTTCAGTGCTGACCATCGCGGCCTTCCACTCCCGTTATATCGAGGGTGCCCACAGTTCAGGGGACGAAGAGCGGGACAACAAGATCCATGGTTTGCTCATGTGGCTGATGACCGAAGGCACGTATTTCGACGAGCTGTTCGACCCTGCCAGGGAACGGCTCGGCACCTTGGGCGTGGATGAAATGTATGGCTTTGTCCCCGCCTTGATGCTGGGAGGTTCAGGCAGCCTTGAGCGGCTGAAAAAGCTTAAAGTGGTGGAGCACCTGCTGCTGCTGTCGCAACTGAGCGAACTGCAGCCTTACGAATGGGCTGACGAAGAGGATGAATAGGCCATGGCTACGGGTTAAGCGCCTCTGGCCTGTCGACATCCTGCAGCACACCGGCATCCTGCACGGGCACCCTGACGCAGCATTGCGGGTGAGCCTTCACTACCGACCGCGCCCCTTCATCACCCTGCAACCGGGCAAGCGCCGGCCAGAAATCACGGCCGAACAACACCGGATGGCCGTGCCGCCCGGCATGCCAAGGCAGGACTATCGTTGACGCACCGGCCTGGCGTGCAAGCAAGCCAAGCGTGGCGGGCGCCACCCAGGGCATGTCGCCCAACACAACCGCTACCGCCCGCGCCTCGCAATCTGCCAGCGAGGCGGCGCCGGCCGCCAGGCTATGGCCCATGCCCTGTGCGCAATCGACACTGGAAATGACCCGGCACGCCGATGGCAAACCCAGCGCCTCTGCCCGTTCGCCGTCGCGCAACACCACCCGCACCTCCTCGAACACCGCGCAGGCACGTTCGACACTGTGCACCAGCAGGCTGCGACCGTCCGCCATCAGCGCCCGACGCTTGTCGCCGCCGAAGCGCACGCTGCTGCCAGCCGCCAACACCAACGCCACCACACTCATAGCGCCGCCCGCCCAATACCGTTGCGCAGGCGCAAGATATCGGCCAGTACCGCCAGGGCGATTTCGGCCGGGGTCTTGCTACCCAGGTTGAGGCCGATCGGCGCGTGGATACGCGCCAACTGGTCGCTACTGAGGCCGCCGATGCGCTGCAAGCGCTCGCGACGCTTGTCAGAGGTGGCCTTCGAGCCCATCACGCCGATGTAGAACGCTTCGGTACGCACCGCTTCAAGCATGGCCAGGTCATCGATTTTCGGATCATGGGTCAATGCAACCACCGCCGTGTCGGCATGGCAACCGCCATTGGCGATAAATTCCGACGGCAGCTCGCGGCGTAGCTCGATGCCGTCCAGGTGCACGCCGTCGAGCACCTCATCACGTGGCTCGCAGAGAATCACTTCGAAGCCCAGGCCTTTGCCGAACTCGGCGCAACACTGCGCCACGCTGGAATAGCCCGCCAGCAGCAGGCGCTGGGCGGCGCCGACGCGCAGCCGTACGCAGGTGGGCTCACGCTGCACCCGCGGCCCCTGGCTGGTGTCAGGCACCAACTGGCGGTTGCCGTCGGGCAGGCGCACTTCACGCAACAACCGGCGCTGCCCCAGCAATGCGCTTTGCAACGCGCGCAGGTGGGCCTGCACGTCGCACTCGGCCGCCAGGTTTTCCACCAGCACTTCCAGCACCCCGCCGCACGGCAAGCGAATACCCGAACCGGGGTCACTGCCATCGCCGTAACGCACGAGGGTGACCGGCTCGGCGAACTCGCCCAAGGCCACACGGTGCAGGAAGTCATCCTCTACGCAGCCGCCAGACAACGAACCCAGCCACTGGCCGCTGGCGTTGACCGCCAGCAGCGACCCCGGCGCACGCGGCGCCGAACCGTAGGTGGCGAGTACCGTGCACAACCACACCTGCTGACCGCTGCACGACCACTGCAAGGCCTGGCGAATCACCTGAAGATCGAGATGCTGCACCGGTTACTCCGCCTGCAGCTCGGCGAGCTGCTGTACCTTCAGGTCACCGGGCAATCCACCCCAGGCCTGGCGCAGGTAGTTGACCATGTCCGTCACCTGCTGGTCATCCAGCTTGCCGGCGAAGCCAGGCATCGGCTGCATGCGCTCGAAGCCGGTGAACTGCTGTTCGCGGATGCCTTCGAGGATGACCTTGACCAGGTTGCGCGAGTCGGCCTGGCGCAGCACGGTATTGCCCTGCATGGCCACGGCGACGTGTGGCTTGCCCTCGCCGTCGACCCCATGGCAGCCGGCGCAAACGTTCAGGTACTGCTGGTGGCCGCGCTGGGCACTGTCGCTCATCTGCGCCAGGGCAACCGGCTGGATGACCTTGGCCGCGGGTGGCTGGTCACCCAGCAGGTAGGTGGCCATGGCCGCCAGGTCGGCGTCCTCCAGGTGCTGGGTGCTGTGGTGCACCACCGGGAACATCTCGTTGAACATGCTGCCCTGGGCGCTGATGCCGTGCTTGAGGAAGGTGGTCAAGTCTGGCTGGGTCCAGCCCCGCTCAGCCAGGTCCTGCGCCAGCAGGCTGGGCGCCAGGTAACCCGCCAGCAGGCCGCCGCTCAGGCGCTGGTCCTGCTGCAGTGCGCCGATCGCATTGCGTGGGGTATGGCACTCGCCACAGTGGCCCATGACTTCGACCAGGTACTGGCCACGCTGCCAGGCCGGGCTTTTGCCCTCGGTTGGCTGCAGCTGCACGCTCTTGCCATACAACAGGTTCCAGCCGCTCAGGCCCATGCGCACGTTGAACGGGAAGCGCAGCACCGTCTGCGGGGCCGGGCGGTTGATCGGCGGTACGCTTTTCAGGTAGGCAAGAATCGCGTCCGAGTCTTCGCGCTTGATCAGGTGGTACGAGGTGTAAGGCATCGCGGGATAAAGGTTGGCACCATCCTTGCGCTTGCCCTGCGTGACTGCTGCGAAGAACTCGTCGGCGCTGTAGTTGCCGATGCCGTACTGCTTGTCCGGGGTGATATTGCTGCCGTAGATGGTGCCGAACGGCGAATGGATCGGCAGGCCGCCGGCATACGGCGCGCCGCCTTCGGCGGTGTGGCAGGCCATGCAGTCGGCGGCGCGGGCCAGGTATTCACCGCGCTTGACCTGCGCTTCATCGGCAGCCAGGGCCGCCGAACTGACGGCAACACCCAACGCCAGCGCCAATGCGCTACGTACGAAGCCCATGTTCAACCCTCCTTGACCAGGCCGAGGTCGTTGAGCACCTGGCGGGTGGCGTCGTAGTAACGCACGTAGCCTGTGCACCGGCAGATGTGGTGCCCGAGACTGGCCTCGATGCGGTCTTGCACTTCGCTCTTGTTCAGCGGCTGGCGCTGGGCGGTTTCCACCAGCACGGTAGCGGCGTTGACGAAGCCTGGTGCGCAGTAACTGCACTGGAAGGCGAACAGGTCGACGAACTTCTGCTGGATCGGGTTCAGCGTCAGGTTGCCGGCCTCGTCCTTGCTGGCATGGCCTTCGATGGTGCGCACTTTCTTGCCTGCAAAGTAGTGGGCACCGGTGATACAGGTGCGCACTTCTTCGCAGGTGCCGTCCGGGTTGTCCACGATCACCACGCAGGCGTGGCAGATGCCCTGGCCGCAGCCCAGGCGCGAGCCGGTGAGGTTTTGGTGTTCGTGCAGGTAGTCGAGCATCGCCAGGTCGTCGGGGACCTCGACCGGGCCGACCGGTTGACCGTTGAGGGTCAGTTGCAGTGGGCGGTTAGCCATTGAGGGCCTCCTTGATACGGGCTGGGGTAATGGGCAGATCGCGCACGCGCTTGCCAATGGCATGCGCGACGGCATTGCCGATGGCACCGACGACCGGGATCATCACCACTTCGGCAATGCCCTTGGACGGGTCGGTGGGTGACAGCGGCGGCAGAATTTCGCTGGTCTGCTGCCATACCGCCACATCGCGCGCATGCGGCAGGCGGTAGCGGTTGAAGTTCCAGTCGCCCTCCCCGGGCCCGCCCTCGTACATTGGCATTTCTTCGGTCAGGGCGTGCCCGATACCCATGGCGATGCCACCTTCGAGCTGGCCTTTGACCAGCTCCGGCACCAGCGCCCGGCCGCACTCGACCCAGCTGTGGTGGTTGAGCACTTGCACTTCGTGGGTGCCCTTGTTGACCTTGACTTCGACAATGGTCGCCACCGGGCTGTAGTAGGTGACCATGGCGTTGTTCAGCTGGGTATCGGGGTACGCCGCGTTCTGCCGGTCGAGCAGGTGATAACCGTGGCTGCTCATCTGCGCTTTCTTGGCGTTGACCGCGCCGTCGCCGTATTTCACGGCCACGGCGTCGAGCGGGAAGCGCTCGCGCACACCGTCGATGACGAAGTCGGCCTCGGCCCAGCTCCAGCGGTTGAAGCCGTGTACGCTCACACCGGTGACCAGGCCCATGTCATGCGCCTTTTGCGCCAGCTGGGCGAACGGGATCGGTGCCAGGCCGTTGCCGGTCAGCTCACCGTTGACCCACACAGCGTTCTCGCGGCGCACCACCAGCGGGTTGGCCTGCCCGCCGTAAGGCCCCTGGCGCCAGATGGCCATGGCCGCCGGCCACAGGCCATGGTTGAACAGTACCCGTGCAGCTTCGCGGGTAGCGTGGCTGAAATAGAACGCCGAGTTGGTCGCCGACGATGGCGACGCCAGCTTGCCCACCCAGCGCGGGTTACGCAGGGCAGCGTCCTGTTCGGGCTGGCTGATCAGGTACGGGTTGCCGCTGGTGGTCAGCTGCAGCTCTGGCCACTCGGTAACGGCAGTGCGCACCTCGTCGGCCGAACGGCCAAGGAAGTCGCTGACCACCAGGGCCTGCGAAGTGGACATGCCCGTGCCCAGTTCGGTACCGATGTGGCGCAGACTGATGCGCCCGTCGCGGCTGAACTCGACGCTGGCCATCGGCGCTTCCGCGCCCGTCCCGAAGTCTTTCTGGCAGATGGCGAAACCCACGCCGTACCAGTGATCCTGGTCCTTGGCATCGATCTGCTGCTTGCGTGCTTCACGGTTGCGCCACCAGTCGTGCACGGCGGCCTTGTCGAGAATTTCGTACAGGCGCAGGGCGCCGGCCGGCACCGCGCCCTGGGTGTTCTTCATGCCCGACTTCAGCGCGTTGGCACGGCGCAGGTCGATGGCATCCACGCCCAGGCGGCCGGCGATTTCATCGACCATCATTTCAGTCGCCGCCATGCTCTGCAGGGTGCCATAGCCGCGCATGGAGCCCGCCTCCACGCCACGCGAGTAATAGGCAGTCACCGACAGGTCGTTCTGCGGCATGTAATAGATCGACTGCGCTGCGGTCGCACCCACTGCGGCCACCGACGGGCTGTAGTTGATGCGCCCGCCGCCGTCGCAGCTCATGTCGGCGCGGAAAATCTTGAACCTGTTGTCTTTCTTGTCCACCGCCAGTTGGTAGCGGATATCGAAGGCATGGCGCTTGATGCCGCTCTGGAACTGCTCGTAGCGATCATTGGCCAGGCGGACCGGTACACCGTCGCCGTACAGCGCAGCCACGGCAGCGTAGAAGACGAAGATGTTGTTGTCTTTGGAGCCGTAGCCCACGGTGTAGCCGGGGTGCATGTTCAGGGTGTTCAGGGCAAACCGCGACGGCTTGATCATGTGCACGCATTCCTGCGCCACTTCGAACGGGCACTGGGTGGCAACCACGAAGTGCAGCGTGCCGCTGGCCCGGTCGTACCAGCCGTTGCCGTTGTCCGGCTCCAGCGCGGCAGGTTCGATGGACGGCGTCTTGTAGCGCTCGTCGAACACCAGCCAGTCCTCGGGCGGGTTGTCCAGCTGTTCGGCCATACGGTTGGCGTAGAACAGCCCCTGCTCGGTCAGGTCACCATGCTGGTTGGGCTGTCTCGACCACACCGGCTTGCGGTTGAGGATGGTGGGGAACAGCATGGAATTCTTCAGGCTGGAGAATTCATCGTCGTCGAACGGCGTTGCGCCGCCCACCCGCACGAAGCGGAAGCTGCCATAGGGGTCACGCTGGTACAGCGGCGCCTGGGCGCCGTAGCGGATCGCCTGGTCGTTGAACTGCAGCTTGCGCTTGGCCTGGCGGAAACGCTCGAAATCGTGCCAGATCAGGATTGCCACGGGGTGGCCGATGAACATCGGGACTTGGCCGGGCGGCAGCAGTGGGTCGGGCGAGTGCGCTTCGGGCCAGGCGATGCCGTCCTGTTCCAGGTCGGCGGCGGTGACGACACGGTCGGGTTGCAGGTCTGCCCCCAGCAGGCTCAGGTCATGCCCGGCATAGATGCGGTCAGCCTTGGTGGCTTTGAGCAGCAAGGCATGGCCCTGTTGCACCGGCCAGCCCGGCATGTCCTTGGCCCGGATGTCGCGGGCGAACACCTTGTCGCCGCAGACTTTGGACAACGCATCGTTACGGAAACGCGCCTTGCCGTCGTGGTTCATCCACTTCTGCGGCGAAGTGGTGACGCGTTCCTCCATCAGCGCGGCGAATGCCTGGCTGCCAAGTGGCGCCATGGTCACACCGACACCAGCGACCAGGCCGCCTTGCAGGAAGGCGCGCCTGGAAATATCACGGTTGGACATGCTTGATCCTCTGGGCAGTCGAGGGTCTGCCCTTTCTTCTGATTCTGGGCCTGGCTTGCAGAAAGCTGACCTGAGCGTCAACTTTACAGCAATTTAGCGAGGACAGGCAAAGTCAAGCCGACAATATGTCGCGGTGTGTCGGGTTTTTAGCGGGGGGATCCTTGCTTGGGCTGATAGGTGTTCGCCTTTGAAGATTCGGCGCTTGGGAGATCGAGCGCCGCCCGCGCGGCGCTTCGCGGGTAAACCCGCTTGTACAACGGGCCGGGGTGGCCGGCAGCCCTGCGGGGCCGGGCCGGCATCATTGACCGATGTAGGAGCGGGTTTACCCGCGAATACGATGGTGCCGGCAATGCACAATGCCTGGCAGAAACTGGCCCGCAGGCCTGGCCCTTTCGCGGGTAAACCCGCTCCTACAACGGGCGGGGGTGGCCGGCAGCCCTGCGGGGTCGGGCCGGCATCATTGATCGATGTAGGAGCGGGTTTACCCGCGAATACGGTGGTACCGGCAACGCACAATGCCTGGCAGAAACTGGCCCGCAGGCC
>NZ_JBICMS010000007.1:0-26971 GCF_043106615.1 Pseudomonas sp. CJQ_9 | reverse complement strand
GCAAAACATTTGTAACGCAGAATCGCGTTTGGTCAGGCGGCTTCGCTGAAGTCCACCAGGCGCACCGGGCGGCGGAAGCCGGCGGTCAATACCGCCAGGTAGGCCAGGCCCAGGGCAAACCAGCTCAAGCCAATCACCAGCGTCAGCGCCGACAGGCTGGTCCACAGCCACAGGGTCAACGCCAGGCCCACCAGCGGCACGAGGCCATAGCACAGCAGCCCCTTGAGGTTGCGCTGCGCCCCGTCATCCATCAGGTGGGTCTTCACCACCGCCAGGTTCACCGCCGAAAACGCTACCAGCGCACCAAAGCTGATCAGCGAGGCCAGGGTCGCCAGGTCGATCACCAACGCCAGCAGCGAAAACGCCGACACCAGCAAAATGGCGAACACCGGGGTGCCGAACCGTGGCGACAGGTAACCGAAGCTGCGCCGCGGCAGCACGTTGTCACGGCCCATGGTGAACAGGATGCGCGACACTGCCGCCTGCGAGGCCAGCGCCGAGCCCAGGCTGCCGGCAACAAAAGCTGCGGTGAAGAAGTTGGCCAGGAACTGCCCACCCGCCTTGAACATCACCTCGTTGGCCGCCGCATCGGCATTGGCGAAGGTGGTGCCCGGCATGACCAGCTGGCTGACATAGGCCAGCACGGTGAACAGTACGCCAGCCAACAGGGTGGTGAGGATGATCGCCCGTGGCACGTCGCGGCGGGCATCGCGGCATTCTTCAGCCAGGGTCGAGACGGCATCGAAGCCAAGGAACGACAGGCACAACACCGCCGCACCAGCCATCAGCGCGCCAAAGCCAGGTTGTGAGCCGTCACCCAGCAGCGGCGACAGCAGGTCGAGCGGCTGGCCGGCCAGCGTTTGGCATGACAGGGCCACGAATACCACGATGAAGACGATCTGCGCGCCGACGATCAGGTTGCTGGTTTTGGCCACCGAATGAATGCCGACCACGTTGAGCACGGTGACCAGGGCGATCGAGGCCAGCGCAATGGACCACGCCGGGATGGCCGGGAAGGCGATATTGAGGAACAAGCCGATCAACAGGTAGTTGATCATTGGCAGGAACAGATAGTCGAGCAGCAGCGACCAGCCAGCGAGGAAACCGACGTTGGGGCCGAAAGCCATGTTGGTGTAGGAGTACGCCGAGCCTGCTACTGGGAAACGCTTGACCATGAAACTGTAGGACGCGGCGGTGAACAGCATGGCCACCAGGGTGACCATGTAGGCGCTGGCGGTGCGGCCCCCGGTCAGCTCTGTCACGATGCCATAGGTGGTGAAGATGGTTAGCGGGACCATGTACACCAGGCCGAAGAACACCAGGGCCGGAAGGCCGAGAACACGGCGAAGCTGAGCGGAGTTGGAGCTGGGTGGGTTGGCCATCGATCGATCCAGAGCGTTTTTTTAGTTGTGCTTTGGTCGATTTTTATCCACTTGGGTGGGGGATGACAAAAAAGTAATCCTTATGTTGATTATTAGCTTGGGTTTTAATCGGATTGTTGGGCTGCCTGAGCGGGCCGCGGGTGGCAGCGCAAGCCCGAAGGTAGCACCACCCTCTGTAGGAGCGGGTTCACCCGCGAAGAGGCCCCATCAGGCGGTAAACACCTCAGCCCCTCTCCCCCCGCAGTTGCTCGATCCGCTGGTCCTTGTCCAACCACAACTGGTTCACCCAGGCCTGCACCGTCTGGCGGAATTCAGGATCGTTCTCGTAATCCCCCGCCCACAATCCAGGGTCCAGCTCACGCACCTGAATGTCGATAATCACCCGGCTAATGCTGCCATTGAGCAAATCCCAGAACCCAGGCGCCCTGTTGCCTGGGTACACGATGGTCACGTCCAGCAGCGCATCGAGTTGCTCACCCAGCGCCGCCAGCACGAACGCCACGCCACCGGCCTTGGGCTTGAGCAGGTAGCGATATGGCGACTGTTGCGCCTGGCGCTTGGCGTCGGTGAAGCGCGTGCCTTCAAGGTAGTTGACCACGGTCACCGGCTGGCGCTTGAACAGCTCGCAGGCGGCCTTGGTGATCTCCAGGTCCTTGCCCTTCAGCTCGGGGTGCTTGGCCAGAAAGGCCTTGCTGTAGCGCTTCATGAACGGGTAATCCAGCCCCCACCAGGCCAGCCCCAGCAGCGGTACCCAGATCAGCTCTTTTTTCAGGAAGAACTTGAAGAACGGCGTGCGCCGGTTGAGGCTTTCGATCAGGGCCGGAATGTCCACCCAGGACTGGTGGTTGCTCACCGCCAGGTAGGAAGTGTACTTGCGCAGGTTCTCGACGCCGCGGATGTCCCACTGGGTGGGGATGCACAGGGCAAAGATGGCCTTGTCGATTTCCGACCAGGTTTCGGCCACCCACATCACCGCCCACGAGGCATAGTCACGGCCACGGCCCGGCAACACCAGTTTGAGCAGGGCGAAGACCAGCAGCGGGCAGATCAGCACCAAGGTGTTGAGCAGCAGCAGGGTGGTCGTAAGAATGCCGGTAAGCAGGCGACGCATAAGGAAACTCTTGTTGTATGAAATTGGCAGGGCGCAATGATAAGCAGCGCCGGGGCCTACGCCAAATGTCCAATGCCCGGCGGCAGGAACAAATGTTTCACAACATGTTGGATAACCTTGTGACAACGAACCTATCCTGCCAGTGCAGTCTAAGCACTGACCTCTTTGAAGGAAGCCTGCCTGTGAAACCTTTGCTTGCCCTGTTGTCGTTGTTGTCACTGCCGGTGATGGCCGCCGACCCTACCCTCTACGGCCGTTACGAGAATATCGCCCTGCCCGAGCTGGGCGAAACGTTGAAAGCCAAGATGGATACCGGCGCCTTTACCGCGTCGCTGTCGGCCAAGGATATCGAGTTGTTCACCCGCGATGGCGATGAGTGGGTGCGCTTTCGTCTGGCGACCAAGGACGCCGATGGCAAAGTTTACGAGCACAAGGTCTCGCGTATCAGCAAGATCAAAGGGCGGGCCGATGAGGAAGACGAAGGGGATACGCCGGAAGTTTCCAAGCGCCCGGTGGTCGACCTGCAGTTGTGCCTGGGTGACGTGAAACGCACTGTTGAAGTGAACCTGGTGGACCGCAGCAACTTCAACTACCCGCTGTTGATTGGCTCCAAGGCGCTGCGCGAGTTCAAGGCGGCGGTCAACCCAGCGAAGAAATTTACTGCTGGCAAGCCAGGCTGCTGATACGTAGCTTGAGGGAGGGCAAACAGCGCGGGCGCTGATTGGGTCAGGATTGGGCAGTTGTTTCCTGTGGTACCCAGGTGAGGCCTTCGCGGGCACGCCCGCTCCCACAGGTAATGCACAGCTTTCGAATACTGTGCTGTCCCTGTGGGAGCGGGCGTGCCCGCGAAGAGGCCCTTCAGGCCTGCGCAGAAGTGGCGACCATCGACGGCCGCTTGCTCACTTCTGCATACCACGCGGCCAGCCCAGGCTGGCGCTCGCGCCAGCCGAACTCGGGCTGACGCAGGTCCAGATACCCCAGCGCACAGGCCACGCCAATCGCCGCCAGGTCGAACCCGGACATCAGCTCAGGCAAATGCTCCTGCTCCAGGTTGGCCAGGCTACGGCGAATCTTGTCGCCCTGCGCCTGCAGCCAACCGTCCCAGCGCTTGTCTTCAGGCCGCAGGAAGCTTTCATAACGGCACGATACCGCTGCATCCAGGATCGCATCGGCCTGCGACACCAGCGTCAGGCGCCGCCAGCGCGCCGAGCCTTCGCGTGGCAGCAGCGGCAGGCCGACGTGCTGTTGGTCGAGGTACTCGCAGATCACCCGGCTGTCGTGCAGCACGGTGCCGTCCTCCAGGCGCAGCGCCGGGATCTTGCCGATCGGGTTGTCCTGGTTCAGCTGCGGGTCGCCGCTCACCGGGCTGATGTTGACCGGCTGCAGCTGCACCCGCTGCAACTGGCCGGTTTCGTGCAGCACAACCATCACCTTGCGCACGAACGGCGACAAGGGCGAGTGGAACAGCGTCATCGTGCTCATGCTTCAGTTACCTTGCAGGCTGGGTGGCAGGCACACGCCGGTACCGCCGATGCCGCAATAGCCGTCCGGGTTCTTGGCCAGGTACTGCTGGTGGTAGGCCTCGGCGAAGTACACCGTCGGTGCCTGGTCGATTTCGGTGGTGATTTCGCCGAACCCGGCCTTGCTCAGCTCGGCCTGGAAAGCGTCACGGCTGGCCTTGGCCTGTTCCAGCTGTTCCGGGCTGGTGCAGTAGATGGCAGAGCGGTATTGGGTGCCGACATCGTTACCCTGGCGCATGCCCTGGGTTGGGTTGTGCAGCTCCCAGAACATCGCCAGCAGCTCGCGGTAGCTGACCTTGTCCTTGTCGAACACCACCAGCACCACTTCGGTATGGCCGGTCAGGCCCGAGCAAACCTCTTCATAGGTTGGGTTCGGGGTGAAGCCGCCGGCATAACCCACCACGGTGCTGACCACACCTTCGCGCTGCCAGAAGCGGCGCTCGGCGCCCCAGAAGCAGCCTAGGCCGAAGATGGCGAAGTCGATGCTGCCTTCGAAGAACGGGCCGAGCAGTGGGGTGTCCTTGAAGACGTAGTGGAACTCGGGCAGGCTCATTGGCGTTTCGCGGCCAGGCAGGGCCTGTTCCGCGGTAGGCATGACGTTTTTGTTCACCAGGATTTCCGAACGCAGGACCATGGCCGTTCCTCTGTGTTTAATCAGTTGGATAGGTGTTGGGGCTTTCGCGGGCATGCCCGCTCCCACAGGACTGAATGTTGTGGGGAACCTGTGGGAGCGGGCGTGCCCGCGAAGAGGCCCGAATGGCTTCTATAGTGCCCGAGGTTTACGCCGCTGTCAGGCCACCGGTCCACGCGGATAGCGCTTCAACCGCTCGGCCAGCTCGCGCCCCGGGATCGGCCGGTCGAACAGGTACCCCTGGCCCACATCACACCGGTGCCGACGCAAGAATGCCAGCTGCTCCGGGGTTTCGATGCCCTCGGCCACCACCTTCAGCTTCAGGTTGTGGGCCATGGCGATCACTGCCGAGGTGATTTCCATGTCGTCCTGGTTGTCGGGGATTTCGTTGATGAAGCTACGGTCGATCTTGAGGATGTCGATCGGAAACTTCTTCAGGTAGCTCAGCGACGAGTAGCCGGTGCCAAAGTCGTCCATGGCCAGGGTCAGGCCCAGGGCCTTGAGTTCTTCCAGCTGGCGGTGGGTGTCTTCGCTGGCTTCCAGCAGCAAGCCTTCGGTCAGCTCCAGCTCCAGCAGGTGCGGGGGCAGGGCTTCTTCCTTGAGGATGCTGCTGATCGACGCCACCAGGTCCGGGTCGGAGAACTGCTTGGGCGACAGGTTGATGGCCACATGCAGGTTACCCATGCCAGCGGCGCGCAATTCCTGGCTCATGCGGCAGGACTGGCGCACGACCCACTTGCCAATGGGGATGATCAGGCCGGTTTCCTCGGCCACGCTGATGAACTGGTCCGGGCGGATCATGCCGCGCTCGGGGTGGTTCCAGCGCAGCAGCGCCTCCAGGCCCAGCAGGCGACCGCTGCGCAGGCACAGCTTGGGCTGGTAGAACACCTCCAGCTCGTTCTGGGTCAGCGCGCGCCGCAGGTTGTTCTCGACGAATAGCTTGTAGCTGGCCTCGGCATTGAGCACTTCGGTGAACACCTGCACCTGGTGCTTGCCGTTGGCCTTGGCCTTGTGCAGCGCCAGGCCGGCGTTCTTCATCAGGCTGGCCGGGTCGCTGCCGTGCAAGGGGGCATAGGCTAGGCCGACCGAGGCGGTAACGTTGATCAACTGGTTGTCGACGAACATCGGCTTGTCGAGGGTGCGCAGCAACTGCAGGGCCACGCCCTGGCCATCTTCCAGGAGGGTGTCGTCCAGCAGCACGGCGAACTCGTTGCTGGCAAAGCGTGCCAGGATACCGCCGCTGTGCAGGCTGTTGCGCAAGCGCCGGGCCAGGCTGATGAGCAGCTTGTCGCCGGTCTGATGCCCAAGGCTGTCGTTGATGCGCTTGAAGTTGTCGATGTCTACCAGCAGCAGGCACATCGAGTGTTCGCCGTCGCGGGCAAAGCGCTCATCCAGGCTGCGAATGAACGCCGGGCGGTTGCCCAGGTTGGTCAGGTTGTCGGTGTACGCCAGGCGTTCGATGCGCTGCTGCGCCAGTTTGGTCTGGGTGATGTCTTCATAGATGCCGATGTAGTGGGTCAGCTCACGGTTGTCGCCGTACACCTTGGAAATCGACAGTTGCCCCCAGTAGGGCTCGAGGTTCTTGCGCCGGCTCTTGAATTCACCTTGCCAGCTGTTGCCCATGGCCAGGCTCGACGGTGAGTCGAACAACAACTCATTGAGGTTTTCCAGCGCCGGCAGCTCGCCGAGGTGGCGGCCTTGTACTTCGTCGGTGCTGTACTGGGTAATGGCGGTAAAGCTTGGGTTGACGTACTCCACCCGGCCATCGCGGTTGACCAGCAGGAACGCGCTGGCGCTTTGTTCGACCGCACGCTGGAACAGGTGCAGGGCGTTGGCTGCAGCGCGGCGGTTGTGGTTGGTGATGACCTGGGCGAACTGGTCGGCCAGTTCGCCGGCGAAGGCGATTTCATCCGACTGCCAGGCACGGGGCTGGCCGGTCTGCTCCAGGCACAGCACACCCACCACCTGGCCGTCGACACGAATGCTGGCGTCGAGCATGGCCTTGTTTTCCGGGCACAGACTTCGTGCCAGCTCACGGGTGCGCGGGTCATGGCCGGCGTTATGGGCATCGATGGCGCGGCTGGCGTGCAGCGCGTCGAGGTAGTCCGGGAAGCGGCTGGCGTCGATGGCTTCGGGGCGGCGGTGTTCCTGAGTGTCGCGTTTCCACGCGGTGATCGGTTCCAGGCGCTGGTCTTCCAGGTGCCAGATGCTGGCGCTGTCGACGTTGTAGATTTCGCAAGCGCTCTGGGTGATCAGCTGGGCGGCTTCCAGCAGCGAGTTCTCGGCACTGTAACGTTGGCGGGCCAGGCGCAGGATCAGGTCCTGCTGGCCGCGCACGCGTTCCAAGTGCTCGAGTTGCTCCTGCTGGGCGCGCTGGTTCAGCTGCAAGGCCAGCTGCAGGCGGTTGTTGCGTGATTCCAGGTCGTTGGCATCCTGCTCGGCGGCGTCGTGCGGCTGGCCGTCGAGCACGCTCAGGTAGCCGCGCAGCAGCAGGCGGTTGTGCTGCTTGTAGGCTTCACCCACCTCCAGCAGGCGCAGTGCGGTATTGGGCGTATGCAGGGTATAGCGCACCCGGTAGTAACCGCGCTGGGCCAGTTGCTGCTGGATCTCGTCGTGCAGGCGGTAGCGTGCCTCGGGCTCCATCAGGCTGGCATAGGGCGCATCGAACTGTGCGCACAAGGTGCCGGCATGCACGCCGAACTGCCGCTCGCAGGCTGGGTCCAGGTAAAGCATGGCCCAGCTGGCTTCGTTAAGCCTTTCGAAACGCAGCATGCCCAGCCGCGAGGGCACGGGTAACGGCGTGACGACCTCGGCCGCCACACGGCTGGCGGCATCGGGTTGGCTTTTCATCGAAGACTCGCTTGAAGAGGGAATGCTGCGTAGGGCCGCTGCGGGTCTGGCAAGGTTGCATCATGTGCCAAGGGCTGGCAAGCAGCCATGTGTGATGCTGTGTAGGGGTTATCGGCGGCCTGGCCGGAATCTGTAGTTTGGCCTGGTTTTCCGGCGGGCAAAAAAAGCCCCGCCAATCGACGGGGTTGAGGTACGAGCGTGGCAGCTCGAAAAAGGAACTGCCCCTGCATGCAGGGGCAGTGGGCCGCCTTACAGCAGCATGGTGCGGATGTCGCCCAGCACGTCGCCCAGGCGCTTGGTGAAGCGCGCGGCGGCAGCGCCGTTGATCACACGGTGATCGTAGGACAGCGACAGTGGCAGCATCAGCTTGGGCTGGAAGGCCTTGCCATCCCAGACCGGCTGCATGGTCGCCTTGGACACGCCAAGGATCGCCACTTCCGGCGCGTTGACGATCGGCGTGAAGCCGGTGCCGCCAATGTGGCCGAGGCTGGAGATGGTGAAGCAGGCACCCTGCATCTCGTCAGCCGAGAGCTTCTTGGTACGGGCTTTTTCAGCCAGTGCCGCAGCTTCGGCAGCCAGTTGCAGCAGGCTCTTCTGGTCGACGTTCTTGATCACCGGGACCAGCAGGCCGTCCGGGGTGTCCACGGCGAAGCCGATGTGCACGTACTTCTTGCGGATGATGGCCTTGCCGCTTGGCGCCAGCGAGCTGTTGAAGTCTGGCAGTTCCTTGAGCAGGAATGCGCAGGCCTTGAGCAGCAGTGGCAGTACGGTCAGCTTCACGCCAGCCTTTTCGGCCACGGCCTTCTGCGCCACGCGGAAGGCTTCCAGCTCGGTGATGTCGGCGGAGTCGAACTGGGTCACGTGCGGCACGTTCAGCCAGCTGCGGTGCAGGTTGGCGGCACCGACCTGCATCAGGCGGGTCAGGGCCACTTCTTCCACTTCACCGAACTTGCTGAAGTCCACGGCAGGGATCGGCGGGATGCCGGCGCCACCGGTCGCACCGGCAGCTGCCGGGGCGCTCGATGCCTTTTGCATCATCGCTTTGACGTACACCTGCACGTCTTCCTTCAGGATGCGACCGTGCGGGCCGGTGGCCGCGACTGCGCCCAGGTCGACACCGAATTCACGGGCCAGTTGGCGCACCGCCGGGCCTGCGTGGACCTTGGCGTTGCTACCGGCAGCCGGCGCGGTGGTAGCCGGCGCAGGGGCTGCCGCCGGGGCGGCAGCAGCAGGTGCGGCAGCCGGGGCAGCCTCAGCCCTGGCCGGGGCAGCGGCGGCAGGTGCCGGGGCAGCAGCAGGTGCTGCGCCAGCGACCTTCAGCTTGAAGATCAGGTCGCCAGTGCCGACTTCGTCTTCCAGCTTGCACAGGACTTCTTCGACCACGCCGGCAGCCGGCGACGGGATTTCCATGGAGGCCTTGTCGGACTCCAGGGTAATCAGCGACTGGTCGGCTTCGACGGTGTCGCCGACCTTGACCAGTACTTCGATGATCTTGGCTTTGCCCGACGAACCGATGTCTGGCACGTGGATATCCTGCACGGCGGCGGCAGCCGGTGCAGCCGCTGCAGCTGGGGCAGGGGCGGCTTCAGCGGCCGGGGCCGGGGCTGCAGCCTCGGCCGGTGCAGCGGCTGGCGCCTCAGGGGCCGCAGCAGCGGCGCCCTCGGCTTCCAGCACCAGCAGTTCGTCGCCTTCTTTCAGGCGGTCGCCCAGCTTGACCTTCAGCTCCTTGATGACACCGGCCTTGGGGGCCGGGATCTCCATGGAGGCCTTGTCGGACTCCAGGGTCAGCAGGCTCTGGTCAGCCTCGATACGGTCACCGACCTTGACGAACAGCTCGATGATTTCACCTTCACCGCTGCCGATGTCAGGTACGCGAATGAGTTCGCTCACTTAAAAATACTCCTCAGCAGTCCAGTGGGTTGCGCTTGTCCGGGTCGATGCCGAACTTGACGATAGCGTCTGCAACAACCTTGGGTTCGATCTCGCCACGGTCAGCCAGGGCTTCCAGGGCAGCCAGCACCACGAAGTGGCGGTCAACTTCGAAGAAGTGACGCAGCTTCTTGCGGCTGTCGCTGCGACCGTAACCGTCGGTACCCAGGACCTTGAACTCTTTGCTCGGTACCCACTGGCGAATCTGCTCGGCGAACAGCTTCATGTAGTCGGTAGAGGCAATGACCGGGCCTTTGCGACCGGCCAGGCACTGCTCGACGTAGGTCTCTTGTGGCTTCTGGCCAGGCTTCAGGCGGTTGGCGCGCTCTACGGCCAGGCCGTCGCGACGCAGTTCGTTGAAGCTGGTGACGCTCCACACGTCGGCACCGACGTTGAACTCTTCACGCAGGATCTTCGCCGCCTCGCGCACTTCGCGCAGGATGGTGCCGGAGCCCATCAGCTGTACGTGGTGTGCCGCTTCGCGGGTGTCTTCTTCGAGCAGGTACATGCCCTTGATGATGCCTTCCTCGACACCGGCCGGCATGGCTGGCTGCTGGTAGGATTCGTTCATCACGGTGATGTAGTAGAAGATGTCCTGTTGCTCTTCGGTCATCTTCTTCATGCCGTCCTGGATGATCACCGCCAGCTCGTAGCCGTAGGTTGGATCGTAGGTGCGGCAGTTCGGGATGGTGCCCGCCATCATGTGGCTGTGACCGTCTTCGTGCTGCAGGCCTTCACCGTTGAGGGTGGTGCGGCCGGCAGTACCGCCGATCAGGAAGCCACGGGTGCGGCTGTCGCCTGCGGCCCAGGCCAGGTCGCCGATACGCTGGAAGCCGAACATCGAGTAGAAGATGTAGAACGGCAGCATCGGCTGGTTGTGGCAGCTGTACGAGGTACCGGCAGCGATGAACGACGACATGGCGCCGGCTTCGTTGATGCCTTCTTCCAGGATCTGGCCCTTCTTGTCCTCGCGGTAGAACATCACCTGGTCTTTGTCGACTGGCTCGTAGAGCTGGCCGACCGACGAGTAGATACCCAGCTGGCGGAACATGCCTTCCATACCGAAGGTACGGGCTTCGTCGGGAATGATCGGCACGATGCGCTGGCCGATGTCCTTGTCCTTGACCAGCTGCGCCAGAATACGCACGAAGGCCATGGTGGTGGAGATTTCGCGGTCGCCCGAGCCGTCCAGGATCGCTTTCAGCGTTTCCAGCGGCGGGGTTGGCACGCTGAAGCTCTTGGCCCGGCGCTGAGGCACGAAACCGCCCAGGGCAGCACGGCGCTCGGCCAGGTACTTGGCTTCGGCAGAACCTTCTTCCGGCTTGTAGAACGGCAGGTTCTCGAGGTCGGCATCCTTGACCGGGATGTCGAAGCGGTCACGGAAGTGACGCAGGCTGTCGACGTCGACCTTCTTGGTGTTGTGCGCGGTGTTCTTGGCTTCGCCGGCACCGGTACCGTAACCCTTGATGGTCTTGGCCAGGATGACGGTCGGCTGCTCTTTATGGTTCACCGCCTGGTGGTAAGCCGCGTAGACCTTGTACGGGTCGTGGCCGCCACGGTTGAGCTTCCAGATCTCGTCATCGGACAGGTCTTCGACCATGGCCTTGAGTTCCGGGGTGTTGAAGAAGTTTTCACGAACGTACGCGCCGTCTTTGGCTTTGTAGTTCTGGTACTCGCCGTCGATGACTTCGTCCATGCGGCGCTGCAGGGCACCGTTGGTGTCCTTGGCCAGCAGTGGGTCCCAGAAGCGGCCCCAGACGACTTTGTTGACGTTCCAGCCACCGCCACGGAACACGCCTTCGAGTTCCTGGATGATCTTGCCGTTGCCGCGAACCGGGCCGTCGAGGCGCTGCAGGTTGCAGTTGATGACGAAGATCAGGTTGTCCAGCTTCTCGCGGCCGGCCAGGGCGATTGCACCCAGCGATTCCGGCTCGTCGCACTCGCCGTCGCCCATGAAGCACCAGACTTTCTGCTTGCCGGCAGGGATGAAGCCGCGCGCTTCCAGGTACTTCATGAAGCGGGCCTGGTAGATGGCCTGGATCGGGCCCAGACCCATCGAAACGGTCGGGAACTGCCAGAAATCAGGCATCAGCCATGGGTGCGGGTACGAAGACAGACCGTTGCCGTCCACTTCCTGGCGGAAGTTGTTCATCTGCTCTTCGCTGATGCGGCCTTCCATGAAGGCGCGGGCGTAGACGCCTGGGGAGGCGTGGCCCTGGAAGAAGATCAGGTCGCCGCCGTGTTCTTCGGTCGGGGCCTGGAAGAAGTAGTTGAAGCCGATGTCGTACAGGGTGGCGCTGGAGGCGAAGCTGGAGATGTGTCCGCCCAGGTCCGAGTCTTTCAGGTTGGTACGCATGACCATGGCCAGGGCGTTCCAACGCACCATCGAGCGAATGCGGCGTTCCATGAACAGGTCGCCAGGCATGCGTGCTTCGTGGGTGACAGGGATGGTGTTGCGGTATGGCGTGGTGATCGCATACGGCAGCTGGGAACCACTACGGGTGGCCAGCTCGCCCATACGGGTCATCAGGTAATGAGCGCGGTCTTCGCCTTCTTTGTCGAGGACCGACTCCAGGGCATCCAGCCATTCCTGGGTTTCGATTGGATCGAGGTCTTGCATGGCTTGCTCCAGGGCGGAAAGGCAACCAGAATCGATTGCCTGAGATTGCGACTGGCCTTATGGGCAGACGTCGTGAATTCTTGGATTACCGGGGTGTCGTCCGGCGCGTTGTAGTTTTACTACATTTGCTTGCGCATTTCATGCTTTTACACGACACGAGTAGTAGTAAAACTACAATTGTGCGACGTTTGGTCGCACGTTGGCTTGTGAGGAAAAACGTTCATGTTGGTTGGCATTGTGTCGCGAACGGGTGTTTCTTGATGTTTGTTGCCAATTTTGCATTTTTTTCAGCTATTTCCAACTTTTGTACGACAGTCCAACCGTGGTCCGGCTTCCCCTTGGCCGCTTTTTTCCCTCTATTTCACGCCGATCAAGGATAGACCATGCGCCTACCTTTGCCCTCCGATCTGCCTGCCAGCTTGCAGCCGCTGGTTTCTCGCAACCAGCAGTTCCTGCGCGATGCCGTGGCAGCTCACCCCGAACTGGACCTGAACGATTGCAGTGCGGCCCAGCGGCACCAGTTCGACCAGGTGGCCGCGGCCAGCGACTTCGTGCTGGGCGTGGCCCAGCGCGACCCGGCCATGCTGTTTGCCCTGCTGGCCAGCGGTGAGCTGGAACGGCGCTATGCCCCGGGGGAGCTGCGCGGGCAAATTGCCGCGGCGGCGCAGGCGGCGCAAAGCGAAGAGGAACTGGCGCGCAACCTGCGCCGCGCGCGCAACCGGCAGCAAGTGCGCATCATCTGGCGTGACATTACCCGCCAGGCGGAACTTGGCGAAACCTGCCGCGACCTGTCGGACCTGGCCGATGCCTGCATCGACGAAGCCTACCAATGGCTGTACCCGCGTCACTGCCAGCAATTCGGGACGCCCATCGGCAACCGCAGTGGCCAGCCGCAGCACATGGTTGTACTGGGCATGGGCAAGCTGGGCGCGGTCGAACTCAACCTGTCCTCGGACATCGACCTGATCTTCGGTTTCCCCGAGGGCGGTGAAACCGAAGGGGTCAAGCGCTCGCTGGACAACCAGGAGTTCTTTACCCGCCTGGGCCAGCGCCTGATCAAGGCATTGGACCCGGTGACCGTCGACGGCTTCGTGTTCCGCGTCGACATGCGGTTGCGCCCTTACGGCTCTGCCGGGGCCCTGGTACTCAGCTTCAATGCCCTGGAACAGTATTACCAGGACCAGGGGCGCGACTGGGAACGCTACGCCATGATCAAGGCCCGGGTGGTGGCCGGCGATCAGGCTGCTGGCGCGCAGTTGCAGGAAATGCTGCGCCCGTTCGTGTACCGCCGCTACCTGGACTTTTCCGCCATCGAAGCGCTGCGCACCATGAAGCAGTTGATCCAGCAGGAAGTCCGGCGCAAGGGCATGGCCGACAACATCAAGCTCGGTGCTGGCGGCATTCGTGAGGTCGAGTTCATCGCCCAGGCGTTCCAGCTGATCCACGGTGGGCGTGACCTCAGCCTGCAGCAGCGGCCGTTGCTCAAGGTGCTGGCCACCCTCGAAGGCCAGGGCTACCTGCCGCCGGCAGTGGTGGCTGAGCTGCGCGAAGGCTATGAGTTCCTGCGTTATACCGAGCACGCCATCCAGGCCATTGCCGACCGCCAGACACAAATGCTGCCCGAGGGCGAGACCGATCAGGCGCGGGTCGCCTTCATGCTTGGCTTTGCCGACTGGCAGAGCTTCCACGACCAGCTGACCTACTGGCGTGGCCGCATCGACTGGCATTTCCGCCAAGTCATTGCCGACCCGGACGATGAAGACGGTGAAGGCGAGCTGGTGGTGGGCGGTGAGTGGTCGCCGCTGTGGGAGCAGGCCCAGGACGAGGAAGCGGCGGGTCGCCAACTGGAGGAGGCCGGTTTCAAGGCGCCTGTGGACGCTTTGCGGCGCCTGGCCGCGTTGCGCTCAAGCCCGCAGCTGCGCTCCATGCAACGCATCGGGCGTGAACGCCTGGATGCCTTTATTCCACGCTTGCTGGCGCAAGCGGTGGAGCACGACAACCCCGACCTGGTACTCGAGCGGGTATTGCCGCTGGTAGAAGCGGTGGCGCGGCGTTCGGCCTACTTGGTGCTGCTGACGGAAAACCCGAGTGCACTGCGCCAACTGTTGACCCTGTGCGCCGCCAGCCCCTGGATCGCCGAGCAGATGGCCCGCTACCCGCTGCTGCTCGATGAGTTGCTCAATGAGGGCCGCCTGTTCAGGCCCCCACTGGCGCCAGAGCTGGCCAGCGAACTGCGCGAGCGGCTGACGCGTATCCCCGAAGACGACCTTGAGCAGCAGATGGAGGCGCTGCGCCATTTCAAGCTGGCCCACAGCCTGCGCGTGGCGGCCTCGGAAATCAGCGGCAACCTGCCCTTGATGAAAGTCAGCGACTACCTGACCTGGCTGGCCGAGGCCATCCTCGACCAGGTGCTGGCGCTGGCCTGGCGCCAGACCGTGGCCCGCCACGGTCAGCCCAAGCGCAGTGACGGCAGCCTGTGCGACCCGGGGTTCATCATCATCGGCTACGGCAAGATGGGTGGGCTGGAACTGGGCCACGGCTCGGACCTGGACCTGGTGTTCATCCACGATGGCGACCCGCAGGCGGAAACCGACGGGGCCAAGCCGATCGACAGTGCGCAGTTCTTTACCCGCCTTGGCCAACGCATCATTCACCTGCTGACCACCCAGACCAACTCGGGCCAGCTGTATGACGTGGACATGCGCCTGCGCCCGTCAGGGGCTTCGGGCCTGCTGGTCAGTTCGCTGGGGGCCTTCGAGCGCTACCAGCAGAACGAAGCCTGGACCTGGGAGCACCAGGCCCTGGTGCGGGCCCGTGTGCTGGTCGGTTGCAAGCAGGTGGGGGCTGCGTTCGAGGGCGTTCGCGCCAAGGTGCTGGGCCAGGCCCGTGACCTTGAGAAGCTGCGCAGCGAAGTGAGCGAAATGCGCGCCAAAATGCGTGACAACCTGGGCACCAAGGCCACTGCCGCCGGGACTGCAGCCAATGCCTTCGAGGCTGGCATGCCGTTCGATATCAAGCAGGATGCCGGCGGTATCGTCGATATTGAATTTATGGTGCAATACGCCGCTTTGGCCTGGGGCCACGAGCACCCGGCCATACTCCGATGGACCGATAACATCCGCATTCTGGAAGAGCTGGAGCAGGCAGGTTTGCTGCCGGCCAGTGACGCGGTGCTGTTGCGTGAAGTGTACAAGGCGTTCCGCTCGGCCTCGCACCGCCAGGCCCTGCAGAAACAGGCCGGGGTGATCGATGCGGCGCAGTTTGCCGATGAACGCCGTGAGGTACGGCGGGTCTGGGGTGAGCTGGGTTTGACCTGATACCGAGCTGGCTTCATTCGCGGGCATGCCCGCTCCCACAGGGAAAGCGCAGACCTGGAAGGCTGTGCATTACCTGTGGGAGCGGGCGTGCCCGCGAATGGGCCATGTGAGTGGTACACTGTCCGCCACATAGCCTGAATATAAAGAGGGGAGGCCAGGCTGAACCGCAGCCTGTAGCCTCCCCGAGCGTTTCTGGACTAAGCATGAGAATACTGATCATTGGCCCCAGCTGGGTCGGCGACATGGTGATGGCGCAGACCTTGTTCCAGTGCCTGAAACAGCAGCACCCCGACTGCGTGATCGACGTGCTGGCACCCGAGTGGAGCCGGCCGATCCTCGAACGCATGCCCGAAGTGCGCCAGGCCTTGAGCTTTCCGCTCGGCCACGGCGCACTGGAGCTGGCCACGCGGCGGCGTATCGGCAAGTCGCTGGCCGGCCAGTACGACCAGGCCATCCTGCTGCCCAACTCGTTGAAGTCGGCGCTGGTCCCCTTCTTCGCCGGCATTCCCAAGCGCACCGGCTGGCGCGGCGAAATGCGTTTCGGCCTGCTCAATGACGTGCGCAAGCTGGACAAGGCCCGCTACCCGCTGATGATCGAGCGTTTCATGGCCCTGGCCTACGCCCCTGGTGCCGAATTGCCGCAACCGTACCCGCGCCCGCATCTGCAAATCGAAGCCCAGAGCCGCGAGGCCGCCTTGGCCAAGTTCGGCCTGGAGCTCGACCGCCCGGTACTGGCGCTGTGCCCCGGTGCCGAGTTTGGTGAGGCCAAGCGCTGGCCGGCCGAACACTATGCCGCCGTGGCGGATGCGATGATCCGCCAGGGCTGGCAGGTATGGCTGTTCGGCTCGAAAAACGACCACCCGGTGGGCGAGCAGATCCGCGACCGGCTGATCCCGGGGTTGCGCGAAGAGTCGGCCAACCTGGCTGGTGAAACTTCGCTGGCCGAGGCTATCGACCTGATGTCGTGCGCGCAGGCCGTGGTGTCCAACGACTCGGGGCTGATGCACGTGGCGGCTGCGCTCAACCGCCCGCTGGTGGCCGTGTACGGCTCGACCTCGCCCGGCTTCACCCCGCCGCTGGCCGAACAGGTGGAAGTGGTGCGCACCGGTATCGAGTGCAGCCCCTGCTTTGACCGCACCTGCCGCTTCGGCCACTACAACTGCCTGCGCCTGCTGGAGCCCGGTAAAGTCATCGCCGCCCTGCACAGCCTGAGCGGGCCGGACCTGATCGATGCCGTGGCCGAGGTCGACTAAGTGCGGGTACTGATCATCAAGACCTCATCCCTGGGTGACGTGATCCATACCCTGCCGGCACTGACCGATGCCGCCCACGCGCTCCCGGGCATCCGGTTCGACTGGGTGGTGGAAGAAGGCTTCGCCGAAATCCCCAGCTGGCACCCGGCGGTCGACCAGGTCATCCCGGTGGCCATCCGCCGCTGGCGCAAGAACCTTTGGCAAACCCTCAAGAGCGGCGAATGGAAGGCCTTCAAGCAGCGCTTACGCGCGCACAAGTATGACCTGGTGATCGACGCCCAGGGCCTGGTCAAGTCGGCCTGGCTCACCCGCTACGTGAAGGCCCCGGTGGCTGGCCTGGACCGCTACTCGGCCCGTGAAGGGTGGGCCAGCCGCTTTTATGACCGGCGCCTGTCGGTTGCTACCGGCCAGCATGCGGTCGAGCGGGTGCGCCAGCTGTTCGCCATGGCCCTGGCCTACGACCTGCCCGAAGGCATCGGCAACTACGGCCTGGACCTCGAGCGCCTGCAACTGCCGCCAGCGGCGCCCTATGTCGTGTTCCTGCATGGCACCACCTGGGCGACCAAGCACTGGCCGGAAGCCTATTGGCGCGAACTGGCCGAGCGCATGGGCCGGCGCAAGCTGGAGGTGCGCCTGCCGTGGGGCAACCCGGCGGAGAAGGCGCGGGCCGAGCGCATTGCCCAAGGCTTGAACAATTGCCAGGTGCTCCCCAAATTGAACCTTGCCGGTGTTGCCCGCGTGCTGGCAGCGGCAAAGGCCTGCGTGGCGGTCGATACCGGCCTGGGCCACCTGGCCGCGGCACTCGATGTGCCGACCATTTCGTTATTCGGCCCGACCAACCCGGGCCTGACCGGCGCCTACGGACGGACCCAGATTCACCAGGCCAGTGACTGGCCCTGCGCGCCCTGCCTGCAGAAGAAGTGCACCTACAAACCGAGCGCCGATGACCTGGCCCGGTTCGATCTCAAACGCGAGTGGCCACTGTGCTTTACTCGCCTGAATCCCGAGCATGTGGCGAGCCGCTTGAGCGCGTTGCTGCTGGCTGAGGATGTCCGTTGATGCAACTGGCTTTCGTGCTTTACAAATATTTCCCCTTTGGCGGGCTGCAACGCGACTTCATGCGCATTGCCCTGGAGTGCCAGAAGCGTGGCCACCAGATCCGTGTGTACACGTTGATCTGGGAGGGCGACATTCCCCCAGGCTTCGAGGTACTGGTGGCGCCGGTCAAGGCGGTCTTCAACCACCGGCGCAACGAGAAGCTCAGTGCCTGGATGGCCGCCGACCTGGCCAAGCGCCCGGTCGACCGCCTGATCGGCTTCAACAAGATGCCGGGGCTGGACGTGTACTACGCCGCCGACGGCTGCTTCGAGGACAAGGCGCAAACCCTGCGTGGTGGCCTGTACCGCCGTTGGGGCCGCTACCGGCACTTTGCCGAGTACGAGCGTGCGGTGTTCGCCAAGGACGCGCATACCGAAGTGCTGATGATTTCCGAAGTGCAGCAGCCGCTGTTCATCAAGCATTACGGCACCCCGCTGGAGCGCTTCCACCTGTTGCCGCCGGGCATTTCCCAGGACCGCCGCGCGCCTGCCAATGCCGCCGAGATTCGCGCCGAGTTCCGCCAGGAGTTCAACCTGGGCGAGGGCGACCTGCTGCTGGTGCAGATCGGCTCGGGCTTCAAGACCAAGGGCGTTGACCGCAGCCTCAAGGCGCTGGCGGCACTGCCGTCGGCGCTGCGCAAGCGCACCCGGTTGATGGTCATCGGCCAGGACGACCCCAAGGTATTCCAGCTGCAAAGCGCTACCCTGGGCCTGAGCGATCAGGTGCAGTTCCTCAAGGGCCGTAGCGACATCCCGCGCTTTCTGCTGGGTGCCGACGTGCTGATTCACCCGGCGTATAACGAAAACACCGGTACGGTGCTGCTCGAAGCGCTGGTGGCCGGTTTGCCGGTGCTGGTGTCCAGGGTGTGCGGCTATGCCCATTACATTGCCGAGGCCGACAGTGGCCTGGTGCTGGACGAGCCATTCGAGCAGGACCAGCTCAACAGCTACCTGCAGCGCATGCTGGAAGACCCGCAGGCCCGCGCCAGCTGGTCGCGCAACGGCCTGGCATTCGCCGAAACCGCCGATCTGTACAGCATGCCGCAGCATGCTGCCGACGTGATCCTGGGGCAGAAAACCGCATGAAGCTGATACTGGCCGAACCCTTCAAACACCTGTGGGCCGGGCGCGATGCCTTCGACGCCGTGGAGGCGCTGCAAGGCGAGGTCTATCGCGAACTCGAAGGCCGCCGCACGCTGCGTACCGAGGTGGCTGGCGAGGGCTTTTTCGTCAAGATCCACCGCGGTATCGGCTGGGGCGAGATCTTCAAGAACCTGCTGACCGCGAAGCTGCCGGTGCTCGGTGCCGGCCAGGAGTGGCAGGCGATCCAGCGTTTGCATGAAGTGGGCGTGCCGACCATGACCGCGGTCGCCTACGGTGAGCGCGGCAACAACCCCGCCGCGCAGCATTCGTTCATCATCACCGAAGAGCTGGCGCCGACCATCAGCCTGGAAGACTTCAGCATCGACTGGGTCAGGCAGCCGCCCGAGCCGCGCCTCAAGCATGCGCTGATCGCCGAGGTGGCGAAAATGACCGGCGGCATGCACCGCGCTGGGGTCAACCACCGCGATTGCTACATCTGCCACTTCCTGCTGCACACCGACCGCCCGGTGACGGCGGATGATTTCAAACTGTCGGTGATCGACCTGCACCGCGCGCAAACCCGGGCGACAATCAGCCGGCGTTGGCGTGACAAGGACCTGGCGGCGCTGTACTTCTCGGCGCTGGACATCGGCCTGACCCAACGCGACAAATTGCGCTTCATGCGCGCTTACTTCCAGCGCCCGCTGCGGCAAGTCCTCAAGGACGAAGCCGCGCTGCTGGCCTGGCTGGAGCGCAAGGCGCAGAAACTCTACGATCGCAAGCAACGCTATGGGGATGCACTCTAATGGCGAGTTGGACACTGGCGCCGGGTTACCAACACCTGGCGGCGGACTTCGGCAGCCTCGATGCGGTATTTGCCATTCAGGGCGAACGCCTGACCCGCGACCCGCTCAGCGAGGTGGTGCGCATCGAGCGTGATGGGGTCAACTATTACGTCAAACGGTACACCGGTGCCGGCAAGCACATGCGCCGCTACCTGGGCCGGCCGCGCATCAAGGCCGAATGGCAGAACCTCAAGCAGTTCGCCAAGTGGGGCATTCCCACCGCCGAAGTGGTGGCCTGGGGCCTTGAGCGCAATGGCCTGGCCTTTGGCCGCGGGGCGATGATCACCCGCGAGCTGCCCAACACCGAAGACCTCTCGGCCCTGGCCGAGCGCAACGATGCGCGGCTGGCCGATCGCACCTGGGTCGACCATATCAGCCGCCAGTTGGCCCGCCATACCCGGGTGATGCACGAACACCGTTTCGCCCACAACGACCTGAAGTGGCGCAACCTGCTGGTCGATGACCAAGGCACGCTGTTCTTCATCGACTGCCCCACCGGCGATTTCTGGCGCGGGTTCATGTGGCGGCACCGGCTGATCAAAGACCTGGCCTGCCTCGACAAGGTGGCCAAGTACCACCTCTCGGCTACCCAGCGCCTGCGTTTCTACCTGCAATACCGTGACCGCAACCGGCTTGATGCGCGCGACAAGAAACGCATCCGCCAGGTACTGGGCTTTTTCGAGGGAAGGGAATGACCGATTACCTGGCCAGTGCAGAACTTGCGCTGCTCAAACGCCATGGCCTGGATGACTTCGAGGCGCTGTGGGCGCTGCAACTGGACGCCGTGGACGAGCCCAACACCGGCCGTGGTGGCTGGAGCAGCGTGTTCCGCCTGGAACTCGAAGGCAAGGGTTACTACCTCAAGCGCCAGTGCGACTACCTGACCCGCACCCTGCACCGGCCGTTTGGCGAGCCAACCTTCGCCCGCGAATTCCGCAATATCAGCCGTTATCAGAAGTTGCGCATTCCGGCCTTGCAGGCGGTGTTCTACGGTGAGCGCAAGCAGGGCGGCCAGCATCGGGCGATTTTGATGACCCGTGCCCTGGACGCGTGGGCCGACCTCGACAGCCTGCTGGGCCAATGGCCGCAGTTGGGCGAGGCCGAACGCAACGGCATCCTGCAGGCGTGCGGCCAGCTGGCGCGTACCCTGCACGGCGCCGGCCAAGTGCACGGCTGCTTCTACCCCAAGCACATCTTTCTGCGCCAGCGCCGCGAGGGTTGGGACGCCCAACTGATCGACCTGGAAAAAACCCGGCCGTTGCTGTTCGGCATGCGGGACCGCCTCAAAGACCTGGAGCCGCTGCTACGCCGCGCCCGGGCCTGGAGCGAGGCGGATGTCCGCAGCTTGCTGGCCAGCTACCTGGCGCAACCCGCCGAAGGCACGCTGGTCGACACCTGGCTGCAACGCCTGACGCAACGCCGTCGTGAAAAAGAGGCCCGCTGATGCGTTTGTCTGAACTCAAGGACGCCGGGCGTAGCCCGTCGCTGCCGCTGACCCTGACCTTGGCCGATGCCGCCGGCAGCGCCGACCTGCAGCTGCTCAGCCTGTTGCGTGTGCTACCGGGCCAGCGCTATGTCGGCGCCGGTGTGTGGCGAGGGACGCCGGTACTGGCCAAGTTGTTGGTGGGTGCTAACGCGGCGCGGCATTTCCAGCGCGAATTGCAGGGCGTGAAGCTGTTGGCTGGTCAGGGGCTGACCACGCCCAGGCTGCTGGCCGATGGGCTCAGGGAAGGCGAAGGTGGCTGGCTGCTGTTCGAATTCCTCGACGGTGCCCAAAGCCTGGCCGATGCGTGGGGCGCGGTGGAAAACCTGCCGGTGCTGGCCGACGAGCAGCATCAGGTGCTGGGTGAGGCGCTGACGGCCGTGGCGCACATGCACGCCAAAGGCCTGTGGCAGGAAGACCTGCACCTGGACAACCTGCTGCGCCACGCCGGCAAGCTGTACCTGATCGATGGCGCCGGCATCAAGGCCGAAATCCCTGGCCAGCAACTGTCGCGCCCGCGGGTGCTGGAAAACCTCGGGGTCTTCTTCGCCCAGTTGCCCAAGCGCCTGGAACCGTTCATCGAAGAGTTGCTGGTGCATTACCTGCTGGCCAATGCCGAGCACGCGCTGCCGCTGGAAGCGTTGCAGAAGCAGGTGGACAAGGTGCGCAGCTGGCGGCAGAAGGACTACCTGGAAAAGGCCGGGCGCGAATGCAGCCTGTTCAGCGTACAGCGCAGCTTGTCGGGCTTGCGTGCGGTTCGCCGCAGCGAGGTGGGCGCCATGCTGCCAGTGCTGGAACAGGCCGATGCCTTGATCGACCAAGGCCACCTGTACAAGACCGGTGGCGCCGCCAGTGTGGCGCGTATCGAGGTGAATGGCCGGCAGTTGGTGCTGAAACGCTACAACATCAAGAACACCGCGCACTGGCTCAAGCGCTTCTGGCGCCCGAGCCGGGCCTGGCATTCGTGGATCGAAGGGCACCGCTTGGCGTTTCTCGACATCGCCACGCCACGCCCCTTGGCGGTGCTGGAGCAGCGGGTGCTGGGCCTGCGCAGCCGTGCCTACCTGGTCACCGAGTATGTCGATGGCCCAGACCTGACCGCGTGCTTTGCGCCCTACGTGGAAAGTGGCGAGGCCCCGCAAGAACAGCTCGATGCCTTGGTGCAGGTGATGCAGCAGCTGATCCGTGAACGCATCAGCCACGGCGACTTCAAGGGGCACAACCTGTTCTGGGACAATGGGCGCTGGTCGCTGATCGACCTGGACGCCATGTGCCAGCATGCCACCCAGCTCAGCTTCGCCCCCGCCTATGCCCGCGACCGGGCACGGCTGCTGCGCAACTGGCCCAGTGGCAGTGCCTTGCATCAGCGGTTGGACCGGCTGTTGCCGCGGCTTACCGAATAACAGTCTGGAAACGCCAGCCAGTCACTGCTTCGGCCGGGCTGGCGTACCCGGATGCGCCACTGGTCCCCCTGCCAACGCACAATGGCCCAGGCGATGGGCCTGCGGTCCGGTTGCCCGGGCATTAGCAAATGGTAATGGTTGTCCAGCAAGTGCGCGCGCAGCGGCAACGCCTGGCTGCCTGCGACCAGAAAGTACTCCCGGCCCAGGCGGTACAGTCCAGCGGTGTCGGTTGGCTCGGCGCCAGCCGGGTACGTGGGCAGTTGGCACGCTTCGAACAGCGCCTGCAAGTCGGGTAGCCCGTCATGCCACAGCACCACCGAGTCCACTACCCATTCGCCGTCTTCGCGGCGTTTGACCGGTACCTTGGTATAGGCGTCTGGCATGCGCGGGTCTACTACACGCCAGCGGTAGCCGTCGAAGGCGACCTGGTACGTAGCCCCGCTGGCATCCTTGATGTAGTAGAAGCTCAGGCCAGGGTACGGCGAGGGTTGCTCGTAGATACCTTCTTTGTGAATGCCATCGACGCGGTAACGCAGTTTTTCACGGTTGATGTTCACGCTTGCCGAAGGCGGCAACTTCAGTGGCGGAGGCGAGGGTATTCCCCGCAACGCCCGGCGCATCACGGTTGTTCCCCCCAGGTTGTTGACGGCGTCATTGGCGTAGGTGAAGGCGTCGACGATGTGTTTCAGCACGTCAACGCGTTGCCCTTGTTTGAACGCCTTGTGCGCGTCGATCACCGACAGGATCGAGCGCCCCAACGACACCGCCACCAAGGCCCGGTTGGGCAACACGAAGCTGATCAAGTCCAGAATGAGCGTCAGCCCGCGCAGGCCGAGCTCGCCCAGCAGTTCCAGCCGGGTATTGGTGCTGGCATCGACCGCGGCCAGCATGGCATTGACTTCAGCGAGGTAGCGGGCCCGCTGGAAATCGCCGGTGATCGTCGGGCGAAGTACATGGGGCCCCATGCCGCCTTTGGTCAGCCATAGCTCGATTTGCTCACGGTCGGCCAGCGGCAGGCGGTCTTTCAGGTAATCGCGCAGGGCAGGTTGTTTGCGCAGGGTCTTGAGCATGTGCCGGGTATTGCGAAACTCACGCCAGGCACGGCGGTCGGGGGCGTCCGGGGTGTAGACGATGAAGCGGGCGAAGCCTGGGCTGTCTGGGGTGACCAGCATGATGCCTTGCAGCGTATGCCCACCGATCAGCAACTGGCGCACGCTCAGTTGCGCTACGTCTGCCTGTTGGCGGGCATGGCTTTGCGGGTATTCGAGCAACGTGGTGATCCAGGCGAACCCGCGCTCGAACGGGTCTTCGAGAAGGTGGCCGGCATAGTGGGCCTTGGCCGCTTCGGCGCGCATGCGCGCATGGCTGATGGCGACATAACTGTCCTGCCGCCACTGTGCCTGCGGGGACGTCAGCAAATGGGTGCGTAGGTACTGGCTGTAGCTTTCACCCACATCCAGCTCACGGACCAGCTGCTTGACCTGGCCTGGGCTGACGCCATCGACGGTCACGCCCTGCTTGTCGTGCACCCTCGCCGTCAACCAGTAGTCGATATCGAGCAAGCTGACGTTGATCAGCGCCAGCTCGTCGATGCGGTAGGTCTGCTGGACCAGCTCGATGCTGTCGCCAACCTGCGGGCGGCTGGCGACGGGTATCCACGGGCCGGTGATGCTGGGCGGCAACACGGGGCCTATGGGCCTGGCCAGGGTGACACTGACATACAGGCCGAGCGGGTCGATATCCAGTTGGTGACGTTGGCGCAGTTGCGTACGCAGGCGTTCACGCGTCCAGGCGAGCAGGCCATTGCGGTCGACGAATTGCTCAAGGCTCAGGATACCGGGTGCCGCCGCCTTGTCGATGGCGATCACCAGCTCTTGCAGGGTTTGCATGATGTGCGTAAGGCCCTGTGCCGAGGCATTTTTCAGCCAGGCTGGCGAGTTGCGCTCCAGCAGCAGGCCGTAGCGTGTTTGTAGCGCAGAGCGGCTGTCGGCCCATGGCAGCAGATCGGCGGCCCCGGCCAGGTCCGCTGTCAGCTTGGGCCAGTCCACCGCCGCCTGCTGCGCAGCTTCCTGCCAGGCCTGGGTCAGCGCGGCGTGCTGGCCGTCGATCAAGGCCTGAACCTGCGCCTGGATCATGTCCTCGTTGAACCATTCATAGCGCAGGCGCTCGGCGTTGCGGGCGTTGTCGCGGTCGTGTTCGTTGCTCATGTGCCGCAGCAGTGGCCGGCTTTGCTGCACGTCGTCCAGGCGTTCGCAAAGCTCGGTGTGCAGCTCGGCAAGGCTATCGAATGCCTCGATGCCATGGGACAGGCTGCACAGCAGCGCGTAGTCGGTGGTGTTGCGAGGGTCTGGCATGCGGCCCTCCGGCCCGCCTTCGACGATCACGAAGGTGCCGGGCAGGTAGCTACGCCAATTGGGTGTGGTGATGTCCAGTACGGGGCGGTAGATCTGCGGCCGTTGCGCGGCTGGTAAATGCTGGCGCTGCGAGGGCAGCGGCCTGTTGGCGCAGCAGGTGACCAGCTCGGCATGGCTCGAACCCAGCGTGTGGTCATCGCTGCGCAACGCGATTTGCGCCAGCAGTTGCTGGCGCAGCAGCGTAGCCAGGCGTGCGCGCCGGCTCTCGCCGCTCGCGGTGCCGAGCCAGTACTGCGCAAGGTCGGCGAAGTAGCGCTGCCGTGCGTTCAGCAGCGGCAGCGACGGGTCGGGCGCTGGGGGTGGGGTGAGCAGGGCGCTCAATTGCGCATCGAAGGACTTGAAGTGTGTCAGGCTCATGGCGGGCTCCACGGTGAACAGGCCGTGCAGCTTGGTCCCAGCGGTTGATACAGGCGTGTTAGCGGGTTACCTCATTTGCCGCTCAGCCCACGGAACCCGAGCCATGCCGGAATGCCCAGCCCCAGCCAGGCCAGGGCGTCCCAGGCGCCGTCCCCGAGCAGTGCGGCGAACAGGCCGGCTGCACCCAGAGCGGCGATGAGCCCCGGCCAGGCGAAGATCTGCCTGGTGCTGCGTGACCTGTGGCTCACGGGCGCGCCCCCCTACTGCTGCGCAGCTTGGTCCACCACAGGTAGAGGCCGCTGCCGAGTACGATGATGGTCAGCACGTCCAGTGCTGCCCACAGCACCTGCATGGGCCGCCCGCCGTAGTCGCCAAAATGCAGGGGTTGCGACAGGCCCATGGCATCCATGTACCAGGGGCGTTCGCCGACGGCGGTCACTTGCAGCGTGCGTGCATCGATCAGGACCGGGGTGAGCAGGTGCGAAGTGAGGTGCGTGGCACCTTTCATGAACACCGCGTAGTGGTGCTCACTGGAGAAGCGGGTACCGGGGAAGGCGATGAAGTCTGGGCGCATGCCGGGGGCGGCCTGTTCGGCGATGGCCAGCAGGTCGCTGGCCGCAGCGCGTTCGCCCAGCGGTGGGGCGTTGCGGTAGGGGGCCACCATGGCCGCCAGGCTGTCGTTGCGCCAGGCAGCGATCACTAGGTCGGACAGGGCGCTGATCACGCCGGTTACACCGACAGTCAGTGCCCAGGCCAAGGTGACGATGCCGATCAGGTTGTGCAGGTCGAGCCAGCGCAGGCGCCGGGATTTGTCGTGGCGCACGCTGGCGAAGCCCAGCCGGCGCATGAACGGAGCGTATAGCACGGTGCCGGACACGATCGCGACGACGAACAGCACGCCCATTAAGGCCAGCAGCAACTTGCCCGGCAGGCCAGCGAACATGTCCACGTGCAGGCGCAGCATCAGCATCATGAAGCCACCGTTGGCGGCGGGCATGGCTACCGCTTCGCCTGTGCGGGCGTCGAGCATGAAGGTGTGCGACAGGTTGGGCTCGGTACCGGCGGTGGCGGCGGTGATGGCCACCACGCCGTCGGGTTGGTCTTCTTCATAGCCAAAGTACTGCATGACCTCGCCGGGGCGGTGCTGCTCAGCCTTGAGCACCAGCTGTTGCAGGTCGAGGTGCGGCGTGCCGGGCGGCATTTCGCGCAGTTCGGCGGCGTCGCCCAGCAGGTGTTCGAGTTCGTGGTGGAAGATCAGCGGCAGGCCGGTGAGGGCGAGCAACAGCAGGAACAGGGTACAGACCAGGCTGCTCCAGGTGTGAACCGCTGACCAGCGGCGGATGGTTGGGCTTTTCATCACGGTACCGTTTTTTGCCTCAGGAATTGGAGGGGGCTGCTGCGCAGCCCAATCGCCGGCAAGCCAGCTCCCACAGGTAAATCAGGAGCCCGAAGACATGCGCTGACCTGTGGGAGCTGGCCCCCGCAGGTAAATCAGGAGCCCGAGGACATGCGCTGACCTGTGGGAGCTGGCCCCCACAGGTAAATCAGGAGCCCGAGGACATGCGCTGACCTGTGGGAGCTGGCCCCCACAGGTAACTCAGGGGCCCGAGGACATGCGCTGTACCTGTGGGAGCTGGCCCCCACAGGTAAATCAGGAGCCCGAGGACATGCGCTGT
>NZ_JBICMS010000078.1:0-490 GCF_043106615.1 Pseudomonas sp. CJQ_9 | reverse complement strand
CGGTTGAGGTAACCCCGGGCTACCTGCACGCCGCCGATGTACAGCTCGCCGGCTACCCCCTGGGGCACGGGTTGCTGCTGGTCGTCGAGGATGTACAGGGTGGTGTTGGCGATGGGTTTGCCGATCGGGGTGTTGTCCGGGGCGCTGGTGCAGTGCCAGGCGCTGACATCCACCGCGGCCTCTGTCGGGCCGTAGAGGTTGTGCAGCTCGACGGCTGGCAGCTGAGCGTGGAAGCGCCGCACCAGATTCCCCGGCAAGGCCTCACCCGAGCATATCACCCGTACCAAGGGTAGGGGCGGCCTTGCACCGCGATCGGGCTGCGCAGCAGCCCCGGCGACAGGGGCTGTCGAGGACAGGAACACGTCCAGCATCGAGGGAACGAAATGCAGGGTGGTGACGTGCTCGCGGGTGATCACCTCGCGTAGGTATTCCGGATCGCGGTGCCCACCGGGGCGGGCCATGACCAGCCGTGCACCGGTCTGCAACGGCC
>NZ_JBICMS010000077.1:0-50982 GCF_043106615.1 Pseudomonas sp. CJQ_9 | reverse complement strand
TTGCGCAGATCGAGCGCCGCCCGCGCGGCGCTTCGCGGCTAAAGCCGCTCCTACGCTTGTTTCGGGCCAGTTATGCCTGTGGGATTTGCGCGCGAACGCTTTGGCGCACGCCTCGATATCGCGACGTACAAACAAGGCGGTCGCGCGCGCCTGGCACAGGATGGACTGGCCGGAAACAAACGTAGGAGCGGCTTTAGCCGCGAAGCGCCGCGCGGGCGGCGCTCGATCTCACAGGCGCTGCATTCCTTTCGCCATGCAAATGGCCGCCCTCACGCGACCCACGCCAGCCCAACAAACCCCACAATCACGTCTATGCTTGTGGCAGCACCGCACCCACGGCAGCGTTGGCCGGCCGCTTCATCAGCCAGTCATGACCCAACCACTAAAGTATTGACCCAGAGCGGTGCAACCGCTGCGCAAAGCTGCTAGAACACGGCCCTTTCGCATTTACAAGTGAGGCGACTCGCCAGATGAACTTTACAAGGCTCAGAGCAGCCGAATTAAATGGCATCAGGCCAAATGATATCAATTATCATTCCGAAACTAGTAATTCGTTACCACTCGCAAGAAACATAATTAACAAAAGCTCACCCAATGCCCGAATTTCAAGGCTTTCAGCCATTTACACGCTGCTGTTGTACTAAATCCTACGGATAAATTTGCTACAGAAATTTTACTTGCACCAGGTTTACCCATAAAATCAGCGCGATTGATTCAGCTGCGACATTTGGTCACTGCATGTGCGACACCAGGTCGCCGCTCTACACTTATTTCAGACTGCAGAGCTGGGTCTCTGTATAAGGATTTCTAGCATGTCCGATTCGGCAGGACTCATCGCCCACAACTGGGGCTTTGCCATCTTCCTCCTGGGTGTCGTCGGCCTGTGCGCCTTCATGCTCGGCCTGTCCAGCCTGCTCGGTAGCAAGGCATGGGGCCGCGCCAAGAACGAACCCTTCGAATCCGGCATGCTGCCCGTCGGCAGCGCCCGCCTGCGCCTGTCTGCCAAATTCTATCTGGTCGCGATGCTGTTCGTGATCTTCGATATCGAAGCCCTCTTTCTCTTTGCATGGTCTGTGTCCGTCCGCGAAAGCGGCTGGACCGGGTTCGTCGAAGCACTCGTTTTCATAGCAATTCTGTTGGCAGGTCTTGTCTACCTATGGCGCGTCGGGGCACTTGATTGGGCTCCCGAAGGTCGCCGCAAGCGGCAAGCGAAGCTGAAACAATGAGGCTTTGGCATGCAATACAATCTAACCAGAATCGATCCGGATGCGCCTAACGAGCAGTACCCGGTCGGTGAACGGGAAACCGTCACCGATCAACTGCTGGAGGACCAGGTCCACAAGAACATCTTCATGGGCAAGCTCGAAGATGTGCTGCGTGGCGCGGTCAACTGGGGTCGCAAGAACTCACTGTGGCCGTACAACTTCGGCCTGTCCTGCTGCTACGTGGAAATGACCACGGCCTTCACGGCCCCCCACGACATCGCCCGCTTCGGCGCCGAAGTCATTCGGGCCTCGCCGCGTCAGGCCGACTTCATGGTCATCGCCGGTACCTGCTTCGTGAAAATGGCGCCGATCATCCAGCGCCTGTACGAGCAGATGCTCGAGCCCAAGTGGGTGATCTCCATGGGGTCGTGCGCCAATTCCGGTGGCATGTACGACATCTACTCGGTCGTTCAGGGGGTCGACAAGTTCCTCCCCGTGGACGTCTATGTGCCTGGCTGCCCGCCACGCCCTGAGGCTTTCCTGCAAGGCTTGATGCTGCTGCAGGAGTCGATCGGCCAAGAACGACGCCCGCTTTCCTGGGTTGTTGGTGATCAAGGTATTTACCGTGCCGAGATGCCAGCCCAGAAAGACTTGCGTCGCGAGCAGCGCATTGCCGTAACCAACCTGCGCAGCCCCGACGAAGTCTGATCCAGCGACCTGCCGCCCGCTCCCCATGGAGCCGGCGGCCTGGCTTCATTCTTAACGTTGACCCAAAGCGACCGAGACCATGACAGCGGACAACGCTATTTTCATTCCGCCCTACAAGGCTGACGACCAGGATGTGGTCGTCGAACTGCACAACCGTTTTGGCGCCGAAGCATTCGTCGCCCAGGAAACCCGCACCGGCATGCCCGTGCTGTGGGTAAAGCGCGCCCAACTCAAGGAAGTGTTGAGCTTCCTGCGTGGCGTGGCCAAGCCGTACAGCATGCTGTACGACCTGCACGGCGTCGACGAACGCCTGCGTACCCAGCGCCGCGGCCTGCCAGCCGCCGACTTCAGCGTGTTCTACCACCTGCTGTCGATCGAGCGTAACAGCGACGTGATGATCAAGGTGTCGCTCAGCGAAGGCGACCTCAACCTGCCATCGGTGACCAGCATCTGGCCGAACGCCAACTGGTACGAGCGCGAAGTCTGGGACATGTTTGGCATCGACTTTGCCGGCCACCCGCACCTCAGCCGCATCATGATGCCCCCCACCTGGGAAGGCCACCCGCTGCGCAAGGACTACCCGGCCCGTGCCACCGAGTTCGACCCGTACAGCCTGACCCTGGCCAAGCAGCAGCTCGAAGAGGAATCGGCGCGCTTCAACCCCGAAGCCTGGGGCATGAAGCGTCAGGGCGCCAACGAGGACTACATGTTCCTCAACCTCGGCCCCAACCACCCTTCGGCGCACGGTGCATTCCGTATCGTGCTGCAGCTGGACGGTGAAGAGATCGTCGACTGCGTACCGGACATCGGCTACCACCACCGTGGCGCCGAGAAAATGGCCGAGCGCCAGTCCTGGCACAGCTTCATCCCCTACACCGACCGTATCGACTACCTCGGCGGGGTGATGAACAACCTGCCGTACGTGCTCGCGGTGGAGAAGCTGGCCGGCATCCAGGTGCCGCAGAAGGTCGACGTGATCCGCATCATGCTCGCCGAGTTCTTCCGCATCACCAGCCACCTGCTGTTCCTGGGCACCTATATTCAGGACGTGGGTGCCATGACCCCGGTGTTCTTCACCTTCACCGACCGCCAGCGGGCCTACACCGTGATCGAGGCGATCACCGGTTTCCGCCTGCACCCGGCCTGGTACCGCATCGGTGGCGTCGCCCACGACCTGCCGCGCGGCTGGGACAAACTGGTGAAAGACTTCGTCGAATGGCTGCCAAAGCGCCTCGACGAGTACACCAAAGCGGCCTTGCAGAACAGCATCCTCAAGGGCCGTACCATCGGCGTCGCTGCCTACAACACCAAGGAAGCACTGGCCTGGGGCACCACCGGTGCCGGCCTGCGCGCCACCGGTTGCGACTTCGACCTGCGCAAAGCCCGCCCTTACTCCGGCTACGAGAACTTCGAGTTCGAAGTACCGCTGGCCCACAACGGCGATGCCTACGATCGCTGCATGGTCCGTGTCGAGGAGATGCGCCAGAGTATCCGCATCATCGACCAGTGCCTGCGCAACATGCCGGAAGGTCCGTACAAGGCGGATCACCCGCTGACCACGCCCCCGCCGAAAGAGCGCACCCTGCAGCACATCGAAACCCTGATCACGCACTTCCTGCAAGTCTCGTGGGGCCCGGTGATGCCGGCCAACGAGTCGTTCCAGATGATCGAGGCGACCAAGGGCATCAACAGTTACTACCTGACGAGCGATGGCGGCACCATGAGCTACCGCACCCGGATCCGTACCCCGAGCTACCCGCACCTGCAGCAGATCCCTTCGGTGATCAAAGGCAGCATGGTCGCCGACCTCATTGCGTACCTGGGCAGTATCGACTTCGTTATGGCTGACGTGGACCGCTAAGCATGAACAGCACGCTTATCCAGACAGACCGTTTCGCCCTGAGCGAAACCGAGCGCTCGGCCATCGAGCACGAAATGCACCACTACGAGGACCCGCGCGCGGCGTCCATCGAAGCCCTGAAGATCGTTCAGAAGGAACGCGGCTGGGTGCCGGACGGCGCCATCCACGCCATCGGCGAAGTGCTGGGCATTCCGGCCAGCGACGTCGAAGGTGTAGCCACCTTCTACAGCCAGATTTTCCGCCAGCCAGTCGGCCGCCACATCATCCGCGTGTGCGACAGCATGGTCTGCTACATCGGCGGCCACGAATCGGTGGTCAGCCAGATCCAGAGCGAACTGGGCATCGGCCTTGGCCAGACTACCGCAGACGGCCGCTTCACCCTGCTGCCGGTATGCTGCCTGGGCAACTGCGACAAAGCCCCGGCGCTGATGATCGACGACGACACCTTCGGTGACGTGCAGCCGGCTGGCGTTTCCAAACTGCTGGAGGGTTACGTATGACCATTACTTCCTTCGGCCCGGCCAACCGCATCGCGCGCACGGCCGAAACCCACCCGCTGACCTGGCGCCTGCGTGATGACGGCGAACCGGTATGGCTGGCCGAGTATGAATCGAAGAACGGCTACGCCGCCGCGCGCAAGGCGCTGGCAGACATGTCCGCCGACGATATCGTGCAAAGCGTCAAGGACTCGGGCCTCAAGGGCCGTGGTGGCGCCGGCTTCCCCACCGGGGTGAAGTGGGGCCTGATGCCCAAAGACGAATCCATGAACATCCGCTACCTGCTGTGCAACGCGGACGAAATGGAGCCCAACACCTGGAAGGACCGCATGCTGATGGAGCAACAGCCCCATCTGCTGGTGGAGGGCATGCTGATCAGCGCCCGCGCCCTGAAGGCCTACCGCGGCTACATCTTCCTGCGCGGCGAATACACCACCGCCGCGAAAAACCTCAACCGCGCCATCGATGAAGCGAAGGCCGCAGGCCTTTTGGGCAAGAACATCTTGGGCAGCGGTTTCGATTTCGAGCTGTTCGTGCACACCGGTGCCGGGCGCTACATCTGCGGTGAAGAAACCGCGCTGATCAACTCGCTGGAAGGCCGCCGCGCCAACCCGCGCTCCAAGCCGCCCTTCCCTGCTGCGGTGGGTGTATGGGGCAAACCGACCTGCGTGAACAACGTCGAAACCCTGTGCAACGTGCCCGCCATCGTTGCCAACGGCAACGACTGGTACAAGTCGCTGGCCCGTGAAGGCAGTGAAGACCACGGCACCAAGCTGATGGGCTTCTCCGGCAAGGTCAAGAACCCGGGCCTGTGGGAACTGCCGTTCGGCGTTACCGCCCGCGAGCTGTTCGAGGACTACGCCGGTGGCATGCGTGACGGCTTCAAGCTCAAGTGCTGGCAGCCAGGCGGCGCCGGTACCGGCTTCCTGCTGCCCGAGCACCTCGATGCGCAGATGTACGCCGGTGGCATCGCCAAGGTCGGCACCCGCATGGGTACGGGCCTGGCCATGGCGGTCGACGACAGCGTCAACATGGTGTCGCTGCTGCGCAACATGGAAGAGTTCTTCGCCCGCGAGTCGTGCGGCTGGTGCACCCCTTGCCGTGACGGGCTGCCGTGGAGCGTGAAAATGCTGCGCGCACTGGAAAACGGCCAGGGCCGCGCCGAAGACATCGAGACGCTGCTGGGGCTGGTCAACTTCCTTGGCCCAGGCCGTACCTTCTGTGCTCACGCACCAGGTGCCGTCGAGCCATTGGGCAGTGCCATCAAATACTTCCGCTCGGAGTTCGAGGCCGGTGTGGCGCCTGAAAGCGCTGGCACCCTGCGCCCGAACCTGGCGAAGCCGATTGTGGTCGGCGCATAAAAAGATAGAACGCGGGTGGTCCGTGCCACCCGCCAGCCCGCCGGCAGGCCCGAATGACTCGTGGCGTGCCGCAGGCTCACCGATTTCCATTAGCCACGCCCGCTCACGCGGGCCAACGAAGAACTTTGAACAATGGCCACTATCCACGTAGACGGCAAAGCGCTCGAAGTCAACGGTGCTGACAACCTGTTACAGGCGTGTCTGTCACTCGGCCTCGACATCCCTTATTTCTGCTGGCACCCCGCGCTTGGTAGCGTGGGTGCCTGCCGGCAGTGCGCGGTCAAGCAGTACACCGACGAGAACGACACCCGTGGTCGTATCGTCATGTCCTGCATGACCCCTGCTTCCGACGGCACCTGGATCTCCATCGATGATGAAGAGTCCAAGGCGTTCCGCGCCAGCGTCGTCGAATGGCTGATGACCAACCACCCGCACGACTGCCCGGTGTGCGAGGAAGGCGGTCACTGCCACCTGCAGGACATGACGGTAATGACCGGCCACAATGAGCGCCGCTACCGTTTCACCAAGCGTACCCACCAGAACCAGGACCTCGGCCCGTTCATCGCCCATGAGATGAACCGCTGCATCGCCTGCTACCGTTGCGTGCGCTACTACAAGGACTATGCCGGCGGGACCGACTTGGGTGTCTACGGCGCCCACGACAACGTGTACTTTGGTCGCGTCGAAGACGGCGTGCTGGAAAGCGAGTTCTCCGGCAACCTGACCGAAGTCTGCCCAACGGGCGTGTTCACCGACAAGACCCACTCCGAGCGCTACAACCGCAAGTGGGACATGCAGTTTGCCCCGAGCATCTGCCATGGCTGCTCCAGCGGCTGCAACATCAGCCCGGGCGAGCGCTACGGCGAGCTGCGCCGTATCGAAAACCGCTTCAACGGTTCGGTGAACCAGTACTTCCTGTGCGACCGCGGCCGCTTTGGCTACGGTTACGTCAACCGCACGGACCGCCCGCGCCAGCCAAAACTGGCCGACGGCACCAAGCTGGGCCTGGACGCCGCCCTGGACAAGGCCGCCGACCTGCTGCGCGGCCGCACCATCGTCGGTATCGGGTCGCCACGCGCCAGCCTCGAAAGCAACTACGGCCTGCGTGAGCTGGTCGGTGCCGAGTACTTCTACTCGGGCATGGAAGCTGGCGAGCTGGCCCGGGTGCGCCTGGCCCTGGACGTGCTGAACAACAGCCCGCTGCCGGTGCCGACCCTGCGCGACATCGAAGACCACGACGCCGTGTTCGTGCTGGGTGAAGACCTGACCCAGACCGCTGCCCGCGTCGCGCTGGCTGTGCGCCAGGCGACCAAGGGCAAGGCCGAGGCCATGGCCGAAGCGATGAAGGTGCAGCCTTGGCTCGACGCTGCCGTGAAGAACATCGGCCAGCACGCGCTGTACCCGCTGTTCATCGCTTCGCTGGCTGAAACCAAGCTGGACGACGTGGCGCAAGAGTGTGTGCACGCAGCCCCCGCCGACCTGGCCCGCCTCGGCTTCGCCGTGGCCCACGCCATCGACCCGAGCGCCCCGGCCGTCGAAGGCCTGGACGCCGAAGCCAAAGCCCTGGCCCAGCGCATCGCCGACGCCCTGGTGGCCGCCAAGCGCCCCTTGGTGGTAGCGGGCACTTCGCTGGCCGACCCGGCCCTGATCGAAGCCGCCGCCAACATCGCCAAGGCCCTGAAGCTGCGCGAGAAAAGCGGCTCCCTGAGCCTGGTGGTGCCAGAGGCCAACAGCATCGGCCTGGCCATGCTCGGTGGCGAGTCGGTAGATGCTGCGCTGGACGCCGTCATCAGCGGCAAAGCCGATGCGATCGTGGTGCTGGAAAACGACCTGTACGCCCGGGTAGCGGCTGCCAAGGTCGACGCAGCACTGGCGGCCGCCAAAGTGGTGATCGTCGCCGACCACTCGAAAACCCCGACGGTCGACCGCGCCCACCTGGTGTTGCCGGCCGCCTCGTTCGCCGAAGGCGACGGTACCCTGGTCAGCCAGGAAGGCCGTGCCCAGCGCTTCTTCCAGGTGTTCGACCCGCAGTACCTGGACAGCAGCATCCAGATCCACGAAGGCTGGCGCTGGATGCACGCCCTGCGTGCCACCCTGCTGAACAAGCCGGTCGACTGGACGCAACTGGACCACGTGACCAGCGCCTGTGCTGCTGCCGCGCCGCAACTGGCCGGCATCGTCAATGCGGCGCCAAGCGCCGCGTTCCGCATCAAGGGCATGAAGCTGGCCCGCGAGCCGCTGCGCTACTCCGGCCGTACCGCCATGCGCGCCAACATCAGCGTGCACGAGCCACGTACCCCGCAAGACAAGGACACCGCGTTCGCCTTCTCCATGGAAGGCTACTCGGGTTCGGCCGAACCGCGCCAGCAGGTGCCGTTCGCCTGGTCCCCGGGCTGGAACTCGCCGCAAGCCTGGAACAAGTTCCAGGACGAGGTCGGTGGCCACCTGCGTGCTGGTGACCCGGGCGTGCGCCTGATCGAGTCGCAAGGCGACCGCCTGAACTGGTTCAGCGCCATTCCGGGCGCCTTCAACCCGGCCCGTGGCACCTGGATGGCGGTGCCGTTCTTCCACCTGTTCGGCAGTGAAGAAAGCTCCTCGCGCGCCGCCCCGGTGCAACAGCGTATTCCGGCGGCCTACGTGGCCCTGGCCAAGTCCGAGGCCGACCGCCTGGGCGTCAACGAAGGTGCCCTGCTGAGCCTGACCGTTGCCGGTGTGGCCCTGCGCCTGCCGCTGCGTATCAATGAAGAGCTGGGCGCTGGCCTGGTCGCGCTGCCGAAAGGCCTGGCCGGCATTCCGCCTGCCATCTTCGGTGCCCCCGTCGAAGGTCTGCAGGAGGCAGCACAATGAGCTGGTTCACCCCCGAAGTGATCGATGTGATCATCCAGGTCGTCAAGGCTATCGTGGTGCTGTTGGCCGTGGTGGTCTGCGGCGCCCTGCTCAGCTTCGTCGAACGCCGCTTGCTGGGCTGGTGGCAGGACCGCTACGGTCCGAACCGTGTCGGCCCGTTCGGCATGTTCCAGATCGCAGCCGACATGCTGAAGATGTTCTTCAAGGAAGACTGGAACCCGCCCTTCGTCGACAAGATGATCTTCACCCTGGCGCCAGTCGTGGCCATGAGCGCCCTGCTGATCGGCTTCTCGATCATCCCGATCACCCCGGGCTGGGGCGTCGCCGACCTGAACATCGGCCTGCTGTTCTTCTTCGCCATGGCCGGCCTGTCGGTCTACGCAGTGCTGTTTGCCGGCTGGTCGTCGAACAACAAGTACGCCCTGCTGGGCAGCTTGCGGGCGTCGGCGCAGACCGTGTCGTACGAAGTGTTCCTGGGCCTGGCGCTGATGGGCGTGGTGGTGCAGGTGGGCTCGTTCAACATGCGCGACATCGTCGAGTACCAGGCGCAGAACCTGTGGTTCATCATTCCGCAGTTCTTCGGCTTCTGCACCTTCTTCATCGCTGGCGTGGCCGTGACTCACCGTCACCCGTTCGACCAGCCGGAAGCGGAACAGGAACTGGCCGACGGCTACCACATCGAGTATGCCGGCATGAAGTGGGGCATGTTCTTCGTCGGTGAGTACATCGGCATCATCCTCATCTCGGCGCTGCTAGTAACCCTGTTCTTCGGCGGCTGGCACGGCCCGTTCGGCATCCTGCCGCAACTGCCGTTCCTGTGGTTCGCATTGAAGACCGCGTTCTTCATCATGCTGTTCATCCTGCTGCGCGCCTCGATCCCGCGCCCACGCTATGACCAGGTGATGGACTTCAGCTGGAAGTTCTGCCTGCCGCTGACCCTGATCAATTTGCTGGTGACCGCTGCGCTCGTGCTCTACAACACGCCAGCCGTCGCGGCCCAGTGAGGATTTGACCCATGTTCAAGTATATCGGCGACATCGTTAAAGGCACCGGCACCCAGCTGCGCAGCCTGGCCATGGTGTTCTCCCACGGGTTTCGCAAACGCGACACCCTGCAGTACCCCGAAGAGCCCGTGTACCTGCCGCCGCGCTACCGCGGCCGCATCGTGCTCACCCGCGACCCCGACGGCGAGGAGCGCTGCGTAGCGTGCAACCTCTGCGCGGTGGCCTGCCCGGTCGGCTGCATCTCGCTGCAGAAAGCCGAAACCGAGGACGGCCGCTGGTACCCGGAGTTCTTCCGCATCAACTTCTCGCGCTGCATCTTCTGCGGCCTGTGTGAAGAAGCGTGCCCGACCACCGCGATCCAGCTGACTCCGGATTTCGAAATGGCCGAGTTCAAGCGTCAGGACCTGGTGTACGAGAAAGAAGATCTGCTGATCTCCGGCCCCGGCAAGAACCCTGACTACAACTTCTACCGTGTTGCGGGCATGGCCATCGCTGGCAAGCCGAAAGGCGCTGCACAGAACGAAGCCGAGCCGATCAACGTGAAGAGCTTGCTCCCATAAGGACAGAAAGATGGAATTCGCTTTCTACTTCGCATCCGGGATCGCCGTGGTGTCCACCCTTCGGGTGGTGACCGGCACCAACCCCGTGCACGCCTTGCTTTACCTGATCATTTCGCTGATTTCCGTGGCCATGATCTTCTTCTCCCTGGGTGCACCGTTCGCCGGTGCCCTGGAAGTGATCGCCTACGCCGGCGCCATCATGGTGCTGTTCGTGTTCGTGGTGATGATGCTCAACCTAGGGCCGGCCTCGGTCGCCCAGGAGCGCGGCTGGCTCAAGCCAGGCATCTGGGCCGGGCCGGTCATCCTTGGCGCCCTGTTGCTGGCAGAGCTGCTGTATGTGCTGTTCGTCAGCCCGAGCGGCGCTGGCATCAGCGGTACCACCGTGGGCCCGAAAGCCGTGGGGGTCAGCCTGTTCGGCCCCTACCTGCTGGTGGTCGAACTGGCGTCGATGCTGCTGCTGGCGGCAGCTGTGACCGCCTTCCACCTGGGCCGCAACGAGGCGAAGGAGTAAATCATGGGTGCTATCCCTCTCGAACATGGCCTGGCAGTCGCCGGCATCCTGTTCTGCTTAGGTCTGGTTGGCCTGATGGTCCGCCGCAACATCCTCTTCGTGCTCATGAGCCTGGAAGTCATGATGAACGCCTCTGCCCTGGCGTTCGTCGTCGCCGGGGCCCGTTGGGTCCAGCCCGACGGCCAGGTGATGTTCATTCTGGTGATCAGCCTGGCAGCTGCCGAGGCCAGCATTGGCCTGGCCATCCTGCTGCAGCTGTACCGCCGGTTCCACACTCTCGACATCGATGCTGCCAGTGAGATGCGCGGATGAACCTTCTCTTCCTGACTTTCGTCTTTCCCCTCATCGGCTTCCTGCTGCTGTCGTTCTCGCGCGGACGGTTCTCGGAGAACCTGTCCGCGCTGATCGGCGTCGGCTCGGTAGGCCTGTCGGCGGCCACGGCCGCCTACGTCATCTGGCAATTCAACGTCGCCCCACCTGAAGGCGGCGCTTACAGCCAGTTGCTGTGGCAGTGGATGTCGGTGGACGGCTTCGCGCCGAACTTCACCCTGTACCTGGACGGCCTGTCGGTCACCATGCTCGGCGTGGTCACCGGTGTTGGCTTCCTGATCCACCTGTTCGCCTCCTGGTACATGCGTGGCGAAGCCGGCTACTCGCGCTTCTTCTCGTACACCAACCTGTTCATCGCCAGCATGCTGTTCCTGATCCTTGGCGATAACCTGCTGTTCATCTACTTCGGCTGGGAAGGCGTGGGCCTGTGCTCGTACCTGTTGATCGGCTTCTACTACAGCAACCGCAACAACGGTAATGCCGCGCTCAAGGCATTCATCGTCACCCGCATCGGCGACGTGTTCATGGCCATCGGCCTGTTCATCCTGTTCGCCCAGCTGGGTACCTTGAACGTGCAGGAGCTGCTGGTGCTGGCACCACAGAAATTCCAGGCGGGCGACACCTGGATGGTGCTGGCAACGCTGATGCTGCTGGGCGGTGCGGTGGGTAAATCGGCCCAGCTGCCACTGCAGACCTGGCTGGCGGACGCGATGGCCGGCCCGACCCCGGTTTCGGCGCTGATCCACGCCGCGACCATGGTGACTGCGGGCGTGTACCTGATCGCCCGTACCAACGGCCTGTTCCTGCTGGCACCCGACATCCTGCACCTGGTAGGCGTAGTCGGTGGCGTGACCCTGGTACTGGCCGGCTTCGCTGCGCTGGTGCAAACCGACATCAAGCGTATCCTCGCCTACTCGACCATGAGCCAGATCGGCTACATGTTCCTGGCCCTGGGCGTCGGTGCCTGGGACGCGGCGATCTTCCACCTGATGACCCACGCGTTCTTCAAGGCACTGCTGTTCCTGGCCTCCGGTGCGGTGATCGTTGCCTGCCACCACGAGCAGAACATCTTCAAGATGGGCGGCCTGTGGAAGAAACTGCCCCTGGCCTATGCCAGCTTCGTGGTCGGTGGCGCGGCCCTGGCCGCCCTGCCGATCGTGACGGTCGGCTTCTACTCCAAGGACGAGATCCTCTGGGAAGCCTTCGCCAGTGGCAACACCGGCCTGCTGTACGCCGGCCTGGTGGGCGCGTTCATGACCTCGCTGTACACCTTCCGCCTGATCTTCATCGCCTTCCACGGCGAAGCCAAGACCGAAGCGCATGCCGGCCACGGCATCAGCCACTGGCTGCCGCTGGGCGTACTGATCGTGCTGTCGACCTTCATCGGTGCCTGGATCACCCCACCGCTGGCCGGCGTGCTGCCTGAAAGCGCCGGCCATGCCGGTGGCGCAGCCAAGCACGCGCTGGAAATCACCTCGGGGTCGATCGCCATTGCCGGTATCCTGCTGGCAGCCCTGCTGTTCCTGGGCAAGCGCAGCTTCGTCAGTGCGGTGGCCAACAGCAGCATCGGCCGCGTGCTTTCGGCCTGGTGGTTCGCTGCCTGGGGCTTCGACTGGATCTACGACAAGCTGTTCGTCAAACCTTACCTGCTGATCAGCCACATGCTGCGCAAGGATCCGGTTGACCGCGGCATTGGCCTCATCCCTCGCCTGGCTCGCGGCGGCCACGTCGCCATGAGCAAGACCGAGACTGGCCAACTGCGCTGGTACACCGCCTCGATCGCCGTTGGCGCAGTGCTGGTACTCGGCGCTGTGGTAGTGGCTGCGGTATGACCATGAACTTTGCGAACCTTGCGACCCTGCAAAAGGAAACGAACCCGTCATGATTTTGCCTTGGCTGATCCTGATCCCCTTCATCGGCGGCTTCCTGTGCTGGCTGGGTGAGCGCTTCGGCGCCACCCTGCCGCGCTGGATCGCGCTGCTGACCATGTCCCTGCTGCTAGGCATCGGCCTGTGGCTGTGGGCTCACGGCGATTACACCCTCGCCCCCGCACCTGGCGCCGAACCGGCCTGGGCCCTGGAATACAAAGTCCAGTGGATCCAGCGCTTTGGCATCAGCATCCACCTGGCCCTCGATGGCCTGTCGCTGCTGATGATCCTGCTTACCGGCCTGCTTGGCGTACTGTCGGTCCTGTGCTCGTGGAAAGAAATCCAGCGTCACGTCGGCTTCTTCCACCTCAACCTGATGTGGATCCTGGGCGGCGTGGTCGGTGTGTTCCTGGCACTGGACCTGTTCCTGTTCTTCTTCTTCTGGGAAATGATGCTGGTGCCGATGTACTTCCTCATCGCGCTCTGGGGTCACAGCTCGGCAGATGGCAAGAAGACCCGGATCTACGCGGCGACCAAGTTCTTCATCTTCACCCAGGCCAGCGGCCTGATCATGCTGGTGGCGATCCTTGGCCTGGTCCTGGTCAACTACAACACCACCGGCGTGCTCACCTTCAACTACAGCGACCTGCTCAAGGCCCAGTTGCCTGCGGGCGTGGAATACCTGCTGATGCTGGGCTTCTTCATCGCCTTTGCGGTGAAGCTGCCGGTGGTGCCGTTCCACTCCTGGTTGCCTGACGCTCACGCCCAGGCGCCCACTGCAGGTTCCGTGGACCTGGCCGGTATCCTGCTGAAGACTGCGGCCTATGGCCTGCTGCGCTTCGCCCTGCCGCTGTTCCCGAACGCCTCGGCCGAGTTCGCGCCGATTGCCATGACCCTGGGCCTGATCGGCATCTTCTACGGTGCGTTCCTGGCTTTCGCGCAAACCGACATCAAGCGCCTGATCGCCTTCTCCAGCGTCTCGCACATGGGCTTCGTGCTGATCGGTATCTACTCCGGCAGCCAGCAGGCCCTGCAAGGCGCGGTAATCCAGATGCTGGCCCACGGCCTGTCGGCTGCCGCGCTGTTCATCCTGTCGGGCCAGCTGTACGAGCGCCTGCACACCCGTGACATGCGCCAGATGGGCGGCCTGTGGCACCGTATCGCCTACCTCCCCGCCATCAGCCTGTTCTTCGCCGCCGCCTCGCTGGGCCTGCCCGGCACCGGCAACTTCGTCGGCGAGTTCCTGATCCTGCTCGGCAGCTTCGTGCATGTACCGTGGATCACCGTGATCGCCACCACCGGCCTGGTATTTGGCTCGGTGTACTCGCTGATCATGATCCACCGCGCCTACTTCGGCCCGGCCAAGAGCGACACCGTACTGGCCGGCATGGACGGTCGCGAGCTGATCATGGTGCTGGGCCTGGCGGTCCTGCTGATCCTGCTGGGCGTGTATCCGCAGCCATTCCTCGACACCTCTGCCGCCACCATGAGTGGTGTGCAGCAGTGGCTCGGCTCCGCTTTCACTCAACTCGCTTCGGCCCGGTAAGAGCGCTATGGAATTCACCACTCAACACTTCATCGCATTGGCGCCGATGCTGATCACCACCATCACCACGGTGGTGGTGATGCTGGCGATCGCCTGGAAGCGCAACCACTCGCAAACCTTCCTGCTGTCCACCGTGGGCCTGAACCTGGCGCTGCTGTCGATCCTGCCGGTGCTGAAGGTGGCACCGTTGGCGGTCACCCCGCTGCTGACCATCGACAAGTTCGCCTGCCTGTACATGGCGATCATCCTGGTGGCCACGCTGGCTTGCGTCACCCTGGCCCACGCCTACCTGGGCGAAGGCTCCAAAGGCTTCCCGGGCAACCGTGAAGAGCTCTACCTGCTGCTGCTGATGTCGGCACTCGGTGGCCTGGTGTTGGTCAGCGCCAACCACCTGGCGGGGCTGTTCATCGGCCTGGAGCTGCTGTCGGTGCCGGTCTACGGCCTGGTGGCCTATGCGTTCTTCAACAAGCGCTCGCTGGAAGCCGGTATCAAGTACATGGTACTGTCGGCCGCCGGGTCAGCGTTCCTGCTGTTTGGCATGGCCCTGCTGTACGCCGACGCCGGCAGCCTGAGCTTCGACCAGATCGGCAAGGCCCTGGCGGCTACCAGCATGCCAAGCCTGGTGGCCCAACTGGGCCTGGGCATGATGCTGGTCGGCCTGGCCTTCAAGCTGTCGCTGGTACCTTTCCACCTGTGGACCCCGGACGTGTACGAAGGCGCCCCGGCGCCGGTTGCCGCGTTCCTGGCAACCGCCAGCAAGGTCGCGGTGTTCGCCGTGGTCGTGCGCCTGTTCATGCTCTCCCCTGCTGCCAGCAGCGGCGTGCTGAGCACCGTACTGGCGGTCATCGCCGTTGCCTCCATCCTGGTCGGTAACCTGCTGGCGCTGACCCAGAGCAACCTCAAGCGCCTGCTCGGTTATTCGTCCATCGCCCACTTCGGTTACCTGCTCATCGCCCTGATCGCAAGCAAGGGCCTGGCCCTGGAAGCCATGGGTGTGTACCTGGTTACCTACGTGATCACCAGCCTGGGCGCCTTCGGGGTCATCACCCTGATGTCCTCGCCCTATGGTGGCCGTGACGCCGATGCCCTGTACGAATACCGCGGCCTGTTCTGGCGCCGCCCGTACCTGACCGCAGTGCTGACCGTGATGATGCTGTCACTGGCGGGCATCCCGCTGACCGCCGGTTTCATCGGCAAGTTCTACATCATCGCCACTGGCGTCGAGTCGCACCTGTGGTGGCTGGTTGGGGCGCTGGTGATCGGCAGCGCCATCGGCGTGTACTACTACCTGCGTGTCATGGTCACCCTGTACCTGGTCGAGCCGAACCTGCGTCGCCACGACGCACCGCTGAAGTGGGAGCAGCGCACCGGTGGCGTCATGCTGCTGGCCATCGCCATTCTTGCTTTCGTACTGGGTGTGTACCCGCAACCCCTGCTGGAAATGGTCCAGCAAGCCGGCCTGCAATTGATCGGCTGATTGCCCTGGCAATGAAAACACCCCGCTGATGCGGGGTGTTTTTTTATGTGCGCGTTTTAGGTCGCTGAGCATGCCAGCTCATTCACCAGGGCTACCCAGCCCTGCGCCCGGCAGGGCCGCCTTGCGCAAATCACCATTGGCTGAAGGCAGGTAGACTTCCGGGTTGGGCATGCCGCTGGGCGACAGTTCATGGGTCATTTCGAATTCGGCACGCACCGACCAGCCACAGGCCTCGGTTGTGCATTGCAAATAAGCGATGCGCAGGAAAATATGGCGACCTTCACTGGTGCGTATGCGCATCCGGCTGTGGCAGTGCGGGCAGACAAGCTTGTAAGTACTCACGGCAAATACCTGCAAGCACTGTTCAGGTTCAACTTCAGTGAGAATGCTCGCCGGAGTGTGTCAGTATTGGCCACAAAATCGGGACTATTCTTCAGGTTGGTGTTTCTCATTGCAGAAATGCTCCTTAAAACGCAGGGCTGTATTCATAACGAGTAGTTTAAGCCCATGGAATATCATTAAACCAGTCATGGATATTTGTTATGAGTACTCACGTACTGGCTGCGGTGCTCACGCGGCTCAAGCTTCTAACTGGCGCGCAGTCCGACGCCGAGCTTTCGCGCGCACTGTCGGTGAGCCCGCAGACGCTCAGCAGTTGGAAGGTGCGCGATAGCATTCCCTATTCCCTTTGCATCGAGATCGCCAGGCAACACGCCTGCTCGCTGGACTGGCTTCTGCTAGGCCATGGCGAGCAGGCCCCGGCAAGCCGAGGGTTGGGAGGTTGGGAAGCCGATGTGCTTGAGCGCCTGCGCACCTTGTCGCCCAGCGACCGCCAAGCCATCTTGCTGTTCATCGAAGACAAGCAGCGTATCCGGCAACTGGAACAGCAGTTGAGCGAGCTGACGGGCTAACCCCGTTTTCGCCAGCGCTGGATCAGTTCACGCGGGTCGAGGGTGTCGACCAGCACCATGACCTTCAGGCTCACCGGAATGACGATTACCGCTGCCACAAAACCGGCCATGCCACGTGACAGCAAAGGCACCGACTCCGAAATCAGCGGCTCGAACAAATGGCCCACGCCTACGGTGACGAACACCAGCAACAGTTTCTTGGCCAGTGTCAGGCGCTTGGCGGTGTTGGTGATCAACCGGTCGCGCGCAGCGCTGACCAGCAACGCCCCCAGCAGCGCGGCGAACAACACGTTGCCTTCCACCCCCAGCATCTGTGCCAAGGTTGAACCCAAGGGGTCGCAGAACCATTGTTCAGGCATGTTCAAGCCCTCGTCGCGATTTAGCCCGGCAAGGCGTGCAACCGAAGGTGTGCAGGATCGCGGCTTCGACAAAACGGGTGTAACACACGCGCAAGGCGCGCCCATGGTCATGCCCGGCCACGTCCTCGAGGCGTTGGTAGCCCCGCTCACGCAGCGCCGCTCGCCAGCGGGCGAACTCGCTTGCCGCGGCAATCACGGCACAGCGCGCGGCGAGCTCCAGCGCCGCATCACTGACTGGCTGCTGCAGCTTCAGGCGTTCATGCAACCTGCCCAAGTCCACCCGTGGCCAGAACGGGTCGTGGCTATCGGCAATGCGCGGTAGGCGATCGGTACTCATGTGTCACCTCCTCATTGCTCGGCCAGCATGCCGTAACGAATAGCCTTGATCACTGCAGCTACCCGGGTGGGCACATCGAATTTGCGCAGGATGTTGGACACGTGGAAATTCACGGTCGACTCCTTGCACGCCAGAATCTGCCCGATTTCCCAGGAACTCTTGCCATAGGCGCACCACAGCAGCACCTGCTGTTCACGTGGTGTCAGGCGCACCGGGGCGTGCGCCGGAGGGTGCTGCGAATGTCGAGCGTTGTCGGTCATGTTTGAACTCCACGGGTGAATGAGCACGGCACGCTTGCCGATCTGCATTCACCTTACGAAGCCCGGGCGGCAGCCTCCATCGCCGCCGTTTGTAAAGAACTTTCGTACAACAGCGTCTGATGAAAGCAGCGGAAAAATGAGTGCTTTTCTTCGTGCTCCCGGCGGCATTTCGCTCGTCTCAACGCCGTTGTCCATTCGCCTTTCGCCTGGAGTCGTACAATGCGTCGCGTTTTGCCCCTGTCATCCTGCCTGGGCCTGCTGGCTGCCATAGGCGCCACCCAGCCCGCCGTGGCGGCACCCTCGGTCGAGCTCGACCAGGTCCTGATCACCGACGAGGAGCAGACCGAACTGACGTCGGCAACCCAGCGCCTGCGCGAAATACCGGGCGCCAGCAACCTGGTGGACATGCAACACGTCGGCCAAGGCCGGGTGGCCAGCAACCAGGACGTGCTGGCCTACCAGCCCGGTGTGTTCGCACAATCGGCAGGCAACGACGGGATCAAGTTGTCGATCCGCGGCTCAGGCCTCAATCGTGCCCCGGGGGCACATGGCTCTGGCGTCTACACGATGTTCGACGGGCTGCCATTGACCGGCCCGGGGGGCACCCCCTACGAGCTGTTCGAACCCTTGTGGCTAAGCCGCGCCGACGTGTTGCGCGGCGCCAACGGCTTCGATCTGGGCGCGCTGGCACTGGGTGGCGCGATCAACTACGTCACCCACACCGGCTATGACGCTGCACCGCTGCAGGTACGCTACGAGGTGGGCAGCCGCGGCTACCAGCATCGGCATATCAGCTCGGGCCAGGTGCTGGGCAACCTCGACTACTACGTCGCGTTGACCGATGCCGAATACGACGGTTACCAGGCTCACAGCAGCGGCAGTGCCAAGGGCGTGGCTGCCAATGTCGGCTACCGCTTCAACCCCAACCTCGAAACGCGCTTCTATTTGCGCTACCGGGAAACCGAGAACGAACTGGCCGGGCGCCTGACCAAGGACCAGATCAAACACCACCCCCGGGCGGCCAACCCGGCCTACCTGGCCCGTGACGATAGCCGCCCGCAACCGGGGAGCACCTGGGTAGGCAACAAGACTACCTTCTACCTCGACGATGACGCGCGGGTGGAAGCCGGCCTGGTTTACCACGACTACCCCATGGACCTGCGCGAAGGGCCGATGCGCTTGAAGGTGGCCTATACCGACGTCAGCGGCACGCTCAACTATTCGCGCCGCGCCAGCCTGTACGGCCACGAGAGCAAGACCACCCTCGGCTGGCGCACCACCAAACACCTGCCAAACAGCGGCGCGTCGCAGTTCGCCCGCACTGGCGACGTGTTCGGTGCAAGAACGCGGGACTTCACGTACCAGGGCTCCGATACCGTGCTGCATGCCGGCAATGACCTGGAACTGGTGCCCAACCTGTGGCTGACCACCGGCCTGGCGATGATCTACACCCGGCGTGAAAGCGACGTCACCTACCCTGCCGAGGGCGGCAAAGTGAGCATGCATGACTGGGATTACGCCCCCCGTGTGGGCTTGCGCTACGACCTCCGGCCGGACCTGCAGGTGTATGGCAACCTCAGCCGTTCGGTCGAGCCGCCACACCCCTGGTCGCTGATCTGGAGCGCACCGAGTACTGGCGGCAAACAGATCCAGCCGATCGAAATGCAGAACCAGACTGCAACTACCCTGGAGCTGGGCGCACGTGGCGATTCGGCCATCGGCCGCTGGGACCTGGCCTGGTACTATGCACAGGTGCGCCACGAACTGCTCGCCGTGGAAGTGGTGCCGAACTTCACCTCCGAGTTCAATGCCAGCGCCACGGTGCACCAAGGTGTGGAAGCCGGCCTTGTCAGTACGTTGTGGGAACGCTCAGGCACGGGCAAATTGAGCCTGCGCCAGGCCTATACATTCAGTGACTTCCACTACCGCGATGACGAGGCGTTCGGTGACAATCGCATGCCCGGCATCCCCATGCACTATTACCAGGCCGAGCTGCGCTACGACTGGCCAAGCGGTTTCCATGCCGGGGTGAATACCCAGCTGGCGTCCAAGGTGCAGGTGGACTATGCCAACAGCTACCACGCTGATGAATATGCCCTGCTCGGCGCGCGCATCGGTTGGGATTCACCCCGCCAGGACTGGCAGACCTGGCTGGACCTGCGCAACCTCACCAACCAGCGTTATGCAGCGACGGTGACGCCCGCCTACAACGATGCCGGTAATGACAATGCGCGCTCCACACCGGGCGAAGGCTTCAGCGTATACGCCGGGGTTTCCTACAGCTTCCGCTGACGCATGAGTGCCCCTTGCAGCAGCGGGCCAGGCCACTGCGGCAAGAGGCATCGCAATAGTGGGTTGGCGGTTCAGACCGACCGGTTCAGCTTCACCCATGAAGCAAACTTGTCGATGAAGGCCTGCAGGAATGGCCGGGTCTTGTCGTTGAGCTTGCCCGACTCTTCGAACAGGTTGGCGGCACCGCCAATGTAGGCTTCGGGCATCTGCATGCACGGCATGTCCAGGAATACCAGCGCCTGGCGCACGGCATGGTTGGCACCAAAGCCGCCGATAGCCCCTGGCGAAACGCTTACCACTGCGGTGGGCTTGCCGCTCCAGGCACTTTGCCCGTAAGGCCGCGAGCCAACGTCAATGGCGTTCTTCAGGCAGCCGGGGACCGAGCGGTTGTATTCAGGGGTGACGAACAGCACGGCATCGCTGCGGCGGATCTCCTCGCGAAACCGTGTCCAGGACTGAGGAGCGCCTTCGGCCTCGACATCCTCGTTGTACAGCGGCAGATCGCCAATTTCGACGATTTTCAGGGCTAGACTGGACGACGCCAGCTCCGCAAGCGCGCGGGCGACCTTACGGTTGTAGGACTCCTTGCGCAAGCTACCGACGACAACCGCAACCGAATACACCTGGCTCATGGCAATTTCCTACCTATACGGGTTAAAGGACGTTGTAGTTATAGATGACCGTTTCTCGCCGCTTTGGTTTTTTTTCATCGACGCGAAAACTTCCAGCCCTCCTGCACGGTCTATGACTACAGACATTTCCTACGTATTTCAGAGGTTTCCACCCAAATGGCAGCAGTAATGGTCGGCCAATTCCACGCCCGTGACGCCGAAGGCCGCATCTACCCCGTGCACGAGTTTCAGGAGTCGACCCTGCAACTTGACGGCAGCACACTGGGCGCCCCCATCACCACCTACCGCCTGGCCATCGGCGACAAGGTCAATTACCTGGGCGAAAACCGCTTCGAACTGGCCCGCAGCGGTGTCGAGCTCATCCGCATTCCGTGAAGCAAGCCGTGGCGCATGGCCGGTGATGGATAACCGGCAGCAGCAAGACAGATCGCCACAATCAGCCGGCAGCTGATTCGGTCAGCACCTGCCACATCGAAGGCCCGCCTGCCGATTTGGCTATGGCTGCCAACCGCTCGGCATGCGCTTCCAGCTCTTCGGCATTGGCCATGATCACGCGCCCCGGCGCTCGCCCGGTGATCCGGCGGATTTCGCTGCCGCCGCCAGCCTGCCCGTCACCCTCGGCATCCGCCCCATGGCCGGCCAGCGACAGGCTGGTCTGGCCACCGGTCATCGCCAGGTAGACGTCGGCCAGCAGTTCCGAGTCGAGCAGTGCGCCGTGCAGCTCACGGCCCGAGTTGTCGATATCGTAGCGTTTGCACAGGGCATCGAGGCTGTTGCGCTGCCCCGGGTGGCGCGAACGCGCCAGCAGCAAGGTATCGAGAATGGTGCAGTACTGCGAAACGTCCGCGCGATCCTGCTGGCCCAGCAAGGCGAATTCGTTGTTGATGAAGCCTACGTCGAACGCCGCGTTATGGATGACCAGGGTAGCGCCCTGGATGAACTCGAAGAATTCATCGGCCACATCGGCAAAGCGCGGCTTGCCGACCAGAAACGCATCAGTGATGCCGTGGACGTTGATCGCCCCCTCGTCACTCTCGCGGTCCGGCTGCAGGTAGACATGGAAATGCCGCCCGGTCAGCCGCCGGCCGATCACCTCGACACAGCCGATTTCGATGATCCGGTGACCTTCGCCAACCGGCATACCCGTGGTCTCGGTATCGAGAATCACGTACCGTTTATCTTGCTGCTGCTCCACGCCGGGCGCTCCAACTTGCATCAGTTACAAAGCGGCGATTGTACCCCAGCTCAACGCTGGGCGCGCACCTCATCGACCCCACGGTTGGCCAACTGGTCGGCCCGTTCGTTGCCGGGGTGGCCGATGTGCCCGCGCACCCACTTCCAGGTGACCTTGTGGCGGTTGACCTGCTCATCGAGCAGTTGCCACAGGTCGGCATTTTTAACCGGCTCCTTGGCCGCGGTTTTCCAGCCGCGCTTCTTCCAGTTGACCATCCACTCGTTGATGCCTTTCATCACATACTGCGAGTCGGTGGTCAGCACGACTTCGCATTCACGCTTGAGCGACATCAGCCCCTGGATCGCCGCCATCAGCTCCATGCGGTTGTTGGTGGTTTCACGTTCGCCGCCCCACAGTTCCTTCTCGACGCCCTTGTAGATCATCAGCACCCCCCAGCCACCCGGGCCAGGGTTGCCCTTGCAGGCACCATCGGTAAACATTTCGACGCTATCGCTCATGTACCACTCTTGAATTCAGTGCTTGTCAGTTTCAGGGTTGGCTGCCGTGCGATTGACCTTGGCCAGCGGCAGCGGCAGCAGCTTGCCCATGGGTTCGCGGCGCTGCTGACGCAATGGCCGCAGCCCGACCACCATCTTGCGCGCCACCAGCAGGTATACCCCACCACCGGAGCCTTGCCAGCCGCCGGCCAGCCGCTCCCAGCCTTGCAGGCGCTGCTGCCAGGCGGGTGAGGCAAGCGGCGGACGATAGCACCCGAAGCGGCGTTTCTCCAGCGCGAAGCCCAGCAGGTTGAGCCAGTCGCCAACCCGCGACGGCGAGATGCAGCGCGCCTTGCGCAAGGCGCCATGGCTGAAGAAATGACGCATGCCCCAACTGCTCCACGGGTTGATGCCCACGATCAGCAAGTGCCCACCCGGGCGCACGGCACTGGCTGCCTCGCGCAGCAGGCCATGCGGCGACAGGCAGAAGTCCAGGCCATGCTGCAGCACCACCACGTCGGCAGCATGCTCGCTGAGCGGCCAGGCCTGTTCCTCGCAGACAATTTCAACCCCCGGCAACGGCGCACCCAGGCGCACATTGCGCTGCACCTGGGGTGCCTTGGGCGGTGCTTCGGCGCAGGGCCCGTAATGCACCAGGTAACCGCCAAAAAAGCGCCCCAGCTCTTCTTCCAGCAGTTGGTCTTCTTCCTTGAGCATCAGTTGGCCGAGTGGGCCATTGAACCACTCACGGGCCAGGCTGATCAGCTCGACCCAGTCCGGATCGGCCTGGGCAAAGGCTTGGTCGGTCATTGCGCTCTCCCTCGAAGGTTCTCCCACCGCGCCATCGCGGCTAAGATGCCTTCATGTGCCACGCTAGGTGAATCGGATCCGCACCATGATACAGATCGATGCTCTTCCCGCTTTCTCCGACAACTACATCTGGTTGTTACAGGATACTGCCAAACGCCGTTGTGCGGTGGTCGACCCCGGCGACGCCGGCCCGGTGGAGCGTTGGCTGGCCGCCAACCCCGGCTGGGCGCTGAGCGACATCCTCATTACCCACCACCACAACGACCACGTCGGCGGCGTGGCACGGCTCAAGCAACTGACCGGCGCACGGGTCTGTGGCCCGGCCAACGAACAGATTCCCTGCCTCGACCTGGCGCTGGACGAGGGCGCCGAGGTTAAAGTGCTGGGCGTGGTGTTCCAGGTGCTGGCGGTGCCCGGCCACACCCTGGGCCATATCGCTTTCTTCAGTGAGCAGCCGGCAACCCCGCTCCTGTTCAGCGGCGATACCCTGTTCGCGGCCGGTTGCGGGCGCATGTTCGAGGGCACTCCCGAGCAGATGCAACCCGCCCTGGCCCGCCTGGCGGCTCTGCCCGCGCACACGCAGGTGTACTGCGCCCATGAATACACGCTTGCCAACCTGCGCTTCGCCAGGGCCGTCGAGCCTGACAACCCGCATGTGCAGCAGCGCTTCGATGAGGTGACCCGGTTGCGCGCCGAGAAGCGCATCACCTTGCCGTCAACGATTGGCCTGGAGCGCCTGACCAACCCTTTTTTGCGCACCTCTGAAACATTAGTTAAACAAAAAGCAGACGAATGGAAGGGACATTCAAACGCTACGCATGTCGCTGTTTTTGCTGCCTTGAGGTCTTGGAAAGACACCTTCTGATAACCGCAAGATATATCGCAATGTGTGTTCAACGGTTGACCCGGCCCGGAGCGGTTTCTAGAATCGCCGAAATTTTTTGCCCGGATACCTGTCTCAGCCGATGTCTTCCCGTAGCCGCAGAACCTCTCATTCAGTCGCCCTGACGCGCCTGGCCCAAATCAGTGCGCTGGCTCTGGCCGCCACTCTGGTGGGTTGCCAGAGCACCCGTCAGCTCGACGAATCCGATAGCGTTCGCGCGCACAACTACCAGGCGCGGATCAAGCACAAGCCCGCGCCGCTGCTGGTCAAGCCGGCCGAGCAGGCGCCACAGGACGTGTGGGAGCGCATGCGCCAGGGCTTTGCCCTGCAGGACAGCATCGACGTCAACCCGCGCATCGAGCAGCAGCGCCTGTGGTTCGCCAGCAACCCCACCTTCATCGAAAGCGCCGGCGAGCGCGGCAGCCTGTACCTGCACTACATCGTCGAGCGTCTCGAGGAGCGTGACATGCCCCTGGAGCTGGCGCTGCTGCCAGCCATCGAAAGCGCCTACAACCCGATGGCGTATTCGCGGGCCAGCGCCGCAGGCATGTGGCAGTTCATGCCGGCAACCGGTCGCCACTTCAACCTGCGGCAGACCAATTTCTATGACGGCCGCCGCGACATCACCGCCTCGACCAATGCTGCGCTGGACTACCTGACCCGCCTGCATGACATGTTCAACGGCGACTGGCTGCTGGCCCTGGCCGCCTACAACGCCGGCGAAGGCACGGTCAGCCGCGCCATCGAGCGCAACGAGAAGCTTGGCCTGCCGACCGACTACTGGAACCTGCCACTGCCGCAGGAAACCCGTGACTACGTACCCAAGTTGCTGGCGCTGTCGCAGGTGGTGTCCACGCCTGAAGCCTATGGCGTCAATCTCACCCCGATCGCCAACGAACCGTACTTCGAAGCAGTGGCGATCAACGAACGCTTGGACCTGACCCGGGTCGCCGCCTTCGCCAACATCGACGAGGACGAGCTGATCCAGCTCAACCCTGCGTTCAAGAAACGCATGACCGTCGATGGCCCGAAACAGCTGCTGGTGCCGACCGCCAAAGCACAGCTGCTCAGTGCCAGCCTGTCCAACCTCAACCCCGAGCAACTGGTCAGCCTGCAACCGCCAAAAGCCGCATTCGCCCGCGCCGTGGCAGAAGCCAAGGCACCGATGGCCACACGTAGCTACCGGGTCAAGCGGGGTGACAACCTCGGTGCCATCGCCAAGGCCAACCGCGTTTCGGTCAAGGACATCAAGCGCTGGAACCGTCTGTCTGGCAACAACCTGCGTGCCGGCCAGGTACTGGCGCTGCGCGGTGGCAATGCACCAAGCGCTGCTGGCAACCGGGTAGCCGCCTCTGCAAAGCGCTCCACCCAGTACAAGGTTCGCAAAGGTGATTCGCTGTACCTGGTGGCCAAGCGCTTCAACGTGGAAATGAAGCACCTCAAGCGCTGGAACCCGCGCAGTGGTCATGCCCTCAAGCCCGGGCAGACCCTGACCGTCTACGTCGGGCATTGAAAGTCGCAAGCTGCAAGCAGCAAGAAAAAAGCAATTCGCGTACACCGCCGCTTTTTCTTGCAGCTTGAAGCTTGAAGCTTGAAGCTTGCCGCTCTCTTTTCCCCGGGCATTGAAAGCCTCAAGCTGAAAGCTACAAGCAGCAAGAAAAAAAGCAATTCGCGTACACCGCCGCTTTTTCTTGCAGCTTGAAGCTTGAAGCTTGCCGCTCTCTTTTTCCCACCCCCCCAAGCTGTTACTGTACGCCGACAAAAGCCCAACGCCTCTGGATCGGATGCCGACTTGATACGTCCCCTCCTGCTGTCAATCAGCCTGGCCTTGAGCTTTCCCGCAGTCGCGATGGTGAGCGAAAGCCACGGATACGCGCAGTTCGGCACGCTCAAGTACCCAGCCACGTTCACCCACTTCGACTGGGTCAACCCGCAAGCGCCCAAAGGCGGTACATTGCGGGCGATGGCCTTTGGCACCTTCGACACCCTCAACCCCTATACCTTCAAGGGGTCGAGCCCGGTTACCACGCCCAACTTCCAGCAGTACGGCATCAGCGAGCTCAACGAGCCGCTGATGATCGGTACCGGCCAATACGACCCGTCCGGCGACGAGCCCACCTCCAGCTACGGCCTGATTGCCCGCTCGGTGGAATACAGCGAGGACCGTAGCTGGGTGGTGTTCAACCTGCGCCCGGAAGCCCGCTGGCATGACGGCAAGCCGATCACCTCGGCAGACGTGGCCTTCTCCTACCGCACGTTGCTCAAGGACGGCCACCCGATCTACCGCACCAACCTCCAGGAGGTGCAGCGGGTCGACATCCTCGGCCCGCTGCGCATCCGCTTCGTGTTCAAGCGCGCTGGCAACCCATTGCTAATCCTGCGCCTGGGCGAGATGCCAGTGCTGCCCAAGCACTACTGGCAGCACCGTGACTTCAAGGCCACTACCTTCGAGCCGCCATTGGGCAGTGGCCCGTACCGCATCACCGAGGTGCAGCCAGGGCGCCGGCTGGTGTTCGAGCGCGTCAAGCGTTACTGGGGCAAGGACCTGGCCGTCAACCGAGGCAAGTACAACTTCGATCGCGTGGAGTACGAATTCTACCGTGATGCCACGGTGGCCTTTGAAGCGTTCAAAGCCGGTGAATTCGACATCTATATCGAACACCAGGCGAAAAACTGGGCCAACGGCTACAACTTCCCGGCCGTGCGCCGTGGCGAGGTGATCAAGGCGCAGATCCCGCACCGCATCCCCACGCAAACCCAGGGCCTGTTCATGAACAGCCGCCGGGCGACCTTCAGCGACCCGCGGGTACGCCAGGCACTGGGGCTGATGCTCGACTTCGAGTGGACCAACCGCGCACTGTTCAGCAACGCCTACCGGCGCTCGACCAGCTACTACCCCAACAGTGAGTTCGCCGCCAGCGGTGTGCCCACCGGCAAGGAATGGCTGCTGCTGGCGCCATTGCGTGGCCAGTTACCCGCCAAACTGTTCAGCGAACCGTACCAGGTCAGCCACACCGCCGGCCGTGGCGTCAGCCGCGAAACCTTGCGCCAGGCACTGGCCCTGCTCGCCGAGGCGGGGTGGAAGCTGAACGGCCAGCGCCTGGTCGACAGCAAAGGCCAGCAGTTGCGCATGGAGCTGTTGCTGGTAAACCCCAACCTTGAACGCATCCTGCAACCTTATGTCGAAAATCTGTCCAGCATCGGTATCGATGCGCGCTTGCGCACCGTGGACCGTGCCCAGTACAAACAACGCCTGGACCAGTTCGATTTCGACATGATTCTGATGACCCTCAATCAGACCCTGAGCCCCGGCCTGGAACAGTGGTTGTACTTCCATTCGAGCCAGGCCGGCACCAAGGGCAGCAAGAACTATGCGGGGGTCAAGGACCCAGTGGTCGACCACCTGCTCGATACCCTGTTGGCCGCACGCACCCGCGACGACCAGGTGGCTGCCGCCCGCGCCCTGGACCGTGTCCTCTCATGGCAGTACTACATGATCCCCAATTGGTACCTGGACAACCATCGCCTGGCCTACCGCAACCGGTTCGCCTTCGTCACCACACCGCCCTATACCCTTGGGCTGAACAGCTGGTGGATAAAGACTTCGGAGAAAGCCCAATGATGCCAACGCACCGCCTGCGCCGGCTGGCTGGCAGCCTGTTGCTCGCCTGCCTGAGCCTTCCCGCCCTGGCCGCACCGCAACATGCGCTCACCCTGTACGACGAGCCGCCCAAATACCCTGCCGACTTCAAGCACTTCGACTACGTGAACCCCGAGGCGCCCAAGGGTGGCACCTTCCGCCAGTCCAGTTTCGGCGGGTTCGACAGCCTCAACCCGTTCATCAACAAGGGCGTGCCGGCCGAAAACATCAGCATCATCTACGACACCCTGATGCGCCAGAGCCAGGACGAACCCTTCACCGAATATGGTCTGGTCGCCGGCAAGATCGAGAAAGCCCCGGACAACAGCTGGGTGCGCTTCTACCTGCGCCCGGAGGCACGTTTCCACGATGGCCACCCCATGCGTGCCGACGACGTGGTGTTTACCTTCAACGCCCTGATCAAGGATGGTGCGCCGCTGTATCGCCAGTACTACGCCGACGTCGCCGAGGTGGTCGCCGAAGACCCGTTGAAAGTGCTGTTCAAGTTCAAGCACCAGAACAACCGTGAGCTGCCGCTGATCCTCGGCCAGTTGCCGGTGCTGCCCAAGCACTGGTACGAAAACCGCGACTTCAACCGCGGCAACCTGGAAATTCCACTGGGCAGCGGCCCGTACAAGGTGGCCGAGGTCAAGGCCGGGCGCTCGGTGCGCTACGAGCGGGTCAAGGACTACTGGGCCAAGGACCTGCCGATCAACCGCGGGTTCTACAACTTTGATGTCATGACCTTCGACTCCTACCGAGACACTACCGTAGCCCTGCAAGCGCTCAAGGCCGGGGCGTTCGACTATGGCCTGGAAGTCAGCGCGAAAAACTGGGCCACCGCCTACGACGTGCCCGCCGTGCGCGAGGGCCGGCTGATCAAGGAAGAGCTGCCCAACGGCAACCCCACTGGCATGCAGGGCTTCATTTTCAACATCCGCCGGCCGGTATTCCAGGATGTGCGCGTACGCCACGCCTTGAGCCTGCTGCTGGACTACGAATGGACCAACAAGCAACTGTTCAACGGTGCCTACACCCGTACCGGCAGTTACTTCGAAAACTCGGAAATGGCCGCCCGTGGCTTGCCCAGCGCCAGCGAACTGAAGATCCTTGAGCCGCTGCGCGGCAAAGTACCCGACCAAGTGTTCACCGAGGCCTTCCACAACCCGGTCAGCGACGGCAGCGGCATGATCCGCGAGCAGCAGCGTCAGGCCTACAAGCTGCTGCAGGAGGCCGGCTGGAAGATCGTCGACGACAAGATGGTCGATGCCCAGGGCAAGCCGGTAAGCATCGAGTTCCTGCTGGCGCAGACCGAGTTCGAACGCATCCTGCTGCCGTTCAAGCGCAACCTGGCTGACCTGGGTATCGAGCTGAACATCCGCCGGGTCGATGTTTCGCAGTACATCACCCGCCTGCGCTCGCGCGATTTCGACATGATCGTCGGCGGCTATCCGCAGTCCAACTCGCCCGGCAACGAGCAGCGCGAATTCTGGTCCAGTGCCGCCGCCGACAACCCCGGCAGCCGCAACTTCATTGGCCTGCGCGACCCGGCCATCGACCAACTGGTCGACCAGCTGATCAATGCCGACTCGCGTCAGAGCCTGATCGACCATTGCCGCGCCCTCGACCGGGTATTGCTGTGGGGCTACTACGTGATTCCCAACTGGCACATCAAGACCTGGCGGGTAGCCTACTGGAACCACATCGGGCACCCGAAAGTGTCGCCCAAGTACGACATCGGCATCGACACCTGGTGGATCAAGCCCGGGGTAAGCCCGGCCGTCAGCGCAACCCCTGCGGACGAGGCCAACTGAGATGCTGGCCTACATCCTGCGCCGCCTGCTGCTGATCATCCCGACCCTGTTCGGCATCCTCATCATCAACTTCATCATCGTCCAGGCTGCCCCCGGTGGCCCGGTCGAACAGATGATCGCCAAGCTCGAAGGCTTCGAGGGCGCCACCAGCCGCATCGCCGGCGGCGGCGCCGAGGTGTCCGTGGCGGGCTCCAACTACCGTGGAGCCCAAGGCCTGGACCCGGCGCTGATCGCCGAAATCGAGCGCATGTACGGGTTCGACAAATCGCCGCCCGAGCGCCTGTGGATCATGATCAAGAACTACGCCCGACTGGACTTCGGCGACAGCTTCTTCCGCGATGCCAAGGTCATCGACCTGATCATCGAAAAGATGCCGGTGTCGATCTCGCTGGGGCTGTGGAGCACCCTGATCATGTACCTGGTGTCGATCCCGCTGGGCATCGCCAAGGCGGTACGCCATGGTAGCCACTTCGACGTGTGGACCAGCTCGGCGATCATCGTCGGCTATGCGATCCCCGCCTTCCTGTTCGCCATCCTGCTGATCGTGCTGTTCGCCGGCGGCAGCTACTTCGACTGGTTCCCGCTGCGCGGCCTCACCTCCAACAACTTCGACGAGCTGAGCACCACCGGCAAGGTGCTGGACTACTTCTGGCACCTGGTGCTGCCGATCACCGCGCTGGTCATCGGCAACTTCGCCACCATGACCTTGTTGACCAAGAACAGCTTCCTCGACGAAATCAACAAACAATACGTGGTGACCGCCAAGGCCAAAGGCCTGAGCCGGCCACGGGTGCTGTATGGCCATGTGTTCCGCAACGCCATGCTGCTGGTGATTGCCGGCTTCCCTTCGGCGTTCATCGGTATCTTCTTCACCGGCTCCCTGCTGATCGAGGTGATCTTCAGCCTCGACGGCCTGGGCCTGATGAGCTTCGAGGCGGCCATCAACCGCGACTACCCGGTGGTCTTCGGCACCCTGTTCATCTTCACCCTGCTGGGGCTGGTGGTGAAACTGATCGGCGACCTGACCTACACCCTGGTCGATCCACGCATCGACTTTGCCAGCCGGGAGCACTGACATGGCCTTGTCCCCCCTCAACCGACGACGCTTCGAGCGCTTCAAGGCCAACCGCCGTGGCTGGTGGTCGCTGTGGCTGTTCCTGAGCCTGTTCGGCCTCAGCCTAGGTGCCGAACTGATCGCCAACGACAAACCGATTGCCGTGCGCTACGACGGCCAGTGGTACTTCCCCGCCTTCAAGCGCTACCCGGAAACCACGTTCGGCGGCGAATTCCCGCTGGAAGCCAACTACAAGAGCCCCTACATCCGCGAGCTACTGGCCAAGAAAGACAGCTTCGTGCTGTGGGCGCCGATCCCGTTCAGCTACCAGAGCATCAACTACGACCTGCGCGTTCCGGCCCCGGCACCGCCCTCGGCGGACAACTGGCTAGGCACCGACGACCAAGGCCGCGATGTGCTGGCGCGGGTGATCTACGGCTTCCGCATATCGGTGCTGTTCGCCCTGACCCTGACCGTGGCCAGCTCCATCATCGGCGTCCTCGCCGGCGCCTTGCAGGGCTTTTATGGCGGTTGGGTCGACCTGGCCGGGCAACGCTTTCTGGAAATCTGGTCGGGGCTGCCGGTGCTGTACCTGCTGATCATTCTTGCCAGCTTCGTGCAGCCGAACTTCTGGTGGCTGCTGGGCATCATGCTGTTGTTTTCCTGGATGAGCCTGGTCGACGTGGTACGCGCCGAGTTCCTGCGCGGCCGCAACCTGGAGTACGTGCGTGCCGCCCGAGCCCTGGGCATGCGCAATGGCGCAATCATGTACCGGCACATCCTGCCCAACGCCATGATCTCGACCATGACCTTCATGCCGTTCATTCTCACCGGCGCCATCGGTACCCTCACGGCCCTGGACTTCCTCGGCTTCGGCCTGCCCGCCGGTTCGCCCTCGCTGGGCGAGCTGGTGGCCCAGGGCAAGTCCAACCTGCAGGCACCCTGGCTGGGCATCAGCGCCTTTGCGGTGCTGGCGCTGATGCTGAGCCTGCTGGTATTCATCGGCGAATCCGCCCGCGACGCCTTCGACCCGAGGAAGTGACATGAGTGAACAGAACCTGATCGAAGTGCGCGACCTGGTCGTCGAGTTTGTAACCGGCGACCAAGTCAACCGGGTGGTCGATGGCATCAGTTTCGACATCCGCAAAGGCGAGACGCTGGCGCTGGTCGGTGAAAGCGGCTCGGGCAAGTCGGTGACAGCGCACTCGATCCTGCGCCTGCTGCCCTACCCCTTGGCCCAGCACCCCCGCGGCAGCATCCACCATGAAGGCAAGGACTTGCTGCAGCAGAACGAAAAAACCCTGCAGCGCATTCGCGGCAACCGCATTGCGATGATCTTCCAGGAGCCGATGACGTCGCTGAACCCGCTGCACTGCATCGAAAAGCAGATCAACGAAATCCTTCTGCTGCACAAGGGCCTGACCGGCAAGCAAGCCACTGCGCGCACCCTGGAGCTGCTGGAAATGGTCGGCATCCCGGAGCCACGCAAACGCCTCAAGGCCCTGCCCCACGAGCTGTCCGGCGGGCAACGCCAGCGGGTGATGATCGCCATGGCCTTGGCCAACGAGCCGGAACTGCTGATTGCCGACGAACCGACCACGGCGCTGGATGTGACCGTGCAGCTGAAAATTCTCGACCTGCTCAAGGAACTGCAGGCACGCCTGGGCATGGCGCTGCTGCTGATCAGCCATGACCTGAACCTGGTGCGGCGCATTGCCCACCGCGTGTGCGTGATGCAGCGCGGGCAGATTGTCGAGCAGGCTGACTGCGCGACCCTGTTCAGCGCGCCGCAACACCCCTACACGCAGATGCTGATCAATGCCGAGCCCAGCGGGCTGCCGGCGCATAACCCGGTAGGCGCGCCGCTGCTGCAAGTCGATGAGCTCAAGGTCTGGTTCCCGATCAAGAAGGGCCTGCTGCGGCGTACCGTCGACCATGTCAAGGCAGTGAACGGGGTCAACTTCAGTTTGCCGCAGGGGCAAACGCTGGGCATCGTCGGGGAGTCCGGGTCGGGCAAGTCGACATTGGGCCTGGCGATCCTGCGGCTGATTGCCAGCCAGGGGGGTATCCGCTTCCATGGGCAAGACCTGCAGGGGATGAACCAGAAAGCCGTGCGCCCGTTACGGCGCGAGATGCAGGTGGTCTTCCAGGACCCCTTCGGCAGCCTCAGCCCGCGCATGTGCGTGGCAGACATCGTTGGGGAAGGCTTGCGCATTCACGGTATCGGCAATGCCCAGGAGCAGGAAGCGGCCATCATTGCGGCGCTGGAGGAGGTTGGGCTCGACCCGGGTACCCGGCACCGCTATCCGCATGAGTTTTCGGGTGGGCAGCGCCAGCGCATTGCCATCGCCCGGGCACTGGTGCTCAAGCCGGCGCTGATTCTACTGGATGAGCCAACCTCGGCGCTGGACCGCACGGTGCAGCGCCAGGTGGTGGAGTTGCTGCGTAATCTGCAGCAAAAATACAACCTCACTTACCTGTTCATCAGCCATGACCTGGCGGTGGTCAGGGCACTGAGCCATCAGTTGATGGTGATCAAGCATGGGCAGGTGGTTGAACAAGGGGATGCCCAGGCAATCTTCCATGCACCGCAGCATCCGTATACCCGGCAGCTATTGGAGGCGGCGTTTCTGGAGGTGGAGCCTTCGTGAAGCCGCCCTGGGGTGATGCGAGCCTGGGCGGCGAGTTGCCCGCTGCCTGGCTACAGGTCTTCGCTCACCCGCCCAACGGCCGCCACCACTTGCCTGGCACCGGTCTGAATACCGCCTATGGCCGTACTCACCTGGGTAACAAAATCCACCGCGTTGGCCGCTTCCTGGCGGCTGCGCTCAACCTCGCTGACCGCCTGGTTAGCCAGCAGGTGATTGTGCGCGACCACCGCATCGATCTCGGCCGTGGCGGTGCTGGTGCGCCCGGCCAGCTTGCGCACTTCATCGGCCACCACGGCGAAGCCGCGCCCCTGGTCGCCGGCGCGCGCAGCTTCGATCGCGGCATTCAGGGCCAGCAGGTTGGTCTGCGACGCAATGGCCCCAATGGTCTGCACGATCGTACTGATGACCGTCGACTGTTGACCCAGGGCAGCGATGGTATCGCCGGCGCAGTGTAATTGGCTCGCCACGTTTTGCATGGCCTGCTGCATGCCCTGCATCACCGTGACACCATCGCTGGCGCTGGCGTCCGTGCGCCGGGAAATGTCCAGCGCCATGTTGGCCGCCTGCCTTACCGCCTGTTCACGCTCGACCTGGGCGGTCACGACCGTGGCGAACTTGACCACTTTCACCAGCTTGCCGCTGGCATCATGGACCGGGTTGTAGCTGGCCTCCAGCCAGATCTCGCGCCCTTGGCTGTCAATACGCCGGAATCGCCCGGTCACGTACCGGCCAGCATTGAGCGTGCGCCAAAACGCCGTATATTCGGCACTGGCGGTTTCCTTGGCATCACAGAAGATTCGATGATGTTGGCCGACCAGCTGCTCCAGGCGGTAGCCCATGGCGGCGAGAAACATCGGGTTGGCAGCCTGCACCCTGCCGTCCAGGCCGAACTGGATCATCGCCGTGGAACGCAGCAAGGCCTCGAGCAACGCCTGGCTTTCCAGCCCAGGCGCGGCCAGCCACTGTTGCAGGGGCATGCCCACGACATCGCCCGGCGCGGCGCCGAGTGCCTGGGCAAAACCCGCGGTGCACTCCGCGATACGGTTCTGCGCGTCCAGGCGCAGCATGGGACCCTGCTCGAGTTCGGCCAGGCGCTGACGCAGTTGCACGAGCTCGGCCTGTTGCGCTGCCAGTGCAGTTTTGAGGTGGCGATTAAACATCAATAAGACCTGCGATGTTATGCATCATGAATGGAAATCAGGCGACAGACACTTTCTGTTGAGTGTCGTGAAACCACGCCTTGAAAACGGCTACAGGCATCGGTCTGGCGATGAAATAGCCCTGCGCTTCAACGCAGCCCCAGGCACAGGCCTGGACCAGCTGTTCGGCGGTCTCGATCCCCTCGGCGGCCACCTGATAGCCCAGTTCGTTGGCCAGCCCTGCCACCGACTGGACCAACAATGCTTCACGCGTGCCCGAAGCGGCGCGGTGTACCAGCGACCTGTCGAGCTTGACGATGCTGGCGGGGATTTGCGTCAGGTAAACCCAGTTGCTGTAGCCCGTGCCGAAGTCATCGATGGCAATGACGATGCCTGCCTGGTGCGCGCGCAGCAGTTGCTGCAGCACTTCTTCGGGCTGTTCGATCAAGACACTCTCGGTGAACTCGAGCTGTACCCGCTGCGGCTCGATGGCCTGGGCCTGCAAGCTGTGCAGCAGTGCATCCATGAACCCTGCGCTTTCCAGGTCGCGCGCGGTGACGTTGAAGCTGAGACTGAAATCCAGGTCCCGGGTACAGGCCAGCACGCGCAAGGCTGCGCGCATCACCCAAAGGCTGAGGCTGGTCATGAGCGCGGTTTTTTCAGCCAAAGGAATGAACTCTGCCGGGGCCACCTCGCCCAGCAACGGGTGGCGCCAGCGCAGCAAGGCTTCGGCAGAACAGCATCGGCCCGAAGGCAGCTCGATCCGCGGTTGCAGGTGCAGGCTCAGTTCATCGTCGCTCTGCAGCGCCTGGGTCAACGACGCCAGCAACAGGAACGCCCGGCGTTGCGCAGCGTCCACTTCCGGCTCGTACCACCCATGCCGGCCAGGCCTGCGCCGCGCGGTATCTGCTGCCGCAACTGCCCGGCGCATCCACTCCATGCCGTCACGGTCTTCGCCCTGCTGCGTGATAGGGGCAATGCCGATACCGGCGTCCAGCAACACCGGAATCTGGTGGCATTGCGCAGGCGCCTGAAGGGCGTCGACAATCCGTTCGCACAACGGCTCTACGTCGTCTGCGTCTTCCAGCAGCACACCGAAGCGGGTGGGGCTGATCTTGTACAACGACAGGCCGTTATCCAACTGGCTGGCGATGCGCGCCTTGGCCTGCAACGTCAGGTCGTGGGCGAAGTTGTAACCCAGGCCGCGGATGATATCGCTGAGGGCCTCGGCGGCCATGATGTCCACCGCCAGCAGGGTCAGCGACTTGCCGCGGTCCAGGCCCGCTACCACATCACATTCGAGCTTTAGGCGGTTGAACAGGCCGGTGGCCTGGTCGTGAAAATTGTTGCGACGCATGCCGGCGATGATGTGCATGGCCATTTCGCTGAAGGATGTCAGCATCGACCGTTGCGCCTCATCGAGGGCGGGCCGAGGGGCGGTATCAATGATGCAGAAACTGCCGATGGCCACCCGGCTGTCGACCAGCAGCGGGGCCCCGCAATAATAGCGAATGCCGGGCTCACCCGTGACCAGAGGGTTGTCGGCAAAACGCGGATCCAGGGCAGCGTCCAGCACTTCCAGTGGCTGCGCCTGCAAAATGGTGTGTGCACAGAACGAAACATCCCGTGGGGTGGCATCGGCGGCCAGCCCGGCCTTGGCCGTGAACCATTGCTCACACTCCCCTACGATCGAAACCAGGCAGATCGGCATGGAAAAGTAGCGGCGGGCCATCTCGACCAGCGCAGTAAGTTCGCAGCTCTGCGGCTGGTGCAATACGCACCATTCTGCGATCTTCGCCAAACGGTCGGGTTCATTGGTCGGAACGGGGGCAACTTTCATGACATCTCACCTGTCCCACGCGGACCCAAGCATAGAGTAATAGCACTACGCTACATCAATACTTGTACAGAGAGAAATTTTTGTACAACTATTCGTATTATATTTCGACAAACGGTGCGGCAGCAGCACCTGTTTCCTAAGAGATCAGGCCATCAGGGAAGTTCACCACTCCCGTTTCACGGGCTGGAATACCCGCGCTCAGGTTGTACAAGCCACGCTGAGGATCATCAGAAAAATTGACGACGATCGTCTTTAGTCATCAGCCAGCTAGCGCATAAAGTCGCTCCGTCCACCCGCCTCAACGGTAGAGCCCATGTCCAGTCACCACCCAACTGCCTCCCCTGCCCTCCACCTGCTGGTTCAGCGCTCCAGCTTGCCAGGCCCCGTGCTCGGCACCACCCAGGCGCAAAGCCTGCTACAGGCCCATTACGGCCTGACGGGCGAGTTGTCGGCCCTTGGCAGCCAACAGGACCTGAACTTGCGCGTGGTCGCGCCGCAAGGCAGCTTCGTGCTCAAGGCGTGCCATGGCAGCTATGCCCAGGTCGAACTGGAGGCCCAGCATGCGGCCCTCGCCTACCTGCGCGAGCATGGCCTGCCTGTGCCAGGCGTGCGCCGGGCACTCAGCGGCGAAGCCTTGCTGGCCCTGGACGTCGAAGCGCAACCACTGCGGGTAAGGCTGCTGGAATACATCGAGGGGCAACCGCTGACGCGCCTTGCCCACCTCCCGGCGCAACTGATGGCCGAACTGGGCGGCCTCTGCGCAAAGCTTGACCAGGCCTTGGCCGGTTTTGACCACCCTGGCCTTGAGCGCACCCTGCAATGGGATCCCAAGCATGCGCAAACGCTGATAGAGCACTTGCTTCCCGTGCTGAACGATGCCGACCAGCGCCGCCGTATCGCACAGGCCACCGCCGTGGCTGCCGAACACCTGGCCCCCCTGATCGGCAGCCTGCCAAGCCAAGCCGTGCACCTGGACATCACCGACGACAACACCGTGTGGGCGCGCGACGACCAGCGCCAGTGGCAACTGCGAGGGCTGATCGACTTCGGCGACCTGCTACGTACCTGGCGCATCGCCGACCTGTCGGTAACCTGTGCGGCGCTGCTGCACCACGCCGAAGGCGACCCGCTGCGGATCCTCCCGGCGGTCAGTGCCTACCAGGCCCTCAACCCACTGACCCATGCCGAGTTGCACGCCCTGTGGCCATTGGTACTGAACCGCGCCGCCGTACTGGTGCTGAGCAGCGCACAGCAGTTGGCAGTGGACCCAGACAACCAGTACACCCGCGACAATGTCGCCCATGAGTGGGAAATTTTCGACACCGCCACCGCCGTGCCCTTCGCCCTGATGCAGGCAGCGATCCTGCGGGCTGCCGGGTTGCCGGTCGCCACGCCAGACATGAGCGGCTGCGCGCCGCTGCTTCCCGAACTGCAAGGGCAGGCGGTGCACCGGCTCGACCTCGGCGTGCTCAGTGCGCACTATGAGGCGGGCAACTGGGAGCAACCTGGCTTCGACCAGCACCTGCTCACCCGGCAACCTGCCCCGGCCTGCACCCTCTACGGGCAATATCGCCTGTCGCAAACCCATATCGACCGCGCCGCAGAACCGGCCACTTGCGCCCTGGGCGTAGAACTGCATGTGCCCCACGCCAGCCTGCTCCAGGCACCGGCGGCCGGCACCTGGCAGCGCCATGGCGATACTGGCGGCTGCCTGCGTACTGCGCGCTGGGCCTTGTGGCTGCAAGGCCTGCAAGATGCGCCAGCCGCTGGCCAGGCCGTGGCCCAGGGCCAGGCGCTGGGCCGTAGTTGCGGCGTGCTTCGCGTGCAAGTGTGCCTGGGCACCGACACCCAGCCACCTTTCTTCGCCACCCCGTCCCATGCCGATGCCTGGCTGGCCCTGTGCCCTTCCCCCGCGCCGCTGCTGGGCCTGGACTGCGATGCCGAGCCACTGCCTGACCCACAGGCCCTGCTGGCCCGTCGCGACGCCAGCTTCGCGCGCTCGCAGAAACACTACTACGCGCAGCCACCCCACATCGAACGTGGCTGGCGCAACTACCTGTTCGACATGCAAGGCCGCGCTTACCTCGACATGCTCAACAACGTTGCGGTATTGGGCCACGGCCACCCGCGCATGGTCGCCGAGTCGGCGCGGCAGTGGTCGTTGCTCAATACCAACTCGCGCTTTCACTACGCGGCCGTCACCGAATTTTCCGAACGTTTGCTGAAGCTGGTACCCGAAGGCTTCGACCGGGTTTTCATGGTCAACAGCGGCACCGAAGCCAACGACCTGGCGATACGGCTGGCCTGGGCCTACAGCGGCGGGCGCGACCTGCTCAGCGTGTTGGAGGCCTACCACGGCTGGTCGGTGGCCACCGATGCCATCTCCACGTCGATCGCCGACAACCCGCAGGCGTTGCACACCCGCCCGGACTGGGTGCACCCGGTCGAGGCGCCGAATACCTTCCGCGGCCGCTACCGTGGCGCCGACAGCGCAGCAGACTACCTGCGCGATGTCGACACCAAGCTGGCCGACCTCGATGCCCGTGGCCGACAGCTGGCCGGCATCATCTGCGAACCGGTGTACGGCAATGCCGGTGGCATCGCGCTGCCAGCGGGGTACCTGCGCGAGGCCTATGCCAAGGTCCGGGCCAGGGGCGGTGTGTGCATCGCCGACGAGGTCCAGGTCGGTTACGGCCGCCTGGGTGAATACTTCTGGGGCTTCGAGCAGCAAGGCGTGGTGCCCGACATCATCACCATGGCCAAGGGCATGGGTAACGGCCAGCCGCTGGGGGTGGTCATTACCCGCCGCGAAATTGCCGAAGCACTGGAGGCCGAGGGCTATTTCTTCTCCTCTGCCGGTGGCAGCCCGGTCAGTTGCCGCATTGGCATGGCAGTACTGGACGTGATGCAGGAAGAAGGCCTGTGGGACAACGCCCGCGACACCGGGCGCTATTTCAAGGCGCGCCTGCAGGCGCTGGTCGACAAGCATCCGCTGGCCGGCGCCGCGCATGGCTCGGGCCTCTACCTGGGCCTGGAACTGGTGCGCGACCGCGAAACACTGGAGCCGGCGACGCAAGAAACCCAGCTGCTCTGCGACAGGCTGCGGGAACTGGGTATCTTCATGCAACCCACAGGGGATTACCTGAACATTCTCAAGATCAAGCCGCCAATGTGCACCAGCCAGGCCAGCGTGGATTACTTCGTAGACAGTATCGACCGGGTTCTGACTGAAGGGCTGTAGCGGCTCACTCTCCGCGAGATCGAGCGCCGCGCCAGCGGCGCTTCGCAGGTAACCCCACGCCCACTTGGCCGGGCCGTTTTCGGGCGCGCAAAAGCGCACCACCATGGCGCACGTCCTCCATCGCGCCTCAAAAAAGCGCGGCAGCAGTACGCAATTACCCACCCCGCTTCATGCTCGTTGACATCCCCTCACAAACGCCAACGTTTGCGTCTAGCCTGCACGCCTTCTAATGTGACCAGCGGGTCACCTTTTCCGCCTTTTCTCTCCTACACTCGGGTTTCGGCCCGCGATTTGCTCAATGGAAGAGTGACGAAAATAAGTCGAACTTTACGGAACGCGGGCAGGTCAGGAACTAAGTAGGCCAAACGCAACGGGATCTCCCAGCTTCGGCCACCACCCCTACCCGCTCAAACGCCTTCGGCCGGAACGCCGAGAGCGCGGTGCCTGCGCGCACGACCTTGGGGCATGGAAAGCAGTACGTATTCAGCAAGCAGAGAGAACCAGTACGAAACAACGCCACGGGTGCCAGCACCCGGCAAGCATAGGGACGGAGAGAAGTATGATCAGTGCCGCTGTCGAGCCACACGTAAACACCTTCACCACCGATAAGCGCGAACCGCTCACCCCGGATTTCGCCACGACAGCCAAGGCACCCGGCGCCCAGCGCCAGCACAACCCCAACAAGCGCAAGATTCTGTTCGTGACCTCGGAAATCGCCGACCTGGTCAAGACAGGCGGCCTGGGTGACGTGTCTGCAGCGCTGCCGCGCGCCCTGGCGCACCTGCACGATGTTCGGGTATTGATCCCGGGCTACCCGCAGGTGGTCGAAAGCGACAACCCGATCCATATCGTCGGCGAACTGGGCGGCCACGCAGCCTTGCCGCCATGCAAGATCGGCCGCATGGACATGCCCGACGGCCTGGTCATCTATGTGCTCATCTGCCCCGAACTGTACCAGCGCGACGGCACCCCCTATGGCGCCAACAACGGTCGCGACTGGCCAGACAACCACATCCGTTTCGCTCGCCTTGGCCTGGCTGCTGCGGAAATCGCAGCCGGCGAAGGCATGATCCACTGGAAGCCTGAAGTGGTGCATGCGCATGACTGGCCTGCCGGCCTGGCGCCAGCCTACATGCACTGGCGCGGCCTCAACACGCCAACCCTGTTCACCATCCACAACCTGGCCTACCAAGGCGTGTACAGCCGTGGGTGCAGCCCCGAACTGGCCATCCCGGAACATGCCATGCAGCAGGAAGGGATGGAGTTCTACGGCAAGCTGTCGTTCCTCAAGGCTGGCCTTGCCTACTCCAGCCACATCACCACGGTCAGCGCCACCTATGCGCGGGAAATCACCACCCCGGAATTCGGCTGCGGCCTGGATGGCTTCCTCGCCAGCAAAGCCCAGCAAGGCCTGCTTGGCGGCATCCCCAACGGTATCGACGAAAGCTGGGATTCGGCCACCGACAAGCACTTGCAGCACAACTTCAGCATCAATGACTGGGAAGGCAAGGCACGCAACACCCAGGAAGTGCGCCAACTGTTCGGCCTGGACGACTCCGAAGGCCCACTGTTCGCAGTGGTTTCGCGCCTGGTTTACCAGAAAGGCCTGGACCTGACCTTGGGCGTGGCCGACTACATCGTCGAACAGGGCGGGCAGATTGCGATCATCGGCCGTGGCGAGCCGGAGGAAGAACAGGCCATGCGCGAGCTTGCGCTGCGCCACCCAGGCCGTATCGGGGTACGCATCGGCTTCAACGAAACCGACGCCCGGCGCATGTTCGCCGGCAGTGATTTCCTGCTGATGCCCTCACGCTACGAGCCCTGCGGGCTCAGCCAGATGTATGCCCAGCGCTTTGGCTCGCTGCCAGTGGCGCGCAACACCGGCGGCCTGGCCGACACCATCGAGTGCGGGGTCACGGGCTTCCTGTTCAACGAGTCGACCGTCGACAGCTACCGCGAAGCGCTTGCCCGCGCCTTCTATGTATATGGCAAGAAGGACCTGCTCAACGCCATGCGCTGCCTGTCGATGACCCAGCCGTTCAACTGGTGCCAGGCGGTAGAACCCTACGCCCGGCTGTACGAAGACCTGGTCAAGCAAGCACAACTGAGCCACTACTGAGCGAGGGCAGGAAGATGCACAGGCATGGCGCACACTTGCTGGACGCCACGTCGGCGCGCTTCGCCCTCTGGGCACCCGATGCGCGCAGCGTGAGCGTGGAACTGGAGCAGCAGCCGGCTATCGCCCTGCTGCTCGATGAACACGGTTGGTTCAGCGGCGTGGCGCCCTGCCAGGCCGGCGACCGTTACCACTTTCGAATTGATGATGAACTGCAGGTGGCCGACCCGGCGTCGCGCTACCAGCCTACTGGCGTGCACGGCCCCAGCCAGGTGGTGGATGTGGCCAGCTACCCCTGGCAGCACCCGTGGCTAGGCCGCCCCTGGCACGAGGCGGTCATTCAGGAACTGCATGTGGGGCTGCTCGATGGCTACCAAGGCGTAGCCCGGCAACTGCCGAAGCTGGCCGCGCTGGGTATCAGCGCAATAGAGCTGATGCCCCTGGGGCAGTTCCCCGGCGAGCGCAACTGGGGCTACGACGGTGTATTGCCCTATGCCCCGCAGCACACCTACGGCAGCCCAGAGCAACTGTGCGCGTTGGTCGACCAGGCCCATGGTGAAAAACTGATGGTGCTGGTGGACGTGGTGTACAACCACTTCGGCCCCGACGGCAATTACCTGCACAAGTATGCCAGCCCGTTCTTCCGGGAAGACCGGCAGACGCCTTGGGGCGCGGCCATCGACTTTCGCCGCCCGCAGGTGCGCGAATACTTTATCCAGAACGCACTGATGTGGCTGTGCGACTACCGCTGCGACGGCCTGCGCCTGGATGCCGTACATGCCATCGACCAACCCGATTTTCTGGTGGAACTGGCCGACCGCGTGCGTGCCGCAGTGGAGCCCGGCCGCCACGTGTGGCTGGTGCTGGAGAACGAGCACAACCAGGCCACCCTGTTGCAACAGGGCTTCGACGCGCAGTGGAACGATGACGGCCACAACGCCCTGCATGTGCTGCTCACCGGCGAGACCGAAGGGTATTATGCCGACTACAAGGACCGCCCCATCGACCAGTTGGCACGCTGCCTGGCCGAAGGCTTCGTGTTCCAGGGCCAGGCCAACCGCCACGGTACGCCGCGCGGCGAACCCAGCGCGCATCTGCCACCCAGTGCCTTCGTACTGTTCTTGCAGAACCACGATCAGGTTGGCAACCGCGCACTGGGCGAGCGCCTGACCCGCCTGTGCCCACCGCCGGCGCTGCGCGCTGCCACCACCTTGCTCCTGATGGCACCGATGATCCCCCTGCTGTTCATGGGTGACGAAGAAGGCAGTTGCCAGCCCTTCCTGTTCTTTACCGACTTCCACGACGAACTGGCCGATGCAGTGCGCGAAGGCCGCCGTGGCGAGTTCGCCCATTTCAAGGCCTTCGCTGACCCCGAGCAGCGCGAGCACATCCCCGACCCCAACGCCGAACAGACCTATGCCGCATCGCGCCCTTACAGCAAGCAGGTGCTGGCCGGCTGGCATGGCCTGTATCAGCAGTTGCTGGACCTGCGCCGCCACCATGTGATCCCGTACCTGCCTGGCAGCTGCGCGCTGGGCGCCGAGGTGCACGGTGACAAGGCAGTGACCGCACGCTGGCGACTGGGCAATGGCAACACCTTGCGCATCGACCTGAACCTGGCCGACAGCCCGCAGCTGGTCGAGCTGCCGCCACCGCCTTTGCGGTTGTTCGACAGCGGCGATGCTCGCCACCCCGACAGCCAACTGGCGGCGTACAGTTGCGTGGTCAGCCTGCTTCCCCCTACCCAGGAGCGCCCATGAGCGAAACCGCCCTGCACCGCTTGGCGAACCGCGTCGGGCTTAGCCGTGACTGGATCGACGCCAATGACCGCCTTCAGCGCGTGAGCGACCACGTGCTGCGCAACCTGCTCGAAAACCTGGGCCACCCGGCCGGCGACGATGCGGCAATCGCCGCAAGCCTACAGACCCTGGAAGCCGCCGACGACAGTGAACACCTGCCGCCCTTGCTGACGGCCGACCATGGCCAGCCGCTGGACCTGTCGCGCTATTTCAGCGCGGCCAGCGTCGCCCGCTGCACCCTCGAGGACAGCGCCACGCTTGTGCTGGAACTTGACCGGCAGGCGCGCCTGCCCGGTGAACTGCCTGTCGGTTACCACCAGGTCGAGATCGACAGCCGCCGCTTCACGGTGGCCGTAGCGCCGCCCCGTTGCCATAGCCTTGACGACAGCCTTGAGCACAGCGCGCAGCAACCACCCGCGCGCTGCTGGGGGCTGGCGGTTCAGCTGTACAGCCTGCGCCGCCCTGGCGACGGTGGTTATGGCGACTGCCTGGCCCTTGAACAACTGGCCCGCTCGGCCGCAGAGCGCGGCGCCGATGCCCTGGCCATCAGCCCTATCCATGCCCTGTCGGCCATTGACCAAGAACATTACAGCCCCTACTCGCCCTCCAGCCGCCTGCTGCTCAATACCTTGTACGCCAGCCCCGCCGCCCTGCTGGGCGAACGGGAAGTGCGCATGGCCATCGAAGCCTGCGGCCTGGAACAACTGCTGGAAGAGCTGCAGCAGCGCCCGCTGGTCGACTGGCCCCGGGCCGCCAGCGCCCAGCTGCGTGTGCTGGAGGCGCTGTACCAAGGGTTCAGCCAAGGCAGCCACCCGCTGCGCGAGGACTTCGACAGCTTCCGCAAAGCCGCCGGTGAAGCGCTGGAGCATCATTGCCGCTTCGAAGTGCTGCAAGCCCATGCCGTGGAGCATGGCCTGGGCGCCGACTGGCGGCATTGGCCCGCGCCCTGGCAAGACCCCTGTCACCCGCAAGTCCAGGCCATCGCCGAGGCCTACCCGGCCAAGGTGGAGTTCCACGCGTTCTGCCAATGGCTCACCGAGCGTGGCCTGCAACGCGCCCACGAGGCCGCCCGCGGCAACGGCATGAGGGTGGGCCTGATCGCCGACCTGGCAGTTGGCGCCGACGGTGCCGGCAGCCAGGCCTGGAGCCGCCAGGACGAATTGCTGTCGGGCCTGAATGTGGGCGCACCGCCCGACATTCTCAACCGGGCCGGACAGAACTGGGGTATTTGCGCCTTTTCGCCCGAAGGCCTCAAGCGCAACGGCTACCGCGCGTTCATCGAAATGTTGCGGGCCAACCTGGCGCATGCCGGCGGCCTGCGCATCGACCACGTCATGGGCCTGCGTCGGCTGTGGCTGATACCGCAAGGCGCCGAGCCCAGCGAAGGCGCCTACCTCAACTACCCGCTGGAGGACCTGCTGCGGCTACTGGCGCTGGAATCGCTACGCCACCAGGCCATCATCCTTGGTGAAGACCTGGGCACGGTGCCCGCCGGCCTGCGCGAAGCCCTGGCCGAGAAAGCCGTGCTGGGCATGCGCGTGCTGCCTTTCGAGCAGCGCCAGCCTGGGCAGTTCACGCCCATACTCGACTGGCCCGACAACGCCCTGGCCACTACCGGTACACACGACCTGGCGCCCCTGGCCGGCTGGCTGAAAAACCGCGATATCGACTGGAGCCACCGCTTGCAACTCATTGACGCTGCCACCGAACTGCACTGGCGCCACGACCGCCAGAAACAACACGACGGCCTGCGCCGCACCTTGCAGGCCAACTATGGCGTGCTCAAGGACGATGACGCCGTGATCGATGCCGCCATCCGTTATGTGGGCCATACCCGGGCGCCCTTGGTGCTAATACCGCTGGAAGACCTGTTGGGCTGCGACGAGCAACCCAACCTGCCAGGCACCACCGCCGGCCACCCCAACTGGCGCCGGCGCTTCGCCCGCCCGGTGCATGAACTGCTGAATGACGACGATGCCGCGCGGCGCCTGGAGCTGCTTGCCCAAGCCCGCGAACAAGCCTGGGAGCGTGACCGATGAAGCCCTTGAGCGCCACCTTGCGCCTGCAGTTCCACAGTGACTTCACCCTCGACCACGCCGTGCCGCTGGTGCCCTACTTCGCTCAACTGGGCATCAGCCACCTATATGCCTCACCCATCCTCAAGGCCCGTGCCGGTTCACGCCACGGCTACGACGTGGTCGACCCGACCCAGGTCAACCCCGAGCTGGGCGGCGAGGCGGCGTTGCAGCGCCTGGTCGCGGCCTTGCGCCAGCATGGCATGGGGCTGATCCTCGACACCGTGTCCAACCATATGGCGGTAGGCGGTGCGGACAACCCGTGGTGGCAATGCCTGCTGGCCTGGGGCCGGCGTAGCCCGTACGCAGAATTCTTCGACATCCAGTGGCATTCCAGCGATCCGCTGCTGGCCGGGCAATTGCTGTTGCCGTTCCTGGGCAACGACTATGGCGTGTGCTTGAAAAACGGCGAACTCCCGCTGGAGTTCGACAAGGACCGGGGGGTGCTGCAAGTCGCCCACTACCAGCACCGTTTCCCGATTTGCCCGATCGACTACGGCTGGATCCTGGCGCTGAGCCCGGACCCCGCCTTGCAGGCCCTGGCGGAGCACTTCACCGCGCTGGGCGAGGCTGCCACGCCACTGGCTGACGCCCTGCCGTTGCACGCCGAACTGGCGCGCCTGGTACAGCAAGGTGCCGACCTAGAGTCGGCGCTGGTGGCGTTCGACAGCCGTGCCGAAAGCGGCTTTAAACGCCTGCACCTGCTGCTGGAGCGCCAGACTTACCGGCTGGCCAGCTGGCGCACCGCCGCCGACGACATCAACTGGCGGCGCTTCTTCGACATCAACGAATTGGGTGGCCTGCGGGTTGAGCGCGCGGTGGTGTTCGAGGCGACCCACGCCAAGCTCTTCGAGCTGATCGAACGCGGGTTGGTAGACGGCCTGCGCATTGACCATATCGACGGCCTGGCCGACCCGCGCGGCTATTGCCGCAAACTGCGCCGGCGCGTCGACGGCCTGCTGGCCAGTCGGCCGCTGAACGCGGCGGTCGAACACTTCCCGATCTACGTGGAAAAGATTCTCGGCAGCGGCGAACACCTGCACCTCGACTGGCACACCGACGGCACCACTGGCTACGAGTTCATGAACCAGGTGTCGCTGCTGCAGCACGACCCGGCCGGTGAGGCACCGCTGACCGAGTTGTGGGCCAACATCAGCGAGCGCCCGGCCTTTGCTGAAGAAGTGCGCCAGGCGCGCCACCTGGTGCTCAACGCCAGCCTGGCAGGCGACTGCGAGTCGGTAGCCCAGGCGCTGTTGCAGGTCGCCCGCAACGACCTGATGACCCGCGACCTGACCTTGGGCGCGATCCGCCGTGCCTTGCAGGCGCTGGTGGCGCACTATCCGGTGTACCGCACCTACTTCAATGCTTGCGGGCGCCCGGCTGAAGACGAAGTGTTTTTCCAGCAAGCCCTGACCAATGCCCGCCAGGACCTGGCCGAAGCCGACTGGCCGTTGCTCGACCACCTGGAACAATGGCTGGGTGGCCAAGGCTGGCGGCAATTGCCGCCGGGGCGCGCGCGCAAGCAGTTGCGCCATGCCTGCGTGCGCTTCCAGCAACTGACCGCGCCCAGTGCCGCCAAGGCGGTGGAAGACACGGCCTTCTACCGCAGCGCGCGGCTGCTGTCGCGCAACGATGTGGGCTTCGAGGCCGAGCGTTTCAGTGCCCCGATGGCGCACTTCCACAACGAAGCGCAACGGCGCCTGCGCGACTTCCCCGACAACCTGCTGGCCACCGCCACCCATGACCACAAGCGTGGCGAAGATACACGCGCCCGCCTGGCCGTGCTCAGCGAGCGTGGGCCGTGGCTGGCCAGCCGCGTGGAGCACTGGCGCGAGCTGGCGGCGCCGCTGCGTGCGCCGCTGGAGGACGGCCTGGCGCCCAGCCCTGGCGACGAGCTGATGCTGTTGCAGACGCTGCTCGGCAGTTGGCCGCTGGACCTTGACCTGCACGACGCCAACGCCCTGCGCCAATACGCCGACCGCGTGCGCCAGTGGCAGCAAAAGGCCCTGCGCGAGGCCAAGTTGCGCAGCAGCTGGAACGCACCGAACGAAGCCTACGAGGCGGCCTGTGCCCGCTACCTGGACGGTTTGCTGCTGGGCAGTGAAAACCAGCAGTTGCGTCAATCGGTGGCCGATGCCGCACAACTGCTCGCCTGCCCCGGCGCCCTCAATGGCCTGGTGCAGGCCCTGCTGCGCATGACCACCCCGGGCGTGCCCGACCTGTACCAGGGCAACGAATACTGGGACCTGAGCCTGGTCGACCCGGACAACCGCCGCGCCGTGGACTACGCTTTGCGGCGTGCCACCCTGGAAAGTGCCACACCCGTGGCCGAGCTGCTGTCGCACTGGCGCGACGGCCGCCTCAAGCAGGCCTTGGTCGCCCGTGTGCTGGACTGCCGCCAGGCGCACGCCGAGCTGTTCCGCCGCGGTGCCTACCTGCCGCTGACGGTACAGGGCCGGCATGCCGACAAGGTCGTCGCCTTCGCCCGGCTGGGTGAAGGCGAACGCGCCATCGTCGTGGCCCCACGCCTGGCCAACAGCCTGCTCGGCAGCGCGCCAACACCGTTGATCCCGGCACAGAACTGGGACGATACCCGGCTGGTTTTACCGTTTGCCGTATCACCTGCCAACTCGACGGGACTTTTCCCATGCGCGGCGGTCAGCTCATCAAGGGAGCTGATGTTGAGCGCCGTGCTGGCGGAGTTTCCGGTCAACCTGTTGATCCAACAATCTTGAGCATCAGGAGCGTTTCGATGAGTGTCGATGAAAAGCGTATTCGCGAATTTGCCTACCAGATCTGGGAGTCAGAAGGTAAACCCGCCGGCCAGGAAGACCGTCACTGGGAAATGGCCCGCAAGCTGGCCGAGGCCGAGGCCCTGGCGCCAAAAGCCGCACCGCGCAAGCGGGCCCCTGCCAAAGCCAAGCCAGCAGCCCAGCCCAAGCCGCCGGCCGAGCCCAAGGTAGCGGCACTGCCGGGGGTGAAACCCGCGGCGGCGAAGAAGCCACGGGCGGTGAAAAAGCCTACTGCCGGTTAAACCGGTTGCGGCCACTTCGCGGCCTGCCCGCTCCCCCACGATTGCCACACGGCTGGCGGTCATGGCTGACTAAGGGGAGCGGGCGCCACCAAGAGGGCACCAGGGCAGCACAGCATCACCCCATACCTTCCACCACGGCCATTTGAGGATTGCCATGAGCCCCCGTATCCCGAAGAAAACCCGCTCGGTTGCCCCAACCCGCATCCGCGAAGGCCAACCTTTTCCCCTGGGCGCCACCTGGGATGGGCTGGGCGTCAACTTTGCCCTGTTTTCGGCCAATGCCACCAAGGTCGAGCTGTGCCTGTTCGACTCCACCGGCGAGCATGAGCTCGAACGCATCGAGCTGCCTGAATACACTGACGAGATCTACCATGGCTACCTGCCCGATGCGCACCCGGGCCTGGTGTATGGCTACCGCGTCTATGGCCCGTACGAGCCGCAAAACGGTCACCGTTTCAACCCCAACAAACTGCTGATCGACCCTTATGCCAAGCAGCTGGTCGGCGAACTGAAGTGGTCCGAGGCGCTATTTGGCTACACCATCGGCCACCCCGACGACGACCTGTCGTTCGATGAACGTGACAGCGCCCCCTTCGTGCCCAAGTGCAAGGTGATCGACCCGGCCTTCACCTGGGGCCGTGACGAGCGGGTCCAGGTACCCTGGGAGCGCACCATCCTCTATGAGGCGCACACCCGCGGCATCAGCATGCGCCACCCCGCCGTGCCGGAGGAGCTGCGCGGTACCTTCGCCGGCTTGGCCAACGACGAATTGCTCAAGCACATCAAGGACCTGGGTGTTTCCAGTATCGAGTTGCTGCCGATTCACGCGTTCGTCAATGACCAGCACCTGCTGGACAAGGGGCTGAACAACTACTGGGGCTACAACAGCATTGCCTTTTTCGCCCCCCACCCGCGCTACCTGGCCAGCGGCAAGATCGCCGAGTTCAAGGAGATGGTCGCGCACCTGCACGACGCCGGGCTGGAGGTGATTCTCGATGTGGTCTACAACCACACCGCCGAGGGCAACGAGCGCGGTCCGACCCTGTCTATGCGCGGTATCGACAACGCCTCGTACTACCGCCTGATGCCGGATGACAAGCGCTACTACATCAACGACTCCGGCACCGGCAACACCCTGGACCTGAGCCACCCCTGCGTGCTGCAACTGGTCACCGACTCGCTGCGCTACTGGGCCGGCGAAATGCACGTGGACGGCTTCCGCTTCGACTTGGCGACCATCCTTGGCCGGTACCATGACGGCTATAGCGAGCGCCACGGCTTCCTCGTGGCCTGCCGCCAAGACCCGATGCTGAGCCAGGTCAAACTGATTGCCGAGCCGTGGGACTGCGGGCCAGGCGGCTACCAGGTGGGCAACTTCGCCCCCGGCTGGGCCGAATGGAACGACCGCTTCCGCGACACCGTGCGCGCCTTCTGGAAAGGCGATGAAGGCCAGCTGGCCGACTTTGCCGCGCGCATGACGGCCTCGGGCGACATGTTCAACAACCGCGGCCGCCGGCCGTACTCCTCGGTGAACTTCATCACCGCCCATGACGGTTTTACCTTGCGCGACCTGGTGTCGTACAACCACAAGCACAACGAGGACAACGACGAGAACAACCAGGACGGTACCGACAACAACCTGTCGTGGAACTGCGGCGCCGAAGGGCCGACCGAAGACCCGGCCGTGAACGCCCTGCGCATGCGCCAGATGCGCAACTTCTTCGCCACTTTGCTGCTGGCCCAGGGCACGCCGATGATCGTGGCGGGCGACGAGTTTAGCCGCACCCAGCACGGCAACAACAATGCCTACTGCCAGGACAGTGAGATCGGCTGGATCAACTGGGACCTCGACGAGGAAGGCAAAGAGCTGCTGGCCTTCGTCAAGCGCCTTACTCGCCTGCGCCTCACCTACCCGGTACTGCGCCGCTCGCGGTTCCTGGTTGGCGATTACAACGAAGCGATCGGGGTCAAGGACGTGACCTGGCTGGCGCCGGATGGCGGCGAGATGACCGTGGAGCAGTGGGAAGACCCGCACGGCCGCTGCCTGGGCATGCTGATCGATGGCCGCGCGCAGGTCAGCGGTATTGCCCGGCCCGGCGCCGAGGCAACCGTGCTGCTGATCGTCAACTCGCACCATGATGTGGTGCCGTTCAAGCTGCCGACAGTGCCGGATGGCGATCACTGGAACTGCCTGATCGACACTGACCGGCCCGAACTGCGCAAGGGCCAGCACCTGCAGTTCGACAGCACCTTCGAGGTGAAGGGGCGCTCCATGGTGTTGATGGTGTTGCAACGCGAAGACGAGTGAACCGGGTAGGCGCGGTGGGCAGTGCCCGCCGCGGCCTCTTCAGTGCATGTGAGATCGAGCGCCGCCCACGCGGCGCATCGTGATGCTTTGCTCGCTCCGTTTGTTTCGGGCCAGTTATGCCTGTGGAATTTGTGCGCGAACGCCCTGGCGCCCACCACGATATCGCGTCGTAAAAACAAGGCGGTCGCGCGCGTCTGGCACAGGCAATACTGGCCCGAAACAAACGAGCGGGTTCACCCGCGAAGGGGCCGGGCCTGCTGGCCAATATCTCCTGGGTATTCACCGTTGCCGCCACCACCGTATTCGTGGCTAAAGCCACTCCTACATTGGGCGGTGGTGCC
>NZ_JBICMS010000076.1:0-57481 GCF_043106615.1 Pseudomonas sp. CJQ_9 | reverse complement strand
TCACCGTTGCAGCCGCCACCGCATTCGCGGGTAAACCCGCTCCTACACTGGTCGGTGATGGCTACCTAACGCGGATCGGCACCGCCCGTTGTGGGGGCGGGTTCACCCGCGGTACTTTAGCGTCGCCTCAGTAATAGGTACGCGGCTGTTCGTCAGCCTTGTTCAACACCGTACCAATCAGGTTGACCCCTGCCAGGTGATGCAGGCAGTCCTCGATTTCTTTCTTGTTGTTCATGCCATTGGCCACCACCAGCAATACACAATCGAACTTGGGTATGACGGTGATCGCGTCGTCGGAGCTCAGCAACGGCGGCAGGTCGAAAATGCAGATGCGCGACTCGTAGCGGTTGCGCAACTCGCCAATCAGGTTACTCACCTTGGGCGACGACAACACCTCGGTCGACAACGGCACCGGCACTCGGGTCGGCAGCACCACGAAGCGCGGCAAGGTCGGGTTGACCAGGCAGTCCTGCAGTGGCGACTTGTCGTTCAGGAACTCATTCAGCGCATGCTCCATCGGCAGCCCCAATGTGCTTCCCACCTTGGGCCGGCGCAGGTCGAAGTCCACCAGCAAGGCGGTCTTGGTGGTGTGGTGGGCAATACTCATGGCCAGGTTGACCGCCAACACGGTTTTGCCTGCCTCCGGCGTGGGCGAGGTGATGGCCAGGGTGCGCCAGCCGTTCTCGTCCATCAGCCGCAGCACCTGGGTGCGCAACAGGTCGATCGGCCCGTTCATGTTCGAGTTCTTGTTGAACGCCACAATACGGTTGCGCTCCAGGTGGTCTGGATGCAGCGGCACCACCTTGGTGTTGACGTAATCGAACTGCCCCGGCACCTCCGCCAGCGCCGTGCCAGGGGCTGGCGACAGCGGCTGAGGGGTACCCGGTGTGACCTGATGAATAGTGTTGCCAACAGCCGGCTTGGTCCTGTCCATCACTGCATTCCCTATACGAACCGCGACATGACTTTGTACAGCAGCACATCCAGTGGCATGTAGTACACGTGCACCAGCACTATCATGATAGCCGCCAGCGCCAAGGCCGCCACGAGCAAGCGGTTACGCCAGCGTTTGCGCCTGGCCACATCGGCCCGCGTCTCGATATACGGCAGTGCCACCAACACCCGTTTGCCCAGCAGGCTCTCCAGAGCACCAACGCCCCGAACCCGCTGGTTGAGTATTTCCAGCAACATGACCAGCGCGCCGCCACCGGCCGGCGCCAGCACCAGCCCCAGCGCGGCGATCTTCTTGCGGTTAGGCTTGATCGGCTTCTCGGGCAACAGGGGCGGCTCCAGCAGCACAAAGCGCTCGGCTTTGTTTTCCTGCTCCAGGCTTTCGGTGATTTTCGCGCTCATTTCCTTGGCGCGGATTTCTTCGTATTTCTTGCGTGCGTTGTCGTGGTCACGCATCAGTGTGACCAAGCCACGCTCGACCTGCGGCGCCTCCAGGATCTCGGCTTCGTAGCCTTCCATTTTTCGGGTCAGCTCGCGCTTTTGCTCGGCCAGCGAAGCGATGCGTTCCTGGGCGGCGCTCATTTTGGCACGCACCCGGGCAACATCCAGGCTGACCGAAGACGCAGTGCTGGTGCGACCACCACTGGCTTCCAGCGCCTGAATCTTGCGTTTGACCGCCACCACATCGGGGTGGGCTTCCTTGTAACGGGTCAACAGCCGGGCGTACTCTGCCTTGAGGCTTGGCAGGTCCTGGGCCTGGTCGGCAGCGGCAGGGCGCGCGCCATCGGCTGCCTTGGTCGCCAGGCCGGCATTGGCCGCCGACAGTTCGAGCTCCAGGTAACGCAACTCTTCCTGCGCAGCCTTGTAATCCCGGTCGACCTCACGGAACTCCAGCTCCGAACGCGACAGCATGTTCATGCGCAGCGTCTGGTGCTCGGGCAGTGCATTGGCATGTGCCTGCTTGAAATCGGCCAGCTGGTTTTCCAGGCTGGCCAGCTCAGCGCCCAGCTTGTTGGCTTCCTGGGTGAGAAACTCGGTGGTTTCGTTGGCCCGCTCGGTACGCTGCTTGAGGTTTTCGTTGAGGAACAGCGATACCAGCTCATCGGCGACCTGCTTGGCCACTTGCGGCTGCTTGTGCTCGAACGACACATTGAAGGCCACGGTCGCCTCGCCCCTGCCGCGCACGAACGTGGTAAGGGTCTCGACCACGATGGCGTTGCGCATCTGGTCGATTTTGTCGCTTTCGCCAAGACGCTTGTCGGCGAACAGGTCGTACTTGTCGATGATGCGCAGCAGGTTCTCGCGGGTCATGACACGCTGGCGGATCACCTCGATGCGTTCATCGGCAAAACTGGTGGTGTTGGTTGATACCAGCTCGGGCGAAATCTGCTGTGACTCCACCAGGATAGTGCCGGTCGACTGGTAGATCGGCGGCACCATCAAGGCCACCGCCACGGTCGCGGCCAGAATGACTACGGCACTCACCCCTAGCACCAGGGCTCGGTCCTTGATTATGGCGATGTAATCTCTGAGGGATAGCTCGTAGTCAGACTTCATGGGGCCACCTGCCTGAAGTTCAGATGTCGGGGTACCTGTACGTCAACGTCAAACCCACGATGGTTGCGGTTGCATCCGGTACGTGGTCCTGCTGGCGTTCCTTGTACATCAGCGACAGGCGCAGGTCCCAATACGGCGAGAACTCTCGGCTGGCCCATACGCTGTACGTTTGCAGTGTGTTCGGTGACTGTCCTTTGCTGTCTTGCCAGGCAGCGTCTGCGCCCACCCGGGTCAGCTCGGTAACGGCATAGCTCCACACCCCGCGTACCTGGTCCAGCTCGGCGAAGCCGCCTTCGGCACTGGCCACCGTGCTGCGTTCGGCGGTGAAGCTGGCATCGGCCCGCACACCGGTATAGAGCAACGCCACCCCACCCTCCCCGCGTCGGCCGCCTTCATCGCCCGACACCTGGTTGACACCAATGTGGGCATCGGCACTCAGGCCATCGGCCAGTTGGTACTTGATGCCCACAGCCGGGGTGTAACTGTTGGAAGCGGTGGCGGTCAGGTCCTGCTCGGGCTCGTAGCGCCGCGCGCCGAAGCGGGTATACACATCGGCGCGCTCGCTCCAGGCATAGGTCCAGGTAAAAACGTTGGCCAGTTCGTTGTAACCCGTCAGCGTGCTGACGTCATACCGGGCGCGGCTGTAGGTGGTTTCGTTGCTCAAGGTACTGCGCTCGGTGACCGCCTGGCTCCAGTTGCCGGTCAATGTGTAGAGCTTCTGCGTGCCATCAGTGGTGATCACCCCGGTATCCAGCACAGTGCCCGACAGCGTCGAGCTTTCGTTGTAGCGTGCCACCAGGCCAAAACGCCCGCGCTCGGTGGTGCGCTGCCAGCCCAGGCTGATGTCGGGGTCCTCGCGGTTATCGACTACGTCGGTGTCGGACGAGCGCAACACATTCATGCCCAGCCCCAATCTCAGTTCGTCACGGTCGAAGGTGCCGATCAGGGTGTAATCGGGCGCGATGATCGTGCGCGTGATGCCCTTCTCGCCCGATGTCAGCAACAACGGGTTGCTGTCGTACTCGACGGATGTCGGCACCACCACCGTAGACTGCCAATTTGCCGCCAGGGCCGATTCCGTAAACGGCAAGACCAAGATTGCCGTTGCAATGCTAGTTGTTCTGAGAAGTGGCATTAAATGTTCTTATTGAAGGCAAGATCAAGGAACGACCAGCGTGTCGCCAGCCTGAAGTTGGATGTTGGTGGACATATCGCGCCCAGACACCAGGTCCTTATATCGCACGGGCAAGATCTTTTGGGAAGCGCCTGCGCCACGAACTACCTTGATCTCGCTTTCGTCGGCAAACTTGTCCAGGCCACCCGACATGCTCAGCGCCTGCAACACGGCGGTCGGCCCGGCCATTTGCACCGGCCCCGGCTTGATCACTTTGCCCTGGACATAGACCAGGTTGCCGGCGATGCTCTTGACGACAACGCTGACATTCGGGTCGGGAAGGTATTTTTCAAGTTTGGCAGCCACTTGCTTTTCGACTGCGGTTACATCGAGCCCGGCAACATTGATGCGCCCGGCCAGTGGGAACGTGATACTGCCATCGGGTAGTACGGTCGCTTCCTGGCGCAAGCTGTCTTCCTGCCAGACCGATACCATCACCACATCGCCAGGGCTGAGCAAATAGGTAGAGTTGCCCGTGTCGGCGTAACTGGCATTCGACCACACCGTCAACAAGCAGAACGCGGCAAACAATGAACGCATCATGAGGGTCCCTCCGGCCAAATGGCCCGACAAAGAGCACTGTATGAGAACAACGCACCAACTCTCGCTCCGCTTCGCGACCCACCACTGCCGCGACGGCCTCGACCTTCCTGGAGGCCCTTACCTTGACGCTGTGCAGCCTGGGCTGCGGTGCCTGAAACCATGGACCTTCATGGGCTACAGGGAATATAGCAACGGTTGGTGAATTAACAAGCCAGTGGCAAAACCCCACCCCGTGACTGGCGGCGAAGGGTGTTCAGATTTTCCGGCGGTTGGCCACCGCCACAAAACCGACAACAGCGAACGCAAAAAACCAGCCAGCCGTTGAAACAGGAATGATACTGGTCTGGCTGATATACGAATCGGCTGCGCGCGCAGCGCCACTCAAGAGCACCAGCAAGAACATCGATTTGATTATCAGAGTCGTGCGCATACGCCCTTCCTTTAAACAGGAAAATCAATGAGTTATTGGCGAGGTAGTGCGGGGTTTGTGTCGCTGTTGAATTGAGCTTATGGGCACAGTGACATTACGTCAATGATCCGACACCATAATAAAATTTAATGGGCGGCAGGCAGATTCGTCAAAAAAACGACAGACAAGAAGTGCTGAACTCAGCCAGCTGCCGGGTGCCTGCGTTTCACGGATGAGAAAGTGAAAGGTTCAGGCAGGCCGGCACCAGCGCCCTGCCCGGCTCATTCCTCGGCATGGTGAACGACCACCAGCAATTGCGCCGGCTGCGCGCCAACCGAGCGCAGGCGATGCGGGGTTTGCGCGTTGAAATGCAAGGCATCGCCCTGCTCCAGTAGCACCCGCTCGTTCATGAAGTCCACCTCCACCTGGCCCGCGTGCACGAACAGGAACTCTTCGCCCTGGTGCTCCTTGAACGTCGGGTCGCTGAACTCGGAGGGTGGCTGGATCAGGAACGGTACCAGGCTGCGCTGCCCAACCTGGCTGGTCAACGCCGCATAGCCGGGGCCCTGGCCGTCACCCACCAGCGCCTGGCGCTCGCCGTGGCGCACCAGGCTATAGCGGCTCTGGCCGGCCTGCTCTTCGGCAAACAGTTCCTCGACATTCACGTTCAATGCGCGCGCCAGCTTCAGGGCGGCAGCAATCGACGGCGTGTTGAGGCCACGTTCGACCTTGGACAGGTAGCTTTTGGTCATGCTGGTCTTTTCGGCCAGCATTTCCAGGGTCATTCCCAGTTTCTTGCGCAGCAGTTTCAATCGGATAGACATGTGACGCGTGTTTCCCAGGCCAAGGCAGCCCGGGCATGATACGTGGAGCCGCCGCTCATGGCATCACCGGTGGCACATACTGCAGCGTGGTGCCCAGCGCCCAGAGCAATACCAGCACCAGCGGCACGTGCACCAGCAGTTGCACAAAGGAAAAGCCGATCAGGTCGCGTGCCTTGAGCCCCAGCACGCCCAGCAGTGGCAGCATGTAGAACGGGTTGATCAGGTTCGGCAAGGCCTCTGCCGCGTTGTAGATCTGCACCGCCCACCCCAGGTGGTATTGCAGGTCGTTGGCCACCAGCATCACGTAGGGTGCTTCGATGATCCACTTGCCGCCGCCCGACGGAATGAAGAAGCCCAGCACCGCCGAATACACGCCCATCAGCACGGCATAGGTATCGTGGGTGGCGATCTGGGTGAAGAACAACGATATGTGGTGGGCCAAGGTCTGTTCGTCCACGCCCTTCACCTGGGTGAGAATGGCCGCGATCGAACCGTACAGCGGGAACTGGATCAGCACCCCGGTGGTGGTCGGTACCGCGCGCGCCACGGCGTCGAGGAAACTGCGCGGGCGCCAGTGCAACAGGGCACCGAGCATGATGAACAACAGGTTGTAGGTGTTCAGCCCGGAGATGGCGGTAATCGCCGGTTTGGTAGCGAACTCCTGGTACAGCCAGCCGGCAGCCAGGGCGACCAGCAGCAGAATCAGGATGGGGCTGTGCTCCAGCCATTCACCGGGGCGGGTACGCTGGGGTGCCGCCGGTGCAGTGAAGCTGGGGTCTACGCCACACGCTTCGGCGCTGCGTGCGCTGTTCGGCCCCGGTGCCGTGGCGTAGGCGATGACCAGCGAGACGATGACCAGTGCCGCCAGCATTACCCCGGATTGCCACAGAAAGATGGTTTCGGTGAACGGGATAACGCCGGTGATCGACAGGATCGAAGGCGGCAAGCTGGCCGGGTTGGCCTGCAGCTGCGCCGCCGACGAAGACAGGCCCAGTGCCCACACAGCGCCCAGGCCCAGGTAGGCGGCCGCACCGGCAGCACGGTAATCCATCTTCAGGTCGGTGCGCCGCGCCAGGGCGCGCACCAGCAAACCACCGAACACCAGCGACAGGCCCCAGTTGAGCAAGGAAGCCAGCATCGAGATCAGGGCCACCCAGCACACGGCCGAGCGGCCATTGCCAGGGATGCGCGCCAGGCGGTCGATCAGGCGTGCCGCCGGTGGCGAACTGGCGACCACATAGCCGCCGATGACCACGAAAGCCATCTGCATGGTGAACGGAATCAGGCTCCAGAAACCATCGCCAAAGGCCTTGGCGGTGTCGGTCGGCTTGGCCCCCATGGCCAGCGCGCCGATGCACACCAGCAGCACCGCCAAGGCGGCGAATACCCAGGAGTCGGGGAACCAGCGTTCGGCCCAGTTGGAACAGCGCAAGGCAAAGCGCGCGCTACGGCTGTCTTGAATTTCAGCGGCCACAATGGCATTCCTTTTATTGGTTTTATGAGGTGAAACAGACAACGCAAAAACCCTGTAGGTACAGGTTAACTCGCGACCATGCCGGTAATGTACCGACACACTCAGCGGTGCAACCTGCGCCTACAGGGTTGGGTGGCGTAACGCCTTAGAATGTCATTTCCTGCACATCATCCGGCACGATCAGTTTGCCGGCAGTCTTCTCGACGATTTCCTCGATGCTCACCCCTGGCGCGGTTTCGCGCAGGATGAACGCACCGTCTTCGATTTCCAGGTAGGCCAGGTCGGTCAGCACCTTGCGGATGCAACCGGCACCGGTCAGCGGCAGGCTGCACTGCGCCAGCAGCTTGGACTCGCCGTCCTTGGATGCGTGGGTCATGGTCACGATGATGTTCTCGGCGCCCGCCACCAGGTCCATGGCGCCGCCCATGCCCTTGACCAGCTTGCCCGGGATCATCCACGAGGCGATATTGCCCTGCACGTCTACCTCGAACGCCCCCAGCACGGTCAGGTCGACATGGCCGCCACGAATCATGGCGAACGACTGCGCCGAGTCGAAGATCGAGGCACCCCGGCGGGCGGTGACGGTTTGCTTGCCGGCGTTGATCATGTCGGGGTCGAGGGTGCTTTCGGTGGGGAATTCGCCCATGCCGAGCAGGCCGTTTTCCGATTGCAGCATCACATCCATGTCGGCGGGTACATAGTTGGCCACCAGGGTCGGAATGCCGATACCCAGGTTGACGTAGTAGCCGTCCTTCAGTTCACGGGCGACGCGTTGCGCCATCTGTTCGCGGGTCAGTGCCATGGTCAGGATCTCTTTGTTGTTCTGGTGGAGGCCGCTCAGGCCTTGACGGTGCGCTTTTCGATACGCTTTTCGAAGGTGCCGACGATCACCCGGTCCACATAGATGCCTGGGGTGTGGATCTCGCTCGGCAGCAGCACACCCGGCTCGACGATTTCTTCCACTTCGACCACGGTGATCTTGCCGGCAGTGGCCGCCAGCGGGTTGAAGTTCTGCGCGGTGTTGCGGTAAACCACGTTGCCGTAATGGTCGGCTTTCCAGCCCTTGACGATGGCGAAGTCACCGGTGATGGACTCTTCGAGGATGTACTTGCGGCCCTTGAATTCGCGAACCTCCTTGCCTTCGGCAACCGGGGTGCCGTAGCCGGTGGCGGTGAAGAACGCCGGGATGCCGGCGCCACCAGCGCGCATTTTCTCGGCCAGGGTGCCTTGGGGTGTAAGTTCCACTTCCAGCTCACCGCTGAGCAACTGGCGCTCGAATTCGGCGTTTTCGCCCACGTAGGAGGCGATCATCTTGCGGATCTGCCGGTCTTCCAGCAACACCCCCAGGCCAAACCCGTCCACTCCGCAGTTGTTGGAGACCACGGTCAGGCCCTTGACGCCACGGCGCTTGATTTCGCTGATGAGGTTTTCCGGAATGCCGCACAGGCCAAAACCACCGGCCAGTACCGTCATGTTGTCGGTCAGCCCGTCGAGGGCCTGTTCGTAGGTTGCAACGCGCTTGTCCAGTCCGGCCATGCTGATCCGCCTTTTGTAGTTGTTGAACCGACGAGGCTGTCGGTGAGCGTGTGCAGACATCTTCACCGCACGCGACTGATTTGTTAATTTTGTTTTCATCATCGATTGATAAATTTCGCAAAACAAACGATAGGCCCGTCATGAACGTCAAGCAACTGCGCGCCTTTGTCACCGTGGCCAAGTACCAGAGCTTCGCCCAGGCCGGTGAACACCTGCATGTATCGCAACCGGCCCTGAGCCTGACCATCAAGGCACTGGAAGAGAACCTGGGCGGCGCCCTGCTCAGCCGCACCACCCGCAGCGTCAGCCTGACGGCCGAAGGCGAAGTGCTGCTGCCGCTGGCGCGGCGGCTGCTGGCCGACTGGGACGATACCGAAGAGATGCTGCGGCAACGCTTCACCCTGCAACTGGGCCGGGTCTCGGTGGCGGCGATGCCGTCGTTCGCCGGTAACCTACTGCCCCATTCGCTCAAGGTCTTCCGCCAACGCTACCCCAAGGTCAACGTCACCGTGCACGATGTGATCAACGAACAGGTGCAGGAACTGGTGCGCCACCGCCGAGTCGAACTGGGCATTGGTTTCGAGCCGGACAATACCGACGGCCTGCACTTCCACCCGCTGTACATGGACCGTTTTGTCGCAGTGGTGCCCGCTGACTCACCCTTGGCGGTGTTGAACCAGGTCAGTTGGGCGCAACTGATGGCCGAAGATTTCGTGGCCCTGCAGCGGCCGTCGGCGGTACGCCTGTTGATGGAGCAGAATGTTGCAGCCCAGCACGGCAAACTGGCCGTGGCGTTCGAAAGCCACCAACTGGCGACCATCGGCCGCATGGTTGCCAGCGGCCTGGGCGTTAGCGCGGTGCCAGCCCTGTGCATCAACCAGATGCAAGAACTGGGAGCACGCTGCGTGCCCCTGGTCGAACCCACGGTCGAGCGGCGCATTGGGGTAATTGCCCTGAGCGAGCACAAACTGTCCACCGCAGCGCAGGCGTTGCTTGAGGTTCTACTGTCCAATACACAGCCCCCGGAGGTGACATGCGTTACGTGAAACTGGCAGGCGCGAGCGTGCCGGCCATTGGCCAAGGCACCTGGTACATGGGCGAAGACCCTGGGCGCAGGGCGGCAGAGGTAGCGGCCTTGCAACAGGGTATCGAGCTGGGCCTGAGCCTGATCGACACCGCCGAAATGTATGCCGAAGGCGGTGCGGAGACCGTGGTTGGCCAGGCCATTGCCGGGCGCCGCGACCAGGTGTTCCTGGTCAGCAAGGTCTACCCGCACAATGCCGGCCGGCAGGGCATGGCAAGCGCCTGCGAGCGCAGCCTGGCACGCCTGGGTACCGAGTGTATCGATCTGTACCTGCTGCACTGGCGGGGCCAGCACCCGCTGGAAGAAACCGTCGACGCCTTCGAGCGTTTGCGCGAGCAGGGCAAGATAAAGCGCTGGGGCGTTTCCAATTTCGATATCGACGACCTGCGCGAATTGAACAACCCTGCCTGCGCCACCAACCAGGTGCTATACAACCCGACCCAGCGGGGCATCGAATTCGACTTGCTGCCCTGGTGCCAACAACGCGCGCTACCGACCATGGCCTACTGCCCGCTGGCCCAAGCCGGGCGCTTGTTGCAGCACCCGGTGCTGGCAGGAATAGCCGAGCGCCATGGAGCCACGCCGGCTCAGGTCTGCCTGGCCTGGGTTACCCGTGATGATGGCATCATTGCCATTCCCAAAGCCGTGGCGCCCGAGCATGTTCGGCTGAATGCAGCAGCGGGTGCATTGGCCTTGACCCGCGAAGACCTGCGCGCAATCGACCTGGCCTTCCCGGCGCCTACCCGCAAGCAGCGCTTGGCGATGGTGTAGTCCGCCAGGGCATTTTCGTGAATGCGTGGCCGCGCCGCCGCGGGGTAGCCCGCGAAGTTAATGAAAGTCGCGGCTACGCACGTCCAACCCCTGCAACAGCGCGGTCACATCTTCCAGGCGCCGTGCTATCAGGTGGCGCACGCCATTTTGCTGCTCCAGCCGCCCGCTGACCTTGAGCAACTGCGCCCCCACCAGCGCCCGCCTTTGCCGCTCGGCCAGCGCCCGCCATACCACCACGTTGACCATACCGTGTTCGTCCTCGAGGGTGACGAACGTCACCCCGCTGGCGGTCTGCGGCCGCTGCCGCCCTACCACCAGCCCCGTCACGGCGATGTTGTCGCCATGCTCCAGGCCTTGCAGTTCTGCAGAACTGCGGCAGCCCAGTGCCCGCAGACGCGCACGGAGCAAGGTCAACGGGTGCGGCCCCAACGTGGTACCCAAGGCCTGGTAATCGGCCACCAGGTCCTGCGCCACTGTTGGGGCCGGCAATTGCACCGCCACCTCCGGCACGGCCTGCACATCGGCAAACAGCGGCAGTTGCGCCTGCACGGCCGCCACCTGCCAGCGCGCCTGATGCCGGTCGCTGGCCAAGGCGCGAAGCGCGCCGGCATCCGCCAGGCAGGCCCGCGCGCGGGTGGCCAGCCCGGCACGCAGGCACAGGTCTTCCACGTCGCGCCATGGCTGCTGCGCCCGGGCCTGCTCCAGGCGCCTGGCGTCGGCTTCGGCCAGGCCCCGGACCAGGCGCAAGCCCATGCGCAAGGCCAAGGTGCCCTGGGCATCCGGCTCCAGCGTGCAGTCCCATTCGCTGTGGCAGACATCCACCGGCCGTACCTCGATGCCCTGGCGACGCGCCTCCTGCAGCAGTTGGTCGGGGCTGTAGAAACCCATAGGCCAACTGTTGACCAGGGCGCAGGTGAAAATGGCCGGTTCATGGCACTTGAGCCAGCTGCTGGCATAGCACAGCAAGGCAAAGCTGGCGGCATGCGACTCTGGAAAACCATAGCTGCCGAAGCCTTTGATCTGTTCGAAGATGCGCTCGGCGAATGCCAGCTCGTAGCCATTGCGCAACATGCCTTGCAGCAAGCGCTGGCGGTGCGGTTCAAGACCACCGTGGCGTTTCCAGGCGGCCATGCTGCGCCGCAACTGATCGGCCTCGCCTGGTGAATAGTCGGCTGCGACCATGGCCAGCTCCATCACCTGTTCCTGGAACAGCGGCACACCCAAGGTGCGCTCGAACACCTCCTTCAGTTTTGGCGACGGGTAGGTCACCGGCTCTTGCTTGAGCCGCCTGCGCAGGTAGGGGTGCACCATGTCCCCCTGGATTGGCCCCGGGCGCACGATGGCCACCTCGATCACAAGGTCGTAGAAGGTGCTGGGGCGCAGCCGCGGCAACATGGCCATTTGCGCGCGCGACTCGATCTGGAACACCCCCATGGTCTCCGCGCGGCTGATCATGGCGTAGGTGGCGGGGTCTTCGCTGGGGATGGTCGCCAGGCTCAGTTCACGGCCACGGTGCCGCTGCAGCAGGTCGAAGCAACGGCGCAAGGCACTGAGCATGCCCAGCGCCAGCACGTCGACCTTGAGCAGGCCGACCATGTCGAGGTCGTCTTTGTCCCACTGGATGACGGTACGTTCGGCCATGGCGGCGTTTTCCACCGGCACCAGCTGGTCCAGCGGCTGCTGCGAGATGACAAACCCGCCCGGGTGCTGCGACAGGTGCCTGGGGAAGCCGATCAACTCGCCGGCCAGCACCAGTACCCGCCGCAACAACGGGCTGCCAGCTTCGAACCCGGCCTCGGCCAGGCGTTGTTCGTCAGGTATGCGGTCGCTCCAGCGGCCACAGCATTTGGCCAGGGCATCGACCTGGTCCATGGGCAAACCCAGCACACGCGCGACATCGCGCACGGCACCTGCAGCATGGTACGTATTGACCACCGCCGTGAGCGCAGCACGGTGCCGCCCATAACGGCGGAACACGTACTGGATCACTTCTTCACGGCGGTCGTGTTCGAAATCCACGTCGATATCGGGCGGCTCGTTGCGCTCGCGTGATAGAAAACGCTCGAACAGCAGGCGGTGCTGCATGGGATCGAGCTCGGTGATACCCAGCACGAAGCACACCACCGAATTGGCCGCCGAGCCCCGGCCCTGGCAGAGGATACCCTGGCGCCGGGCGAAGGCGACAATGTCGTGCACGGTCAGAAAGTAGCTTTCGTACCCCAGCTCTTCGATCAGCGCCAGCTCCGTGTCCAGCACCTGCCGCACCTTGGCGCTTGGCCCTTGTGGCCAACGCACCGGCAACCCCTGCTCGCACAGTGTTCGCAGCCAACTGGCCGGGGTATGTGCTTCAGGCACCAGTTCGCGTGGATACTGGTAGTGCAGTTGGCCGAGGTCGAACTGGCAACGCTGGGCAATGGCCAGGGTCTCGGCCAGCATCTCGGGCGGGTAGAGTTCTGCCAGTTGTGCCGGGCTGCGCAAGTGCCGTTCGCCATTGGCAAACAGAAAACGCCCGGCTTCGGCCACCTGGCAATGCTGACGAATCGCAGTCATGCAGTCCTGCAACGCCCGGCGGCCGCGCACATGCATATGCACATCGCCACAGGCCACCGCGCGAATACCCAGCTCGGCCGCCAGGGCTTGCTGGCCCTGAAGGTGCCGGGCATCGTCACTGCCACGGTGCAGGTGCACGGCCAACCACAGGCGCTCAGCAAACAGCCCTCGCAACCACTGGCCGGTGGCCGTATCGCCCCTGTCGCCCGCCACCCACAAGGCCAGCAAGCCGTGATGGTGCTGCTGAAGGTCATCCCGAAAAAGCTGGTACTGGCCCTTTTCCGCCCGCCGTCGGGCGCGGGTAATCAGTGCGCACAGGTTCTGGTAGCCCGCCAGGTCGGCAACCAGCAGCACCAGTTTGGGGCCGTCGTGCAACTGCACTTCGCTGCCGACGATCAGCGGCACCTGGTGCACCTTGGCAGCCTGCCAGGCGCGCACGATACCGGCCAGCGTACATTCGTCAGTGATCGCCAGGGCTTGGTAACCCTGCTCTTTGGCCCGCCGGAACAGTTCGTCGGCGCTCGACGCGCCGCGCTGGAAACTGAAATTGGACAGGCAATGCAGCTCGGCATACGGGGCGGGGTTCATGCAAACCAGCCCTGCAACCAAAGCGGGCCGGCCTGACCCAGGTCACGGTAGGCCCAGCCACGCAAGCCGTCGCGGGTTTCGATGCGGTAGTAATCGCGGCGTACATCGCCGCCATCCCACCAGCCCGACTCGATGCGCTCGGCAGGGCTCTGCAGGCGGTAGCCAGCTTCATCCAGCGCCAACGGCGCGGGCAGCAACCAACCAGGGCGGCTGCCCGGGGCCACCGGCATGCCCCCGAGCGCCCCCTGCTCTGCCAGTTGCCAGGCACATTCGGGCCGGTGATCGGCGGCCGCGCTCAGGCCTTGGACGGCCTCATCGCCCAGCCGCGCGCGCAAGCGCTCGCGCAATTGTTCCCAAGGTTGCGCCTGTTGCGCCCGTGGGTCGAACAACGCCTGGTGCTGTGGCACAAAGGCTGGCAGGTCTTCGGCGACCAACCGCAGGTTGCGCACCGGGGCCGGAATACGCAGCGGCTCCAGGCGCCCACGGGCCAGTTCGAACAGCATCGCGGCGTCGCGCTCGGCGGCCAGCAAGCCGACCTTCAGCAGCGTGTCCGGGCCTTCGACATGCTCCAGGTGCAGGCAAAAGCGCTGCACGCCACAATCGCGACCGGCCAGGAATGCGGCCAGGTCGTTGAGCATGCGCCGCAGCGGGAACAACAGCGCCTGGTGCGATTCAACATCGAAGTTCAGCTCCAGCCGGCTCTCGAAACGATCGGGCGGCTGGTAGAAGTCCAACCCCAGGGTGCGCAGGCCGAGCAACTGATCCAGGTGCAGTTGCACCTGGGCGGGAAAGCGTTTGGCCAAGGTGTCGCGCGGCAACGCCAGCACCTGGCCGAGTTGCCGCAAGCCCATGCGGGTAAAGGCTTCGGCAGCCTCTGGCGGCAAGCCGATGCGCTGGATGGGCATGTTCAGCAACGCGTTACGGGTGGCTTCGGCATCGGCGACCACCAGGCCATCGTGGGCATTGGCCAGCATGCGCGCTGCCACCGGGTTGCTGGCCACCACGATGCGCTGGCGCAAGCCCAGTTCAGCCAGTTCCTGGCGCAGGCGTGCTTCCATCACGGGCCATGGGCCGAACAGCTGCAGGCTTGAGCCCACCTCCAGCAACAGCGCACGCGGGTAATGCAGGCTGACCTGGGCACTGAAACGGTAGGCCCAGGCGGCCAGCAGTTGCTGCATGCGCTCGATGCGCCTGGGGTCTGTTTCGATACAGGTGAAACCATCGGCCAGCGCACGTGCAGCGGTCAGGGTTTGCCCGGCCCGCAGGCCGAGTGCCGCCGCTGCCGGGTTGACTGCCTGCAATACCCGCCGCTGGCTGGGCCCGCCAATGATGACCAGGGGGTTGGCTGAGTCTTCGCGCTCGCGCAGGACGGTGTCCAACGCCAGTTGCGGAAGCAGGATGCAGGCCCAGAGCATGTTGCATCAGCCCTGCCACGGGCTGGCAATGGGCAGGGCCGGCGGCATGCCGCCGCGGCTTTTCAGCACCCGCCATTGGGCGGGGCGGGTATCCACGGCGATGCGCAATGCTGCCGGTGACGGGTTGTGGGCGGCCTGCTGCGGCCGGCAGGCAAAGGCCAGCGCCTGGCCGGTTTCCGCCGCCACTTGCAGGCGCCGCAGGGCACGGTCATCGGCACGCTCGGGCCAGCACAGCACTGCCGCGCAACTGCCCGAGCGCAGGCACTGCTCGGCGGCCCACAGGGCGTCAGCGGGTTCGGCGTTTACCTGCACCAGCCAGCGCAGGTCTACCCCCGCGGCCTGCCAGGCCGGCGCATAGGGAATGAAAGGCGGCGCCACCAACACCACGCGGCTGGCGTCTGCGCTCAGGCGTGCCAGGGTTGGCCACAGCAACTGCAATTCGCCACAACCCGGGGTCGCCAACAGTAGTTCGCTCAACGCGGCTGCCGGCCAACCGCCTTCCGGTAAACGTTCGTCCAGCGCGGCATGGCCGGTTGGCTGCAGGCCCAGCGGCCGCGCCTGGGCCTGCCGGCCGCGCCATACCCGGCGCTGGTCCAACAGCCGGTCGAGGTCGACCACCGCGCCCATCAGTCCCGCCTCAGCAAGCCACAGAACACGCCTTCGATGAAGAACTCCTGCGTGGGGAGCACATCGATAGGCGCATAGGCTGGGTTACGGGGCAACAACCGGTAGTGCTTGCCCACGCGGTGCAGGCGCTTGATGGTGACTTCACCGTCGAGCCGGGCTACCACGATCTGGCCATCATGGGCATCGGCCTGTTGCAGGATGCCGACCAGGTCACCGTCGAAGATGCCGTCATCGATCATCGAATCGCCACGCACCTTGAGCAGGTAGTCGGGGGTGCGCCGGAACAGGCTGGGGTCGAGCAGCAACTGCTCGTGGATGCCCAGGTCCGGGCCGATCGGGGCACCTGCCGCCACTTGGCCGAGCACCGGTACTTCGAGCATTTCTGGCCGGCGCAGGGGGTCGGCCAGGCGAATGCCCCGCGCCTGGTTGGGGGTGACATCGATATAACCCGCCTGACACAGGGCGGTGATGTGTTTGCGCGCGACGCTGCGCGAGGCAAAACCGAAGCGCGTGGCGATGTCCGCCAGGCTCGGCGGTTGACCGTGGTCGCTGATGCGCTCGCGGATGAAGTCGAAAATGGCGCGGCGTTTGGGGGTAAGGTTGTTCATGGAGCACATTTGTACTCCTTTCGCCGCGCGCTGAACAGACCCCTTCGTCGTCTGCATTGGTTATGATCCCCCGGCTTGTGTTTTTCTGAACGGGATACCCCATGCTCACCGCCCTGCTGTTCGACCTCGACGGAACCCTTACCGACACCGACAGCCTGCACTTGCAGGCCTTTCGCCAACTGCTGCGTGACCATGACGGCCGCGAGCTGAGCCAGGCCCAATTCGAGGCCCAGGTCAGCGGCAGGGCCAATGGCGAGCTGTTCGCCGAACTGTTCCCCGGCGCCAGTACCGAACAGTGCGCGAGGCTGGCCGACCGCAAGGAAGCCTTGTTCCGGGAGATGTCGCCGGCGTTGCAGCCCATGCCAGGCCTGCTGCGGCTGCTGGAACATGCCCAGGCCCACGCCATCGGCATGTGCGTGGTCACCAACGCGCCGCGGCTCAATGCCGAGCACATGCTCGCTGCCATGGGCTTGGCCCAGCGCTTCGAGCATGTGGTCGTGGCCGACGAGCTGGCCCGGCCCAAACCCGACCCGCTGCCCTACCTTACAGGGCTGCAGCGGCTGGGCGCCGCGGCCGGGCAGGCCCTGGCTTTCGAGGACTCCTTGCCGGGGGTGGCTGCAGCCACTGCGGCCGGTATCTTTACCGTCGGCGTAGCCACCACGCAAACACCTGAGCGGTTGCGGGCAGCGGGCGCACAGCTGGTCATCGCTGATTTCAACGATACCCAGTTGTGGGCATTGGTCGAGCAACGCCAGAGCGCTTGATCCTCGACTGCACCATTGAAGCCCTAGCCATCCCAACCACCGCGCTGCCCAGGCCACCCCATGCTGATCGACGAAGAACTCACCCTGAAAAAGCTGGAAACCTTCCTCGCCTTCATGCGCAGCGGCAACCTCAGCCGCGCTGCCGCCGAACTGTGCACCAGTTCGGTCAGCGTGCACCGTGCCATCCACTCGCTGGAAAGCGCCCTGCGCTGCGCCCTTTTCAAGCACGAAGGCCGGCAGCTGATTCCGCTGGAAAGCGCCTACGTACTGGAAAAGAAAGCCCGCCTGCTGATCCAGGACGCCGAGCAGATGGTGCGCCAGACCCGCGAAGCTGCTGGCTTCTACGCTGAGCGCTTTCGCCTGGGCGCGCTGTACTCGCTAACGGTAAAAACCGTGCCCAAGCTGGTGATGGGGCTTAAGCTGCGGCGCAGCGAACTGAACATCGACCTGACCCTGGGCTCCAACCTCGACCTGCTGCAGCGCCTGAAAAACCATGAACTGGAGGCCATTCTCGTCTCCCTGGACGAGAGCGTCAGCGACCCGGCCTGCGAACAACTGCCGCTGTTTTCCGACGACATCTTCCTCGCCGTACCCACCGACTCCCCCTTCGCCGAGCAGGCCGAGGTGGACCTGGCCGACCTCGCCGACTCCACCTTCATCACCCTGACCCAAGGTTTTGCCACACACCGCGATGGCGCCCGGGTCTTCCAGCAAGCCGGCTTCGAGCCAAAGGTGGCCATGCAGGTCAACGACATCTTCACCCTGCTGAGCATGGTTAGCTCGGGCGTGGGCTTTGCCCTGCTGCCGGGGCGCATCGCGGCCGTCTACGAAAACCGCGTCAGGCTGATAGCCCTGCAGCCGCAGTACCGTTTGCAGCAGCATATTGGCGTGGTGTTTCTGAAGGCGCGGGAGCGGGAGCCGAACCTGCTGGCCTTGCTGGCGGAATGCCGGATGTACAGCCTGGAGCGCTAGGCAGTTGCACAGGCACCGATGAAGGGCTACCCCAGCTATCCACTTGAGCAGTTGGGGCCGCTCTGCGACCCATCGCAGGCAAGCCAGCTCCCACAGGGATCGCCTCAGGGCTGCCAGATGCTGTGGCGAGCAACTGGCAACCCTGATGTCATTGCCAGAAACCATAGAATCTCCCACAGGACGGTGCAATGCTTGAAGTGTGCGCTGTACCTGTGGGAGCTGGCTTGCCTGCGATGGGCTGCGCAGCAGCCCCAATCAGTGTGGCATCACCCTCAAGTAAACAGCATCAGGCATCAAGAGCGGCCTTAGGCTGCGAAAGCACCACCGCCAGCCTCAGGCCAACGCCCGCTGCACCTCGCCAACCGTGCTCGCCAGGCTGCTCAGGTGCAGGCTCAGTACCCGCTCGACAGGCGCCTGGTCCAATGGCCAGTGCAAGGCGATGCTCCCGGCCAGGCGGCCTTCGGCATGCACGGGCAAGGCAATGGCGCGAATCAGGTGCGGCAGGCGTACCGGGTACTCCCAGTGGCCCTCGGTGCGCTGGCCGAAACCTTTGTGTGCCTCTTCTTCGATATCGCGCAGCAACGCATCGTCCCCCAGCCGCGCATCGGCTGCCAGGCGTTGTACCTCCTCCAGCCCCAGCTCACCCAGGCAGGCGCGGCCCATCGCCGAATGGAACAGGCTGGCATGATGGCCGACGATCTGGCAGGTATGCGGGTAACGCTTGCGCAGGGTCTGCGGAATGGCGCTTTCCATGACCTCCAGCCGCTGACCATCGAAACACGACAGGTCCACCACCAACCCGGTACGTTCGCTCAACTCCAGCAGCATCGGCGCGGCGCTTTCCACCAGGCGCCGCTTGAAGCGCAACTGGCGGTCACCGTACAAGCGCCGCGAGCACAGCCGATAGCGCCGGTCGCTGAGGCCGCGATAAACCCAGCCTTGCACCTGCAAGGTAGCAAGCATGCGCGACACCGTGGCCTTGGGCAGTGTGGTCAGGTAATGCAGCTCTTCAAGGCCCAGTGCCTGGTGCTCGCCCAGCAGGTCGACGATGGCCAGCGCCCGCTCCACCGAACGCACGCCGCCACCTTCTGCCGTGATGCCCATGGGGATGACCTCCTGGTTGCCAGATGGTCAGCATAGCCAGCAAAAAGCGCGCCTGGCCAGCACCTCATGGCGCCTGCAGGCTGGGCGGCGGGCAACGTTGCACCCAGCCGGTGAGTTGTTCATGGGCATAGGCCAACTGCAACACGGCATGGTCTGCCTGGGCCGGGCCAATGATCTGCAAGCCCATGGGCAAGCCGCCAGGGTTGAAACCGATCGGCACGCTCATGCTCGGCAAGCCGGCCAGGGTCGGCCCGATCACCACTTCCATCCAGCGGTGGTAGGTATCCATGGGCCGCCCGCCTACCACCTGCGGCCATGGCAGGCCTGCATCGAAAGGGAACACCTGGGCCGATGGCAGCAGCAGGAAATCGTAATGCTCGAACAGCTCAGCCATGGCGCGGTACCAGTCACTGCGGTCCAGCGAAGCCTGGTACAGCGCTGCGGCACTCAACTGCAAGCCGCCTTCCACCTCCCACTGTGCTTCGGGCTTGAGCAGTGTGCGCCGGGCCGGGTCGGCATAGGCTGCGCTGAGGTTGCCATGCACCAGGAAGTGGCGGTGCGTGAGCCAGCACTGCCACAAGCGAGCCAGGTCGAATGCCGGTTGGCAGGCCTCGACCCGGCAGCCCAGCTCGGCGAAGTCGGCCAAGGCCGATTCGCACAGGCTCATCACCCCATCATCCATCGGCAAGTAGCCGTTGTAGTCCCCCAGCCAGCCCACCCGTACCCCGCGCAGATCGCGCTGCAAGCCGGCGGCGAAATCGCGCCGGCCTTCGCTCAGCGCCAGCGGTGCCCGCGCATCTGCCCCGGCCTGAACCGACAACAGCCGGGCCACATCGGTCACGCTGCGGCCCATCGGCCCCTCGGTGGCCAACTGCTGCACGAACAATTCCGGCGCCGGGCCGTGGGGCACCCGCCCCTGGGATGGGCGCAGGCCGAACACGTTGTTGAACGCCGCTGGGTTGCGCAACGAGCCCATCATGTCGCTGCCGTCGGCCACCGGCAGCAGGCGCATGGCCAGTGCCGCCGCCGCGCCACCGCTGCTGCCCCCCGCCACCCGTGTCGGGTCGTAGGCATTGGTGGTAGTGCCGAACAAGGTGTTGTAGCTCTGCGACCCCAGGCCGAACTCGGGCACGTTGCTTTTGCCCACGATCAAGGCGCCACTTGCCCGCACCCGCGCCACACTGATCGCGTCGTGCTGGGGAACCTGGTCGGCGAACAGCGGCGAACCCAGTGTGGTACGCAGCCCGGCCGTGGCGGCCAGGTCCTTGATGGCCTGGGGCATGCCATGCATCCAGCCGCGTGAATGGCCGCGGGCCAGTTCGCGGTCACGTTGGTCGGCCTCGGCCAGCAGCGCCGCGGCCGGGCGTAGCGAGACCAGCGCATTGACCCGTGGGTTGCACCGCTCGATGTGCACCAGGTAGGCCTGCATCACCTCGCGACAGGACAGCTGGCGGGCGTGTATGGCCTGGGACAAGGCTTCGGCGCCGAGTGCGACAATGGGGTCTATGACAAGCGGCTTCACGGTTTCACTCCAAGGTTGAAGGCGGCCCGGTTGCGCGCCCGGGGTAGGTCTTTCAGGCAGTAGGTAGCCAACAAGGTCAGCAGGCAGGCAAACAGTACATAGAACGATGGCGCCACCGGGGTTCCCAGCGCCTGGGTCAGCCAGGTCACGATCAACGGGGCAAAGCCACCGAATACCATGACCGCCACGTTATAGGCCACCGACACGCCGGTGGAACGCACCTCGACCGGGAACTGCTCGGCCAGGGCAGTCGGCGCCGGGCCGAAGAAGCCGCCGATGGCCGTGCACAGCAGCAATTGCATGACCAGCAGGCGGTCCAGGGATGGCGCCGCGGCGACCCAGACATACAGCGGGTAGACCATCACGAAGAATGCCAGGGTGAAGGCCATCAGCACCGACCGCCGCCCAAAACGGTCCGACAGCGCCCCGGCCAGTGGAATGACCACCGTCATCAGGCCCACCGCGAGCATCTGCACCAGCAGCACCTGGTCCAACGGCAGGCCCAGGCTTTTGTGGGCAAACGTCGGCATGTTCACCAGCACCACATAGAAGGACACTGTGGCGCCAGAAGCCAGGCCCATGGCCACCAGCAGGCTGCGCCGGTGTTCACGCAGCACCTGCGGCAGGCTGGGCGAGCGACCCTTGGCCTGGCGGCGGGCCTCGATGAACGCCTCGGGCTCTTCCATGTGCTTGCGAATCCACAGCCCTACCGGGCCGATCAACAGGCCCAGCACGAACGGGATACGCCAGCCCCAGCTGTCCAGCGCCGCAGGCGAGCACAGATGGGTCACCAGTGCCACCATCGCCGCACCGCCGAACACCGCCAGGCATTGCCCCACCAGTTGCCAGGAGCCGTACAGGCCCTTGCGGTGGGCCGGGGCACTCTCCACCAGGAATGCCGTGGCGCTGGCGTACTCACCGCCCGTGGCAAAGCCCTGCAGCATGCGCGCCACCACGATCAACAGCGGCGCGGCCATGCCAATGGCCAGGTAGTCGGGGGCAAAGGCGATCATGGCGATCGACACGGTCATCAGGCGGATGATCAGCTGCATCGCCGCCTTGCGCCCCTTGCGGTCGGCGTACATGCCCAGCAACACACCGCCCACCGGGCGCATGAAAAAGCCGACACCGAAGGTGGCCAGGGCCATCAGCAGCGAGGCGTATTCATCGTCGGAGGGGAAGAATTGCCGGGCGATGATGCTGGCCAGAAAGCCATACACGATAAAGTCATACCATTCCAGGGCGTTGCCGATGACGGCAGCCACCACTTGGCGGGTGCGTGACACGCCATTACTCGAAGTCTGCATAGGGAACACTCCACACGGTGATTGGGTGATCGCCCGGGCACGGTCGCACCCGGGTTCCAGCGGCAGTCGGTAAAAACGGCAGGATCAGGCAGGTGCTAGCCAGCGCTCTGCCAGCGCGCCCCAGTAGGCAGCGCCGGTCAGCAGGATGTCGTCGTTGAAGTCGTAGCCGGGGTTGTGCACCATCGGCCCCGCGACGCCGTTGCCGATGAACAGGTAGGCACCCGGGCAGCGTTGCAGCATCCAGGCAAAATCCTCGCTGCCCATTAGCTTGCGGGTGTTGGCATCCACCGCGTCGGCGCCCAGCAACTCCACGGCTACCTGGGTAGCGAAGGCGTTTTCTGCCGGGTGGTTCACCAGCACCGGGTACGCCGGGCGGTGTTCGATGCTGGCGCGGCAGCCGAAGCTTTCAGCCTGGTGGGTGATGATCGCCCGCACCCGCTGCAGGGTCTGCGCCCGTACTTCAGCATCCAGTGCCCGCAGGCTCAGGCGCAGCAGTGCCTGTTGCGGGATCACGTTGGCCGCTTCGCCGGCCTGCAGGGCACCCACCGTCACCACCGCTGCCTCCTGGGCATCGATATTGCGTGCCACTACGGTTTGCAATGCCATTACCACACTGGCGGCGGCGACCAGCGGGTCAACCGTCAGGTGCGGCATGGAGCCGTGGCCCCCCACCCCATCCAGGGTCACGGTGAGCAGATCTTGCGAAGCCATCATCGGCCCTTCCCGCAAGCCCAACTGCCCCGCGGGCAACCCTGGCATGTTGTGCATGCCGAACAATGCATCGCAGGGAAAACGCGTCAGCAAGCCATCGGCCAGCATCGCCTCGGCACCACCCTGCCCCTCTTCTGCCGGCTGGAATATCAGCGTCAGTGTGCCGTCGAACTGCCGGGTGGCGGCCAGGTAGCGGGCGGCACCGAGCAGCATGGTGGTATGCCCATCGTGGCCGCAGGCGTGCATGCAACCCTGGTGCTGGCTGCTGTAGGCGGCACCGGTGGTCTCATGAATGGGCAACGCGTCCATGTCGGCACGCAAGCCCAGGCGGCGCTGGCTGCTGCCATTGCGCAGCACGCCCACCACGCCCGTCTTGCCGATGCCGGTATGCACCTCGTAGCCCCATTGTTCCAGGTGGCGGGCGACCAGCGCTGAGGTGCGGTTTTCTTCGAAGCCCAGTTCCGGGTGGGCGTGAATATCATGGCGGATCGCGTGCAGGTCGCTGGCCACATCGTTCAGCCAGGCCAGGATGTGCTGATGTCGGGACATGTGCAGTCTCCTTGTGCGGGTGGTTTCCCGTTCTTGTTGTTCGCCTTGAGGTCACGACGGGTGAGGCAGGTCGTGCTGGCTGCCAGCTAAACCCGGCCTGCCGTGGCACACAACCGAAACTGGTTTCATGCTGCGGAACAAAAGTCTGGTGCTGGTGGTGCTCCATCCCGAGGCCACGCATAGAAAACCTTCGCTGGCGCATAGGACTACATACGCGAATGATTCTCGATCAGAAGCTACAATGCCGGCCGTTGCGTGCCCGTGCGGGGTGCGCGTTGCCGATATCGAGGAACGGGCATGGCCAGAACAACGCTGGTGGGGGTTTTCACAGGGCTTGTGGTCGCAGGCGGTATCACGCCGACGAGTGGGAGCGAACGGCTGGTGCTGGAAGACACGGTGGTGGCCAGCGACAAGCTTGAACAAGCCCGCGACCAGTTGCCTGCCAGCCTCTCGGTGATCGACGCCAGGACCCTGCAGGCCACGCCAGTGGACTCGCTGGAACAACTGGTGCGGCGCACCCCGGGGTTCACCTTCCAGCCCTTTGGCCAGTCAGGCACGCAACTGCCAGTGGTGCGCGGCCTGACCTCCAATGCCACGGCCTTCTCCAACTCGCTTCTGATGCTGGTCGACGGCGTGCCGGTGTTGCGCGGCCAAGGCTTCGACAATGACCTGGTGGGCGTCGAGCGCGTGGAGATCCTGCGCGGTCCGCAATCGGCACTGTACGGTCGCAACGCCGAGGCTGGCGTGCTCAGCGTGTTCACGCGCCAGCCGGGCGAGGCCGACTACGCCCGGGTGGAAACCGGGCTGGGCAGCCGTGACAAGCGCCTGGTCAGCGCCGACCTGAGCACCGCGCTGATAGAAGGCACCCTGTATGCAGGCGCCGCCGGCCAATGGACAAGCCAGGACGGCTACCTGGACGATGACTTCGCCGGTGGCAAAGCCGACGACCGCGAGCGCCAGAGCGGCCGCCTGACCCTGCGCTGGACGCCGGACGCGCTCACCGACGCGACCCTGCGCTACAGCACCCTGAAATACCGCGACCAGGCCGCGCAATGGGGCAGCCGCACGGGCCGCGACCGGGCAGTGAATTCCGGGCTGGCCGGGCGTAACCACTCCAGCGGCGACACCTGGTCGCTGGACCTGCGCCGGCAACTGGGCGGCGACCTGGAACTGCGCTCGATCACCGCACGCAGCGTGTTCGACGACCGTCTACGCCAGGACACCGACTTCCAGCCAAGCGACCTCATGCACCTGGCCCGCGACTACCACTTCGAAACCCTGAGCCAGGAACTGCGCCTGAGTGGCAGCCACGGGCAAAGCCGCTGGCTGCTGGGCGCGTATGCCGACCGTGAAGACCACGACCTGGATTACCAGCAGAAACTGCCGATGGGGCTCAGCCGCACCCAGGCCGGCCTGGGTGGCAATACCGCCGCGCTGTTCGGCCAATGGCTGCAGCCGCTGTCCGGGGCCTGGTCGTTGACCTTGGGTGGCCGCTATGAGTACGCACGTGCCTGGATCGACCCGGCAGGCAACCGCAACCAGTCAGACAGTTGGCAGCACTTCACCCCCAAGGTGGCATTGCAGTATGCGCTGGGCGACGATGCCCAGGCCTATGTCAGCTACAGCCAGGGCATGCGTGCGGGCGGCTTCAATGCCTTCGCCAGCAGCGCCGGCAACCCCGCGTACGACCCGGAGCAGGTGCGCAGCGTTGAGGTGGGCCTGAAGGGCCTGACCGCGGACCAGCGCCTGCGCTACTCGGCGGCGCTGTACCGCATGCAGGTGCGTGACATGCAGGTGCAGCAACTGGTGCAGCAGGGGCTGGTGTACATCACCAATGCGGCGGCGGCGACCTCCACCGGCCTGGACCTGGACCTGGAATACCTGCTGGGCGAACGCTGGACCCTCACTGCGGCGCTGGGGCTGAACCGCACCCGCTTCGAGCGGTTCCGCGAACGGAGCAACGACTACGAGGATAACCGCAACCCGTTCGCCCCGGACTTCACCGGCCACCTGGGCCTGCGTTACGACGCCGATGCCGGCTGGTACGTACAGGGCGCGCTGAGTGCGGTGGGCAAGGTGTATCTGGACGCTGCCAATACCTATCGGCGCCCCGGCTACGGCCTGGTGGACCTGAGCGCTGGCTACCGCTTCGGGCAGTACACCGTCAGCACCTATGTCGACAACCTGCTGGACAAGCGCTACGACGCCCAGGGGCTGCTCAATGGCGCTGTGACCGTGTACAGCCCGCCACGCGAGGTGGGGATGAGGATCAGCTTCGAGCTATAGCGGGTGGCGCGCCGCTGCGACCCACGCCATGGCCTGCAGCGGCGCCCTGACCGGGCTCAGCGCTTGCGCCCGAAGATCGACTTTGGTGACCGCCCAAAATAGCGGGTGAACGCCACGGTGAAGTTGTTCGGGTATTTGTACCCCACCTGCCACGCCGCCTGCGCCACCTGTTGCCCGGCCTCCAGCAAGGTCATGGCCTTGCGCATGCGCAACTCCAGCAGCATGCGTGCCGGTGTGGTGTCGAACAGGTAACGGAACCCCTCCTTGAGCTTGTGTTCGTTCATGCCCACCGCCGTGGCCAGGTAATCCACGGTCAACGGCTTGTCCAGTTGCTCGCACAACAGGTTGCGCGCCCGCTCGACACGCTGCACGTCGCTGGTACTCAAGGCCGCGGCGGTGCTGGGCGGCGGCGCCAGCAGGTTGAACTGCTCGGCCAGCAGGCTGAGGGTGTGGATATGCAGGTCCAGCCGGTGGGCCGGGTCCAGACCGCCCGGTTGCAGGTAGCGCACCAGTGCGGCGGCATGGGCTTGGGCGGCCTGGGAGCTGGGCCGGTAATCCAGGCGGTGCAACCGGCCGCTGCCCAGCACTTCAGTGGCCCGTGCCTCGCCCACGTACTTGCACAGCGTCGCGTGGTCGATCACCACGCGCAGTTGCGAAGCGGTTTCATTGGCCTGGTAACGGCGCTCGCCAGGCGTGGCACGGAAGGCGGTGATGGTGGTGTGCCCCGCCTCGAACGCCAGGGTGCTGCCGTCCTGGCCGATGAAGCCGGATTTTCCCTGCAGCCCCACCGTCACCACCATCACGTGGCCGTCATGCGGCCCGCAGGTCTCCTCTACCAGCGGGCGTGTGGGGTGGTAATGCAGGCGCCCCAGCGACAGGCCTTGCTCCAGTTGCAGCAGGTCGGTGTGGCACTGCCCGTAGGCTTCGTCCAGTTGCAGGCGCAGGCGCCCGTCGGCGCTCAGCGAACGGTGCCGGGGCTGGTCCAGGCCCAGGCGGCAGGTGGCGTTGCTCGTGTTCATGAAGACATCCCTGAGGATCTGCGGCCTTCGCACCGCATAGAAACGGCTCCGGCTCGCATATTTTATGTGAATGATTCTTATTTAATATATACCACCCTTTGAGCTGATTCGGCCATGCCCCGTTTCGTTCCTTATCCGTGGGCCCGCAACGGCCACACACGCGACAACTACAGGAAGTTACCGTGACCCGACTTGCACCCCGCCCCCGCAACCTGCACCCCACCGCCACCCACCCCTTGCAAGCCTGTTGGGACCTGCAACTGGGAGGGCTGGCGGCCGACGCCTTGCAGCTGGCGCTGGCACACGGCCTGTTCGATCACCTGCAGCAATACCTCGCCCCCGCCCAGGTGGCGCAGGCCCTGGACTGGCATGCCGAGAGCGCCGACTACTTCCTCGAACTGCTGTGGAGCCTGGACCTGCTCGAACGCCATGCTCAGCACCCAACGCGCTACCGCAATAGCCCGCTGGCCGACCGCCACCTGCGCAGCGACGCGGCCCAGTACTGCGGCGATGCCCTGATGTTCCGCCACCGCGTGCTGCGGGAAACCGGCGCACAACTGGCCGGCTACCTGCGCACGGGCATGCCGCGCCAGGCGCCGAGTACCGCCCAGCTCGACCAGGGGTGGGCCAATGCCGCCCGCTTGCAGATCGCCCAGGAACAACGAGCGGTCACCTGCGACAGCGCCTGTGCCTTGCTGGCCAGCCTGCCGGAGTACCCACGCCTGCGACGCCTGCTCGACCTCGGCGGCGGGCCGGGCCTGGTGGCCATCGCCCTGGCCCGGCAACTGCCGGCGCTCAGCGGCGTGGTGCTCGAATACCCCGAGACGGCACAGGTGGCCGCCGACAATATCGCCGCCGCCGGCCTGGGCGCCCGGCTGAGCGCGCGCGGCGCAGACCTGAACAGCGAAGACATCGGCAGCGGCTACGACCTGATCTGGTGTTCGTCGGTGCTGCACTTCGTCGACGACCTGACGGCCACCTTGCAGCGCCTGCATGCGGCGCTCGCGCCCGATGGCCTGCTGGTGTGCTGCCAGGCTGAAGTGCCCCGGGCCCGTCAGGTCGCGGCCCAGGTGCTGCCCTACTACCTGCACATGCGCCTGCAAGGCCGCCACGTACTGGCCGAGGGCGAGCTGGCGCAACTGCTGCGCGACAGCGGCTGGCGTGGTGTAGAGCAGGTCGATGGCGTGCGCTACCCACTAACGCCGGTAACAGCCGTGATCGCCCGCAAGGCCAAGGAGTGACACCATGACCCGCCCCCCTGTCATCGCCCTACAACTGCTGTTCGGCTGGCTCAACCTGGCCTTGGCCGTGCCGAGCATCTACCTGATGTTCGGCCTGCCGCTGGTCATGCGCCAATACGGCTGGAGCGGGACCGAGATTGGTCTGTTCCAGCTGGCCGGGCTGCCGGCGGTATTCAAGTTCCTCATGGCCGTGCCGGTGCAGCGGGTGCGCCTGGGGCGCTCGCCGTTGCCGCGCTGGCTGGCGTTGCTCGGTGGCGTGCTGATCGTGCTGTACGCGCTGATCGCCCGCGACAACCTCATCGAACAACGCCTGGCGCTGTTCGCCATGACCTTCGCCATCAGCATCGTTGCCACCTGGATGGATATCCCGCTCAATGCCCTGGCGGTGCAATGGCTGCCGCGCCACGAACAGGTGCGTGCCGGCAGCATCCGCGGCGCGGCCTTGTTCGTGGGTGCGATCGTGGGCGGCGGCGCGATGTTGCTGGTGCAGTCGCGCCTGGGCTGGCAGGCGCCGTTCGTGATCATGGGCGCGGCATTGGCACTGGGGGTGCTGGCGCTGCTGCTCGTAGCCAGGCGCCTGCCGAGTGTGCCCACACCGGCAGCCATGGCACCGGGCCTGGTGGCCGATTGGGCCGGCTTTTTCGGCCAGCCGGCGGCACGCCAGTGGACCTGGTTGCTGCTCAGCGCCTTCCCGTTCATCGGGGCGGCCTGGCTGTACCTGAAACCACTGCTGCTCGACCAGGGCATGGCCCTGGAGCAGGTGGCCTGGCTGGTGGGCATTGCCGGGGGCACGCTGGGCGCACTTGCCAGCCTGGTGGGCGGGCGCCTGATTCCGCTGCTGGGCACGGCACGGGCGATTGTCCTGTACCTGCTGGCGGCGCTGCTGGCCTTGGGGGTGCTGGGCCTGGCGGTGTGGCTGCGGCTGGGCCAGCCCTGGTTGATCGCCGGTGCATTACTGCTGGCCTTGGCCATGGGGGCGGTGTCGGCGCTGATGTTCGGCCTGACCCTGTTCTTCAGCCGCCAGCAACGCAGCGCCAGCGACTATGGCCTGCAGTCGAGCCTGTTCGTGGTCACCCGTCTGGCCGCACCGGTGCTCGCCGGCCTGCTGCTCGACCGCCTGGGCTATGGCGGCCTGTTGGCCAGCCTGGGCGCGGGCCTGGCGCTGGCGCTGGTGCTGGCGTGGCGGGTGCGCCACAGCATCGCCCGTAGCACCGACGCCTTGTTGCGCACCCCCGGCGACGCCGCCCCAGGCACCGCTTCCATCACCCTTGAGGGCAAACCATGAAGCCACACCGCTACGGCATCTGCCTGATCAGCCGCGATCCGGCGCTACGGGCCGACGTCAGCGCCGTGCTCGACCGGCTCAACCACTGGCTGGGGCATGAGACCCCGCACGCCAGCCAGCACTGGCCCGACGCCCAGTTGCAGAGCCTGTACCGCCAGGTCGCCGGCCAGGCCGAAGCCTACCTGCGCCAACAGGCCAAGCCAGGTGCGCTGGCCCTGCAACTGCTGGCCTTCGACGACCTTGCCCAGGCCCAGGCGGCGCTGGCCACCGCCTGCCCCTGCGACCACGTGCTGCTGGACACCCGTGACCTGCAAGCGCAACCCGAGCACGACCCCTTGGGCGCCCTGCTCGACACCCAGCCCGAAGCCCGCCGCTCGCCCAGCAGCGCCGTGCTGCTGTGCCATGCGCAGCACCTGCAGCACTGGCTGACCCGCCTGGGCGGCAACCGCCTGCTGCGCGTGCCCCACGAAGACCGGGCGCTGCGCCGCGCCGACCTGCTGCGCCTGTTCGTCGACCACCTGGAGCACGCCTACTGCAACCGCTTGCTGGCACGCACCACCCTGCAATCGGCTGAGCCGGTGAGCCTGGCCCGCGACATCCAGCAGCGCATGACCCAACGCTGGGGCCAGGCCTGGGATTGCCATTTCTTCACCGGCTCCATGGTCGCCGGCCTGCTCGACTCGCTGGGCGAGCTGCTGCGGCCAACCGCCTGCGGTTTCCACAGCGCCTGCAACGAGCACGCCCTGGCGGTCAGCGCCCTGGCCGGCTGGCAGCTGTACCAACGGGCCTACGTGATCGTGATGACCTCGGGCATGCTTGACGAGATGCGCGGCACCCTGGCCAACCTCAAGCGCGCCGGTGCGCCGGGCCTGGTGGTCTGCGCCGACTCCCCGGAGTCGGTCTGGTTCGCCTTCCAGGGCACCCTGGACGCCGACAACGATGGCCATCAGGTCATCGCCGCCCGCGGCCTGTGGCAGCGCTTCGTGCGCCGCCCGGATGAAGCCGCGGCCTGTGTCGAACAGGCCTTCGCTGCCCTTGACCAACGCCCGGCGCCGACTTTCCTGTTCGCCACCCAGGCGGTGCTCGAATCCCGCGCGCAGCTGGAAGGCCCGCCCCCGCCCATGCCCGCCACAGCCATGCAGCAGGCGCTTACGGCACCGGAGTTGGCGGCGCTGGAGCAGTTGCTGGAGGTAATCAACCACACGCCTTCACGCCTGCTCTGGCAATGCGGGCGGCTGGCTGCCGACGAGCGCCAGCGGGTGGTCGAACTGGCGCGCCGCGCTGGCATCGCGCTGGCCGACAGCATTGTCGCGCCCGGTAGCGTATGCGCCTATCAGGACCAGGAGCCGGTGCCCAATTACCTCGGGCCGCTGTCGATGTACGGATTCAGCCGCCGCGTGCACGCGTTTCTCGAAGGCACCGACAACGAGCCGGGCAAACCCTGGCTGATGTTCGTCAAAAGCAAGATCGACCAGTCCGCCACGCCCTATTCGGAAGGTCGCCTGCCGAGGCTGTTCCACATTGCCCAGGTCAACCACCAGCCCGGCCATATCGCGCCGTTTTGCGAGCTGCCAGTGCCGCTGGCCCTGAACAGGGTGCTCGACTACCTGGAGCCGCGCCTGGCCGTACCGGCCGCGCTGCTGCGCACCCGCCGCGAGCGGCTGCAAAGGTTGCAGCGCACCCGCGAGGCGCTGCCCAGCGACCAGATCGAAACCCTGCCGATGACGCCGAATTACTTCTTTCATCGCCTCGGCCAGTTGCTTGGCGAGCTGATCGAGCGCGACGGCTACCGCTACACCGGTGTCTACGACGTGGGCCGTTGCAGCCTGTCGGCCCTGCGTAACCTGCCCCGTACCGACGCCGGCTTCTCCGGTTGGTACGGCCGGGCGCTGATGGGCGATGCACTGATGTCGCTGCCCTACATAGCCCTGAACGACGAACGCCATGTGCTGGCGTTCATTGGCGACGGTGCCCGCGCCCTGGTGCCGGACATCGAGCAGCGCCTGGCGATGAGCCTGGCCAGCAGCGCCGATGCCGGCCAGCGCAACGTCACGGTGATGTACCTGGCCAACGGCGTGCTGTCGATGATCCAGACCTACCTGGACAAACGCTATGCCTGCCACGGCGCCAGCCAGGTCAACGTGCCGCTGGCCGAGGGGCCGCTGTGGGAAGAGCGCGCGTTCGGCCCGCTGCGTGTCTGCCGCGCCCGCCTGCTGCAGTTCTGCCCCGACACCCTGCGCCAGGCGCTGACTGCGCCGGGGCGCCTGAACTTCTTCGACGTATGGCTGGGCCACAACTCCGAGGGCGATGGCTTGAGCCTGGTCTCGGAAACCGCCTGGAGCCGCCTGAACATGGAAAACTGCTGATGAAATTCGGATTCATTGCCCACCCCACCTCCATTGGCCTGCTGCATCAGGTCAAGCTGGTGGACATGCTCGACCGCACCCTGGAAGAACAGGCCTGGGGTTACCAGGCCGAGCGCTGGCAGCAGCGCAACCTGGTGCCGTTCATCGATTTCGGGCGCATCGTCAGCGCCTGTGGCGCCGAGTGCTCGGGAATGCTGCAGTTCATGCCGCTGACCGCCGAGCAGATGCTGCGCCAGCCGCGCGCGATTGCCGAACGGGTGCTGCAGGGCGTGGCCGCGCTCAAGGCCGAAGGCGCCGAACTGGTGGGCCTGGGCGGTTTTACCGCGATCGTCGGCAACCGCGGCGTGGCGACCATGCAGCAGGCTGAGGTGGCCGTTACCACCGGCAACTCGCTGACCGCCTTCGCCGCCTACGCCAACCTGATGGACAGCCTGCGCCTGCTGGGCATCGCTGCAGCGGACGCCGAGGTGGCGGTACTCGGCTACCCCGGGTCGATCGCCCTGGCCGTGGCGCGGTTGCTGGCCGAACAGGGCTGCCGGCTGCGCCTGGTGCACCGGGGCAACGCCCAGCAGGCCCAGGCGCACCTGGAATACCTGCCCAGCCAGTACCACGCCCAGGTCACCCTGCACGACAACCTTGAAGACTGTTACGCCCAGGTGCGCTTCTATGTAGCCGCCACCTCCAGCGGCGGCCTGATCGACCCACGCCGGCTGCTGCCAGGCTCAGTGGTGCTGGATGCCGCCTTGCCCAAGGACGTGATGGACGTGCCCCACCAGCGCCGCGACATCCTGCTGGTGGACGCCGGCCTGGTCTCCGCCAGCCCCGCCGTGCACCTGGGGCTGCGCAGCCTGGGCCTGGAGCCCAAGCGCAGCCTCAATGGCTGCTTGGCCGAAACCATGATCCTGGCGCTGGAGGGCCGCGCCGAGCCATTCTCCCTGGGCCGTGAGTTGCCGGTGCACAAGGTGCTGGAGATCGGCCGCATCGCCGAGCGTCACGGCTTCAGCCCTTCGCCCATGAGCCATGACGGCGAAGTGCTCGCCAGCGAGGCCTTCGACCGCCTGCACCGCCACCACCACCCGCGCCGTGCGCTACGCGCCAGCGACGCCACCGACGAGCCCCTGGCCTTGCGCCGCGAAGTGCTCAACAGCTTCGCCGAGCACATCAACCCGGTGCTGCGCGAGTTCTACCGGTTCAACCACATCGAGCGGGTGTTCAGCCAGGGCCAGGGCTGCTGGCTCACCGACCTGGACGGCCGGCGCTTTCTCGACTTCGTTGCCGGCTACCACCGCACCCCCTTCGAGCCCCTGCTGCCGCGCTGCGACAGCCTGCCCTTCGGCGACCTGCACGCGTTGCGCAGGCGCCTGGAGCAAGGCGACGTGGCTGCCTTCATCGTCGAGCCGATCCAGGGCGAAGGCGGCGTGATCCTGCCACCGCCCGGCTACCTGGCTGGGGTTCGTGCGCTGTGCGATGAGTTCGACTGCCTGTGGATACTCGACGAGATCCAAACCGGCCTGGGCCGCACCGGCAAGCTGTTCGCTTGTGAGTGGGACAATACCGCGCCGGACATCATGGTGCTTTCCAAGTCGCTGTCCGGCGGCCTGGTGCCAATCGGTGCCACGTTGTCGCGCGACGCCGTGTGGGAACGTGCCTATGGCGATATCGACAGCTTCGCCCTGCACACCTCTACCTTCGGTGGCGGTAACTTCGCTGCCGCCGCAGCCCTGGCGGCGCTGGATGTGCTGGAGCAGGACGGCCTGTGTGCCAATGCAGCCGAAGTGGGAGCGTTTCTGCAGGCCGGCTTGCAGCGCCTGGTGGACCGCTACCCGTTCCTGGTGGCGGTGCGCGGCCGCGGGCTGATGCTGGCGATCGAGTTTCACCAGGACATGCGCGGCGGCGTGCAGGCGTTGGTCAAGGAACTGGCAGGGCGCATACCGGGCCAGGCCATGGCCACCTACCGCATGCTGTCGGGCGCTGCCCGCGCGCACCTGGAGGCCGCCGCCCAGGCATTGGAGCAGAACCTGGAAGACATGTTCGTGCTGCGCTTCATGACCAAGCTGTCCGAGGAACATGGCGTGCTCACCTTCGTTACCGCCAACAACAACCGGGTGATGCGTATCCAGCCGCCGCTGGTGCTCACGCGCGACGAAGCCGAACGCTTTCTGAGCGCCTTCGCCAGCGTCTGCGAGGACTTGGCCACGTTCCAGTCCTGAGCCCCGGGGGCTGCCAAGCAGCCCCTTTCCGCGCTGCCACCGCCCCGCCGACAAAACCCATAGTTTTACCGCGCTTTGCCATACGAATCGGGCCGCTCGGCGGATTGAACCGGCGGCCCACACAATTGAAAATGGTTCCAGTTCGTATCTACTGAATGGAAGAAAGCGATATGACCTTACCGCCTCTGGTCGAGCCCGCAGCCGAGCTCAGCCGCGAAGAAGTGAACCGCTACAGCCGTCACCTGTTGATTCCCGACATCGGCGGACTCGGCCAGCGCCGCCTGAAGAACGCCAGGGTGCTGGTGATCGGCGCCGGCGGGCTGGGTTCGCCGACCCTGCTGTACCTCGCCGCAGCCGGCATCGGCACCCTGGGCGTGATCGACTTCGACCGGGTCGACGAGTCCAACCTGCAACGCCAGGTGATTCACAGCGTCGACACCCTCGACGAACTCAAGGCCGAAAGCGCTCGCCAGGCCATCGCCCGCCTCAACCCCCTGGTCAAGGTGCACACCCATACCGAACGCCTGGAAGCGGACATGGCCGTGGAGCTGTTCAGCGGCTACGACCTGATCCTCGACGGCACCGACAACTTCGCCACCCGCTACCTGGTCAACGACGCCTGCATCCTGGCCGACAAGCCCTACGTATGGGGCTCGATCTTCCGCTTCGAAGGCCAGGCGTCGGTGTTCTGGGAGAATGCCCCGGGCAGTCGCGGCCTGAACTACCGCGACCTCTACCCGGAGCCACCGCCCCCGGAGCTGGCGCCTTCCTGCGCCGAAGGTGGCGTGCTGGGCGTACTGTGCGCGGCCATCGCCTCGATCATGGCGACCGAGGCGATCAAGCTGCTGACCGGCATCGGCGAACCACTGCTGGGCCGCCTGATGGTCTACGACGCGTTGCAGATGAGCTACCGCGAGCTGCCCTTGCGCCGTTTGCCGCAGCGCCAGCCGGTCACCGCCCTGGGCGACTACCAGGCGTTGTGCGGGCTGGACCGACCCGCTGCCAGTGATGTTGCGCCCGTGCCGCAGATCAGCGCGGTGCAGCTCAAGTCGCTGCAGGATGCCGGACGCGCGCCGGTGATCATCGACGTGCGCGAGCCGACCGAATGGGACATCGTGCACATCGACGGCGCGGTGCTCATGCCCAAGTCTGCGCAGGTGGCGACGCAAATCGTCGAGCGCTACGGCCACGACACCGATCTGGTGATCACCTGCAAGTCGGGCATGCGCTCCAAAGCCGTGGCCGGCGACCTGCAACGGCTCGGCCACGGCAGGGTGCGTGACCTGCAAGGCGGCGTGCTGGCGTGGGTGCGCGAAGTGGAACCGGCCCTGCCGAGCTATTGAGGGCGCCCGCATGGTTCTGCGCATCACCGCTCAGGCCCTGGAACAGGTAAGGCACCTGGCCCAGGCCGCGCATCCCATCGAGGCCTGTGGGCTGATTGCCGCCGCCAGCGGCGAGCCGCTTGCACACAGGGTGGTACCGATGCGCAACCAGGCCGCCAGCCCCACCTGGTTCAGCTTCGATCCGCGCGAGCAGTTGCAGGTCTGGCGTGAGCTGGATCAGCGCGAGGAAGACTGCCGGGTGATCTACCACTCGCACACCGCCAGCGAAGCCTGGCCAAGCCGCGAGGATATCGCCCTGGCCAGCGACCCCCAGGTGCATTACCTGATCGTCTCGACCTGGGGCGAGGTGCGGCACGCCGCGCGCAGTTTTCGCATCATCGACGGACGGGTGTTCGAAGAGCCCCTGTGCGTCCAGCCCTGACCCTCGCCGGCACCCCCGGCACAACATGTACCACAAGGAGAAAAGCATGTCGGTTTCCGTGATCGTCCCCACCCTGCTGCGCCCACTCACCGACGGCCAGAAGCAGGTCCAGGCCCAGGGCGGTACCGTGCGCCACATCATCGAGCACCTGGACAGCCGCTACCCCGGCATCAAGGCCCGCTTGGTGAAAGACGACCAGGTGCACCGTTTCGTCAACATCTACGTCAACGACGACGACATCCGCTTCGCCGACGGCCTGGCCACGCCTATCCGCCCCGGTGACCAGCTGACCGTACTGCCCGCCGTGGCCGGCGGCTGACCCACCGTTCACCGCTTCGCGGGCCCGCCCGCGAAGCCTGCTCGCCCGTAACCTGTCCGCGAGATCCGCCATGTCCCGTATGCTAGATGACGCCAGCCTCGGCTGGCGCAGCGGCCCCTCCCTGCCCGGCTGGCAGGGCCTGAGCCGCGCCCTGCAACACCACGGCCAGTGCCTTGGCCTGCGTGCCCTCGACGGCCTGGCCGAAGGGGCCGCGCTGCAGTTGGCCCACCCTGATCTGCACCCCGTTCACATGCGGTTCGTTGCACCGCCAGGTTTGCCCCTGGAGAGCACCAGCGAGTTCATACAGCAAGCGGCCTGCGGCCTGATGTCGGTGCACGGCCGTGCCAGCGGGCGCCCGCAAGCACTGGGCGTGGATTACCTGGCCGCCCTCAACGCCGCCCTCGCCTGGCAGGCCAGCCTGGCTGCTGCCGTCGGCCAGCTGCGCGGCGGGCAGTTCACCCAGGTAAGCCTGGACCCGCTGCGCGGCGGCCTGTTGAGTATCGGCCAGTACCTGGCGGGCGCAACCGCACCGGAAGACGCCGAACGGCTGCTGCCGGGGCAGGACGACGCCCTTGCCCGCCCGCCGTTCGTTTCCCTGGAAGGCACGGCCTTCGAACTGGAAACCCTCGACAGCCAGCCCTGGCGCCACTTCTGGCACGCCCTCGGCTTGCCCGACAGCCTGGCCGGCAAAGCCTGGCAGCACTTTCTGCTGCGCTATGCCAAGGCCGTGGCGCCGATGCCGGCCGAATGCCTGGACGCACTGGCGCGCCTGCCGCTGGCGCAGATCCGGCAGCAGGCGCGGGCCAGCGGGGTAGCGCTGGTGGTACTGCGCAGCCCGGCGCAGCGCCAGGCCGATGCCGACTACCCGGCCAGCCTGCACACCCCCTGGCGGCTGACACCCGGCCCGCAGGCACCGCTGCGGCCAGCCCCGCGCCCAGCCGCGCTACCGCTGCAAGGCCTGCGCGTGCTGGAGTCATGCCGCCGTATCCAGGGGCCGCTGGCCGGGCACCTGCTGGCCCTGCTAGGTGCCGAGGTGATCCGCCTGGAGCCGCCAGGCGGCGACCCCCTGCGGCACATGCCGCCCTGCGCTGATGGCTGCTCGGTGCGCTTCGACGCGCTCAATCACCTGAAGACGGTACGCGAAGTGGATATCAAGTCCGCTGCAGGTCGCGCCGAGATCCACGCCCTGTGCGCCGACGCCGACGTGTTCCTGCACAACTGGGCGCCTGGCAAGGCCGCCGAGCTGGGTCTGGATGCCGCCGACCTGCAGCTTGCCCGGCCGGGCCTGGTGCATGCCTACGCCGGTGGCTGGGGCGATGCCCCGGTATCGGCGCCCGGCACCGACTTCACCGTGCAGGCGTGGTCCGGCGTCGCCGAGCGCATCGCCCGCGCCAGTGGCACACGTGGCGGCACGCTGTTCACCGCGCTCGATGTCCTGGGTGGTGTGATCAGCGCGCAAGGCATCTGCGCCGCGCTGCTCGACCGCAGCCTGCACGGGCGCGGCAACCAGGTACACAGCTCGCTGCTGGGCGCCGCCGACCTGCTGCTGGCCACCCCCTGCAACAGCACCCCGCCCAGCCTGCTGCAAGGGGTTTTCGAGACCGGCGACGGCCTGCTCGCGCTGGACTGCCAGACACGCCAGCAGTGGCAAGCGCTGGGGCAACTGCTGGGCGGCACCTGCACCCCCGCAGAGCTGCCCCGGCGCCTGGCCAGCGCCGACGCCCGGCACTGGCAGACGCGCTGCCAGCAGGCTGGCATTGCCGCCAGCCAGGTGCATCAGGACCTGGCGTGCCTGGCCAACGACCCGCGCCTGGCCGACTGCTTCGGTCAGCGCGCCTACCGATCCGTTCAATCACCCTGGAGTTTCACATGAACACTGCCGGCATCATCGACCTGGTACCCCAGGCTGCCCGTCGCCGCTGGCGCGAAGACGGCAGCTACCCTAATCGCGACGTGTTCGACCTGTTCCGCGAACGCGCCCGGGAAACGCCGGCCAAGCCGGCGGTGCTGTCCCCCGAGGGCGACGTGAGCTATGCCGAACTGCTTGGCGCAGCCCTGCGCCTGGCCGGCAGCCTGCGCCAGTCGGGCATCGTTGCCGGCGACGTGGTGGCCTACCAACTGAGCAACAGCTGGCGCTGCTGCGCCATCGACCTGGCCGTGGCGGCCCTAGGCGCCATTGTCGCACCTTTCCCGCCGGGGCGCGGCAAGCTCGACATCCAGGCGCTGGTGTGCCGCTGCGATGCCCGGGCGGTCATCGTACCGGCCACGTATGCCGACATCGACCTGTGCGAGGTCATCGAATCGCTACGCCCCACCCTGCTCTCGTTGCGCGTGCTGATCGTCGACGGCGCACCGCGTGCAGGCTGGTCGACCCTCGACGCCCTGTTCGAGCATGCGCCGATCGACAGCACCAGCCTGCCGCGCGTGTGCCCGGACTCGCCAGTACGCCTGCTGGTGTCTTCCGGTACCGAGTCCGAGCCCAAGCTGGTGGCGTATTCGCACAACGCACTGATCGGTGGCCGGGGGCGCTTCCTGCAGCGCATCAGCGATGACGGCGCCGAATTCCGCGGCCTGTACCTGGTCCCGCTGGGGTCCTCGTTCGGCTCTACCGCCACCTTCGGCGTGCTCAGTTGGCTGGGCGGCTCGCTGGTGGTACTGCCGCGCTTCGAGGTGGGCGAGGCGATCAAGGCCATCGCGCGCCTGCGCCCAACCTTCATCCTTGGCGTGCCGACCATGCTGCAACGCATCGCCGCCGACCCGGCCCTGGCGCAGATCGACACCTCCAGCCTGCGCGGGCTGATCTGCGGCGGTTCGGTGATCGACCAGGCCACCGTGCTGCGCTGCAGCGAAGCGTTCGGCTGTGGTTTCATCAGCCTGTATGGCTCGGCCGACGGGGTGAACTGCCACAACACCCTGGACGACCCGCTGGAAGCGGTGCTGGGCAGCGTGGGCAAGCCCAACCCGGCGGTCTGCGAGATACGTATCGTCGACGACCTGGGCCGCGAAGTGCCCCAGGGCAGCGTGGGTGAAATCACGGCACGCGGGCCGCTGAGCCCGATGCAGTACGTCAATGCGCCTGAACTGGACGAGCGCTATCGCGACGCCGAGGGTTGGGTGCGCACCGGCGATCTGGGGTTCATCGACGCGGCCGGCTACCTCAAGCTCGCCGGGCGCAAGAAGGACATCATCATCCGTGGCGGCGCCAACATCAGCCCGGTGCAGATCGAAGGCCTGGCCATGGCCCACCCGGACGTGGTGAGCGTGGCCTGCGTGCCGGTGCCCGACCCGGACCTGGGCCAGCGCGTATGCCTGTGCGTGACCCTGCGCGACGGCGCCCCGCGCTTCGCCCTGCAGGACATCACCGGGTTCCTGCGCGAACAGGGGCTGGAAGTGAACAAGCTGCCGGAATACCTGCGCTTTTATCGCCACCTGCCACTGACACCGGCCGGCAAGGTCGACAAGCGTGCCTTGGCCGCCGACGCAGCCGGGCTGGGCGAGCCCGTGCGGCAGGTGGGCTGAGCCATGGCCAACGAGCACGTCATTGAACTGGCGCAACGGGTACGCCACTTCGTCGAGCGGCAGATTTTGCCCCGTGAGGCCGAGCTGGGCCGCTGCGACGCGGCGGCGGCGCGGCTAAGCGCCGAACTGCAGGCGCAGGCCAAGGCCGCCGGGGTATTCGGCAACTTCTACCCCGTGGCCGACGGCGGTCGCCTCGCGCGCCTGAGCGACTACCTGGAGGTGGCCGCCGAAGAAGGCCGCAGCGAGTTCGCGCCGGCAATTCTCGGCTGCGACGCCACGCTGGACTGCCACATGCTGGCACGCCACGCCAACCCAAGCCTGCGCGAGCGCGTGTACCTGCCGCTGGTGCGCGGCGAGCACGTGCCCTGCTATGCGATGTCCGAGCCCGACAGCATTGGCTCGATCCCGGCCACCCTGAACAGCCGCGCTCAATGGCAAGGCGACCACTGGCGGCTGACGGCGCGCAAGTGGTTCATCTGCCGTGCCGAGCGGGCAGATTTCGCCACCGTCATCGCCCGCACCGACGAGGGCCCGTTGCAGACCGGCCTGTCGATGCTGGTGGTGCCCTGCAACAGCCCAGGCTTTCGTTTTGTGCGGCCTCTGGCGCTGCTAGGCCGTCAGCAGGGCCAGGGCGAGCTGCACCTGGAGGCGGTGCGGGTGGAGCCTGACCAGGTGCTGGGCGCGCCAGGCCAGGGCCTGATGCTGATGCAGCAACGCCTGGGTCTGGGCCGCCTGTTGCGCGCCGCCCACTGGCTGGGCATGGCCCGGCGCTGCTTCGACGATCTGTGCGCGCGGGTGCACTCGGCCCGCGGCGCGCAGGCACGGCTCGCCGACAAGCAACTGGTACGTGCCCGGGTATACCGCTGTTACCGCGAGATCGCCGCGGCCCGGGGCCTGCTGCGCGAGGCAGCGGCCACCTTCGATCGCGGCCAGGCCAGCGCCATCGAAGTCAACCTGGCCAAGCTGGCGGCCTCCGATGCGCTGTCGCTGGCCGTGGATTCAGCGATCCAGATAATGGGCGCCGAGGGCCTGAGCGAGCTGTCGCCGCTGTCAGGCATCTACCGCGGCGCCCGCACCACGCACATTCTCGACGGCACCGACGACGCGCTGATCAGCACCCTGGGGCGCGACCTGCTCCAGGCCACGCGCCCCGGCCGCGCCTTCGACGTGCTGACCCCTTCCGTACCTTCGCCTGCCAAGGAGGCCCCATGAAGCGGCATGTTCCGCTGGCCGCCCTGCTCACCTGCGCCATGGGCCTGCCGATGATGGTGTTCTATGCGCTGGGTGTACTCGGCCCGCAACTGATTCAAGCGCTGGGGCTGGACCGTGAGCAACTGGGCTGGCTGACCACCAGCGCATTCGGCCTGGCGGCGCTGCTCTCGCCATGGGCCGGGGCGCTGGTCCAGCGCATTGGCTCGCGCCGTGGCTTGCAGGCGCTGTTCATGCTGGTGGCACTGTCCTTCAGCCTGGTGCTGGTGCTGCCGGGCTTCGTCGGGCTGGTGATCGCCCTGGCCTTCTGCGGCGTGGCCCAGGCGCTGGCCAACCCGGCTACCAACCAGGCCATCGCCCAGGCGGTGGACGCACCGCGCGCCAGCTTGGTAGGCATCAAGCAGGCCGGGGTGCAGGCCTCGGCGCTGCTCGCCGGCCTGGCCCTGCCGGTGCTCAGCCAGGCCCTGGGCTGGCGCATGGCGCTGGGCTGCTGGGCGCCATTTGCGCTGCTGCTGGCGCTGCTGGTCGCTCGGCAGATCGCCCCGGCGCCCCAGGCGCATCGACCGCCCGTACGCGTACAGCGGCCCAACGGCTGGCTGCTGCGGCTGATGGCCATCCAGGGCTGCGCCGGGCTGTGCCTGTCGGCCTTCATCACCTTTTTTGGCGTGCATGCCAGCAGCCTCGGTGTGACGCCCGCGAGCATCGGCTTGATGATCAGTGCGTTCGGCGTCACCGGTGTGCTTTCACGGCTGCTGCTCACGCCGTTGGGCGCGGCTTTCAGGGATGAAACCGTGTTGCTGGGCGGCCTGTTCCTGTTCGCCCTGGCGACGATCGTGTTGATGCAACTGGCCACGCCCGCGCGCCACTGGCCCCTGTGGGCGGCGGTGGTCGGAATGGGCCTGAGCCTGGTCGCCAGCAACGCGGTGGCCATGAGCATGCTGCTGCGCGAACCGCGCTTCGGCGGGGTTGCCGGTAGCGCCGGGCTGCTGTCGCTGGGGTTCTTTGGCGGTATCGCACTGGGCCCACCGCTGTTCGCCGTGCTGCTGCGCCAGCCCGGCGGCTTCACCGCGGGCTGGACACTGCTGATGATCGCCTTGTGCCTGGGCGCCGGGCTATGCCGCAGCCTGTACCGGGCGCGGCAGGTGTCGGAGGGCGGCGCCGATGCCGGAACAGCGTAAACGCGGGGCGATCATCGAAGCCCTGCTGGCGCCCCTGCCGCGCATCTCGCAGCAGTGCGATGGCCATTTCCCGTTGTACCGCGTCGATCGGGACTCGCCCTGGAAACTGTCGCGCCGCGGCTCCTGGCTGGGCGGCTTCTGGGCCGCGCTTTGGTGGCGGCGCGCCCAGGCCAGTGGCGACGCGGTGGATGTGGCCGAAGCACGGACCTGGAGCGCCCGGCTGGCCCCACAGCTTGGCGAACCGAGTGTCAACCGCAGCTTCGTGTTCTGGTACGGCGCCGGCCTTGCCGCCCGCCAGTCGTGCGACGAGCAGGCCCGTGGCCTGGCCACCCAGGCGGCCGCGGCACTGGCCGCGGACTACGATCCGCAGTTGGGCGGTTGGTGGTTGGGCACAGGGCTTGGGGCTGGCGAGCCTGGCGCCAGGACCTTGGACATCGACGCACTGGCCCCGACCCTCGCCCTGCTGCATGCCAGCCCGGACGCCGGCCATTGGGCCCTGGCACGCCAACACCTGCAGCGTTGCCTGAACAGCTTGTCCGAGCCCTCGGGCGCCTGGGCCAATCAGGCCCTGTGGCTGCCAGGCGGTAACTGGCAGCGTACCGCGCCAGGCCAATGGGCACGGGGGCAGGCCTGGGCGATGCTGGGGCTGGCCGAGGCCGTAGGTCGCTATGGTGGTGAATACGCCGAGGCCGCAGGCCGGGCCTGCGAGTACTGGACCCAGCGCTGGGGCGCTGCCGCCGCCAGCGGCCGCCCAGGCGCCGACGAGGCCGACCCCTGCGCCATCGCCATCGCCTCGGTGGCCTTGCTGCGCCTATGGCAATGCCTGCCGGGGCGTAATGCCTGGTGCGAGCTGGCCTGCCGGCAGATAGCCGGGCTGCTGACAACGTCGGTGCGGCACGGCTGCTTCATCGGCCACCGCTATCGCCTTGATGCACAGCGTACCGGCCTGGTGGAAACGCCCTGCGCGACCTTTTTCCTGGTCGAGGCGCTGCGCGCCCAGGGTCAGGTACTGGCTGGCGACGGCGGCGTGGCGGGGTGGTGAGCGGCGGGCGGATTTCAGGCTCAAGCGGCCTTATGGTGGGAGGTTAACCGCGCTATGGAAGCGGATCTGCGGTTGCTCGGGGATGTCGACCAGCGTGCTGGAGTCATCGCAGATGATCATGGTGTGGCCTGCGGCGGTGTGCTCGAAGTAGTAGAACGGGACTTGAATACGCGCCGGTTCTGCAGCGACAGCAGCGCGGAGGCCAGGTCCATGATTATCGGGGGATGCATTCGCCTGTCTCGCTTCTTGGCGCCCCCCGCCTCACTCGCCGAAAAAGGTTTCATAGAGTGAATTGGTTCAAATTTTCCGTCACTTGCCAACTCTGGCAGATGGCCATTACCCGTGCGGCCGTACCGGCACTTGCGGCACGCGGCAAGGCTCGAAGCAGGCCATGATGCTCAATTGCCATTATTGCCGCGCACGCCTGTCATGAGAACAATGAACGCCTGTCAGACCTTTGTACTCATCTTGGTGTCTGAAACGAAATGCTGCGCTCGCCGCCGAAGCGTCGCCTATTTCCATGGACAGTGAAGCGAAAATGGATCTTTTAGCCAACATCCCCAGCTGGGGAGACATCGAACGCAACCTCGAACAGTAATTCAGCGAGCTCAACCAGAGCGTCGATAGCGGCCTGAACAGCGCCCAGGAGGCGTGGGACGGTTTCAGTCGACGGGTCAATAATGGCGCCAACCAGGCTTATGGCTACCTGGGTGGGCAGCGCATCGACAACGTGCGCCAGGCCATGGCCCTGTCCTACCCGATCATCCAAGACAACCTGAAGCGCAAGTGGTCCTCGATCGGTATCGAGCAGATCCTGCCGGTGCTGCTGCAACTGGTCAAAGAAGTGTCGATGATCCTCGGTGGCAGCGTGGCGGTTGGCTCGCTCGCGGGTGGCGTGGCCGGGGCGTTCGCCTTTGGCGTCGGCGCGGCACCAGGCGCGGTGGCCGGCGCTGGCATCGGCCTGCAAGTCGGCAACCTGATCCTCATGGGACTTGGGCTGTCCGCCATTGCCGAGTATTTCTATCAAGGCCTGCCGGCGTGCCTGTCGACCCTGCAGTAAGGGATGGCCACGGCCTGGTTTGCCGAGGATGGCCTCAAGCCCACCGGGCTGGACCCAAGCGGTGGCTCGTCGGCGCAGGCTCAGGAGCGCGTCGAGCGCGCGGCACGTCAGCTTGCTCGCGGGCAGGAGCAGTTGGTACTGCTTCTACTGACAGCCATTGTCACCTACCTCACGCGTGGGCAGATGAAGGCGGGTATCATGAGCAGCATGGAGAATATTGCCACGCGCAGTGCGCGGTTGCAGGCGGAGATCTCCAACAAGCAGTTGGCTGCGTGGCTGGCAAAGAATGAGCAGCAGCTGTTGGCGCAGCCGGAACTGCTGGTCAAAGAGGCGACCCCGATCAAGCCAGCACAGCCTGAGACGATGCGTGAGTACTACAGCAAGCAAGACCCGAATTTCACGCCGATCGAAGAGCAGATCAAAAAAGTTAGCACCCTCAAGACCAAGGGCTTGTCCAATGCCCAGATTGAAGATTTCCTCAACACCGCCGACGGTAAAAAATTGCTCGGCAAACTCCAGGCTGCGGCTCCAGACGCTGATGCCACGACCATTTACTCTCGGGCCTTCGACCAAGTCGCTTCCGGGTCAACCATTCCTGAGATCAAGTTGATCGATTCGCCGCTGGTCAAGATCGTGCCCGAGGGACAAAGCGTGTCGCCTTACTCGCCGTTCTTCACGACTCACGAGGAGCTACAGGCAGCGGCGAGCTCTGGTAGGACCTTGGCTGACAGCTTCGGCTTGCCACTGGGTAGCGAATCGACTCGGTACTCGGTCTTTGAAATGTCGCCCCTGCAGCCAACAGAAATTTTTGTGAGTAAAGTAGCCCCTACCATAGAGCTCAATGGCACAATTTCACGCACCGGTGAGGCAATGCAATACCTCACACCCAATCGTAGCGAATGGGGCACTCCAAAATTGATAGGCACCCTTTCCAACTAGGGCTGAACATGAATACCGAAAAACTCAAACAGAAGTCAGTCAAGCTTCGCATGTTGATCGAAAGCCTGAAGGCACAGGACCCCGCTGCCATGAAATTGAGCGTAGAGCTAGAGCCGCTGCTGCATGCGGCAGAGCGACAGCTGATCCATTCCGCCATGGAATGGCGCGACATCCCGGGTCGCTACCTGTTCACTGAAGAAGGCTTGCAGCAGTATGCCGATCTCGAGCATGCGTTTGCAGAGTTTCGCATTGAGTTGACAGGTGGAGAGTCACCTACATTGGCCCGACTCAAAGCAAGTATGGGGGAGAAACCCCAATAAGATAGCAACTGATTTCCTTTATGTTTTGGCTTGAACGCGCTTGATAGTCCCTTCGGTATTACAAATAGGGTGAAAGCCGGGCTGCGCGATGCGGGGCCCTCCACTCAACCTGAAGATGGCCAAAGTCGTGAGGCGCGAGCGCAGTACTGGAATATCGATGTAGATCTGGCGCCAACGAGCCAGCGCCGAAAAATGCATGGTGGTGGCCGCCCCCAAATGCCCAGCCGAGAGTGATTCGGTAGAAGGGGAATTCGCGGCTGTCGCCTAATGCACCGGCTTGTTCAAGACCGAGCTGGTAGCGGGCGGTACTGCGGTTGCGCAACTGGCTGTTGGCTTTGGATTTGGATTTGTACTTGATCTCGCCGCGTAGCTTATAGGTAAGCGCTCCATGAACCCCACATTTAAAGCGCTTACCTGATCCCCGATGCTGTGCTCCCGATTTCTTTCTGGAGCCTGCCGACGATGATGCGCCCCGACGCCAAAGTCGAAAAAGTCTATCTCTACCCCAAGCCCGTCGACTTCCGAAAGTCCATCGATGGCTTGGCTGCGCTGGTCGAACTCGATATCAAAGTGGCGGTGTTCGACCCGGTGCTTTTCGTCTTCCTCAACAAGCCGCGCAACCGCGTGAAGATCTTGTACTGGGAACGCAACGGCTTCTGCCTCTGGCTCAAACGCCTGGACTCCGAACGGTTCAAAACCTCACCCGACCCGACTGACGTGGCCATCGTACTGACCGTTCAGGAACTGAACTGGCTACTCGACGGCTTCGACCTCTGGCGCAACCGTCCGCATCAGGTATTGACGCCTCGATACGTCGCCTGATTCGGTATAATCCGCGGCATGATTTCCATGCCCGAAGACCTCCCTGACGATCCTGTTCTGCTCAAGCAACTGCTTGAGCAGATGATCAACGAGCGGGCGTCCGACAAGGACAAGATCGTTCATCTCGAAGAGGAAGTTACGCTGTTGCGCCAGCGTCTGTTCGGGCGCAAGACCGAGCAGACAGGCGATGCGGCGACGCCACAGTTACCGCTCTTCGACGAAGCGGAAAGCCTGGCAGAACCCTTGGATGAGGCCGGCGACGAAGAAGTCGTTGCACCGACCAAGCGCCGTGGTAAACGCAAACCACTGCCGGCTGATTTGCCGCGTATCGAGGTTGTGCACGAACTGCCCGAGCATGAGCTGACGTGCGCTTGTGGCTGCCGCAAACATGCCATTGGAGAAGAGGTCAGCGAACAGCTTGAAATCGTCCCGATGCAGATTCGCGTCATCAAACATGTTCGCAAGGTGTACGGCTGCCGGGACTGCGAGTCAGCGCCCGTAACCGCGGACAAGCCTGCCCAGGTGATCGAGAAGAGCATGGCTAGCCCGAGTGTGCTGGCCATGCTGCTCACCACCAAATACGTAGACGGCCTACCGCTTCATCGCTTCGAAAAAGTGTTGGGGCGCCACGGTATCGATATCTCGCGCCAAACCCTGGCACGCTGGGTGATTCAATGCAGCGAGCACTTCCAACCGCTGCTGAATCTGATGCGCGAAAGCCTGTTGAGCAGTCGGATCATCCACTGTGATGAAACACGTGTGCAGGTGTTGAAAGAGCCTGGTCGTGAGCCCAGTAGCCAATCCTGGATGTGGGTACAAACCGGTGGCCCACCTGATCGGCCAGTGATCCTTTTCGACTACACCACCAGCCGAGCACAGGAGGTGCCGACGCGCCTGCTGGATGGCTATCGCGGCTATGTCATGACCGATGACTACGCCGGTTACAACGCGCTGGCTGCACAGGACGGCGTGGAGCGGTTGGGCTGCTGGGCGCACGCACGCCGCAAGTTCGTCGAAGCGCAGAAAGTGCAGCCCAAGGGTAAAACCGGGCGCGCAGACATCGCCCTGAATTTGATCAACAAGCTGTATGGTATCGAGCGCGACCTTAAGGACGGCAGCGATGAAGATCGTAAGGCTGCCCGCATGGAGCGCAGCCTGCCATTGCTGGCTCAGCTGAAAAGCTGGGTAGAGAAAACGCAACCTCAGGTCACGACGCAGAATGCCTTGGGCAAGGCCATCGGCTACTTGGCCAGCAACTGGAGCAAGTTGGAACGCTACATCGAGCACGGCTGCTTACCGATCGACAACAACGCAGCCGAGCGTGCGATCCGCCCGTTTGTCATCGGCAGAAAGAACTGGTTGTTCAAAGACACGCCCAGAGGCGCGACGGCCAGCGCGCAGCTTTACAGTTTGGTCGAGACAGCCAAAGCCAACGGCAAAGAGCCTTATGCGTGGCTGCGCCACGCACTGGAACGCCTGCCGCTGGCGTCCTCAGTGGAAGACTATGAAGCGCTGCTGCCGTGGAATTGCACGCCTAAAATACATAGCTGAGTGCTCTGCCTATTGTGGGTCAGGTGGGGCCTACGAAGCGTTTGAAGAACAAGAGCGGAGTAACGACCATGGAATACGACGATAGACTAATTGAAGAGGCAGTGCTTGCCCTGTTGGCAGCCTATAGCTCCGACAAAGGTAACGCGTGGAAAGGATTTGACTTCGAGATCATGAATCGACTGCATGAACAGGGTTTCATCAGTGATCCAGTTAATAGAAACAAATCCATCTGGTTGACGGCGGAGGGGCTGGAGCGAGGCCGACAGCTAGCTGACCAGTTGTTCGGGTTAAAGACTCAAGCGGGGCAGGTGCCCGACTCGAATACCTGATTTCCCCTGTCCTTCATGTAACGGGTGGGGTTTATGGATCGCTTACGGTCGAGGACGTTCTCGATACGCTGCAGCGGTACTTCGGTGTTAGTGTCTGGTACTTCGCCTTAGTAGAGGAACAATTTATCGAGGGTCTGCAGAATGTAGTGGCCGGCCTCGGTGCACACCAGGTAGACCTGCTCGGGCGGGTTGTCGATACATCCAACAATACATGCATTAGAAGAAAACATTGGCTCTATCTATATTGCGAGAGAGCCAACGAGCCCATTAGTTATTAAAGATCAGATCTTTAGCATCTAACACTTGCAATAGGGCTTTAAATTAAAAACACATGACCGCACATCCGAAATTAGATCCGATCATTAAAAAAGCTGACACAGAACGCCATCCGCGAGCTTTCCGAGACCTATGCCGAGCTTATCATTCACCCTCATATAACCCCACATACTTCAAGCCATTATAATTCGCCTTTAGAGGCTTGGAAATATCCGTACCACCATCGAAATACCAAAAAATTGCATTAGCCTTTGTAATACCAAGCCTGAAACACTCCGCCTTTAAATCTTCTATACAACTAGAATCAACCGCAGACTCAATCAAGATTTCATCTAGACTCACCTCCTCCGCTTTCCTTGGTATAATCCCTATGAAATCCTCGTCGTACCATTTCACGCCAATATCTCTGCAAAATCCACAAACCTTGTATGCTGGATCATCCAAATCCACAGAATAGTCCAACTCAAAATACTGCAGATAGTCATCCTCCGAAGAGAAATTTGTACCTATCCAAACATGAACTTTTTCATACCGTTCAATATCATAAGAATCCATTTAGCATGCTCCTAGTTTCATGTGTTTGCCGTGATGTGAATCGATCACACTAAGCGCTTGAGCTTTACTTTGCGCGCCACTCAAATCTTTAATTAAATTATTATGGAACAGCCTTCCCGCTCTACTACCATGGTGCGGACCGTCCGGCACAGGATTACCATGTTTGTCTGTTACACCCACAAAAGTAATATCTTTAGTGGGTACCGTCATTTCTTTAAGTTCCTGAGCGGTAAAGCCAAGTTCTTTTGCCTTCGCCGCTATAGAGACAGGAAACATTTCATGCTTACCTCCCGGGCTCCGAAGAGCAGCTTCTACAGATTTTTTGTTATCAACAATATCTTGAACCGAGGCGCTATTGAACCAGCTATCAAAACCATTTTTTTCCCAAGGCACCCAACCCAAAGGGTCAACCCACATAGTCGGCGCCAGCACATAGACATATAAATTAGCACCGCCTCTGACACCAATTGGATCCTGGGTGATAAATCGCCCAGTTCCTGGGTCGTAAAACCTAAAGGTATTGTAATTTAGGCTCGATTCGCAATCAAAATACTGACCTTGGAATCGTATGTTCTGCTCTACTCCATTGATGGTTAGCTGCTCTATCTCGCCCCAAGAACGATATGCCGCCTGCCAAACGACCTTGCCGTCGCTATCCGTCAGCTCCAGCGGCGTGCCAATTTGGTCTGTAGGAAATAGTAGAGCTTCTGCCCTTCCCCTTCCGCCTGGTCAACCCGCGCCAACGGCGCATAGCTCCCCGGCTCGTACAGGTACAGGATGTTCTGCCCAGGCGTTTCCTCCCGCAGCATCCGCAAGCCTTGCCACAGGAAGCGCTTCTGTTCGACCTCGCCGTTGATTTCAGCCCGCTTGGCCACCCGCCGCCCAAGGCTGTCGTAACGGTACTCGCCTCGGCTTGCCAGCTTGCCATTGACCAACGTCTCCGCCCGCACCAGCCGGTTCTCGCAGTCATAGCTGAAGTGCTGCAGCTTGCTGTGCCCCGAGCGCTTCTCGATCAGGTTGCCCCATGGGTCGTAGCGGTACTCCTGATCCCGCCACTGTTTGATCCGATTGTCCTTGACCTTGTCGAACTGCCGCGCATTGAAGTCCAGGCGGTTGGCTGCCGGGTCGTAGCGGAACTCCTCACTGCCGATCAGCGAGCCGGTATCGCGACTGCGCAACTGGCCGTTGGCTTCATATTCGTACTTGATCTCGCCACGCAGCTTGTCGAGGGTGCGCACCAGTTCACCGGCCGGGTCGTACTGGTAACGGCGGTGGATTGGGTTGTAGGCGTGCTCGACCAGCAACGAGGTATTGATGCCGGTGTTGTGCACCTGCGACAGCTTGTCAGCCGGCAAGGTCGAGGCAAACTGCCAGGCCTTGCGCCCCATGGCGTCATAACCGAAGCAACTGGTGAGTTTGCCCTGGGTGCGATACACCTCGCGGTGCAGGTCATCGCGCTCCATGTCGCTGATCACCTAGCCGTCCAGGTTCAGCTGGTGCAGGTGGCCGCTGCCGTAGTACAGGTGATTGACCTTGCGGCCATCCGGCAGGGTCAGCGTGGTCAGGTTGCTGAGCGGGTCGTACTCGTAGGCTAGCGTCCCATCGGGGGTGATTTCTTTCGTTAGCCGGCCTAGCAGATCGTAGGCGTACTCAAGCTTTTCTTCCGTGATCCCAAGCTGCTTGCCGATCCCGGTTGGTTGCCGTTCGATGCTCAGCAAGCGGTCACCGTCGTCGTATGCGAATGTCTGGCTCGCATCACGATTGATCTTGGCGACCAAACGGCCAATGGCATCACGCTCGAACAGCGTATGGCGCTCTGGCCGTTCGGCATTCTCGCCATAGCCAATCTCATCCAGTCGTGTGAGATGGCCACCGACGTTGTAGCTGAAACGTCGGGTCAGGTTATCTACCCGCACTTCTTCGCTCAGCCGGTCCGAAACGTCGTAGGCAAAGCTGTACGTGGCATTGTTTTCGTTGACCAGCGCGGTCAGGCGAATGGCCTTGTCATACTCGTAGCGAACCCGCTGGCCCTTGGCATCCTGACGGCTGCTCGGCAGGCCACGGGCCGTGCGCATCAGGCGGGTGCTCTGGCCCTTGCCGTCGGTGTGGCTGAGCACCTGACCGTAGGCGTTGTAGGTGAAGGTTGCCGTGGTGCCGTCCGGGTGGCTGATACGCAGCACTTCGCCGTCGGGCTTGCGCTCCAGCGTGGTGGTCTGGTTCAGCGCGTCCGTTGCCGCGACCAGGTGCTGGCGCTCGTCATAGCGGTAGTACGTGCGCTTGCCTGAGCAATCCTGGTAGCGCTCGACCTGGGCCAGGGTGTTCCACCACAGGTACTTGGACTTATAGGTCGCATCGATGATGGTGTGCGGCAGGCCGTCATCGCTGTTCAGGTACTCGGTCATCTGGCCGAGGGCATCGAATTCGGCGAGCAGGTTGCCCTTGTCGTCGTAGCGCGCTCGCCAGGTGCTGCCGTCCGGGTAGCTGACCTGGGTCACCAGCGTGGTCAGGTGGTGATATTCGTAGGTGGTCTTGCGGCCGAGTGGATCGGTTTCTTCGAGCAGGCGGGCGAATTCGTCGTACTTGAACGAAAGCCGGTTGCCGTCCGGCAGGCCCAGGCCAACCATATTACCGTTTTCGTCCAGCTCGATGGCGTAACGCTCGCCACCATAATCGCGGCTGGCGACCACGCGGTGGTCGGCGTTGTACTGCACTTCCAGTTCCCGGCCAAGCACGTCGGTGGCCCAGCTGGTGCGGGCGTCGAGGTCGTAGCGGAAATGGTAGTGCTCGCCATCGCTGGTCCAGTGCTCGACCACGCGCGGCTTGCCGCCGAGGGTTTCCCAGCGGTAGTGGCAGCCCAGGCCCAGGGCGTTGCTGTGGGTCACCATCAGGCCTTCGACATAGCTGAAACTGCGCACGCTGTCGCCGTTGCGGTTGCGCACCGCGCTCAGCTGGCCATGCTCGTCGTAACGGTACTGGGTGAGCGTTTCGACCGCCTGGTTGTCCACCACGCGCTTGATATCGGTCAGGCGGCCCAGCGGGTGGTCGTAGTGCAAGTGCACGCGGGTGCCGCCGGTGGCGCTGATGTCGGTCAGGGTGCCGTCAGGCGTGCGGGTGAAGTGCAGGAAGTGGCCGAGGACGTTCTCGATACGCTGCAGCGGCACTTCGGTGTTGGTGTCTGGCACTTCTCTAGATTGTCGAGGGTTTGCAGGAGGTAATGAGCCACCTTGGATACAGGCCCGCACAATCACCTTACACGCTTAGCGAACGTGACTTTTGACAATGACACAAATAATTATATTAGCTAAGGCAGCTTCATTACAGCCGCTCGACAGTATCGGCTAACGGAAAAATAGTTGAAGCTGGCACCCAAACTATTTTCAATAGCTTTTTCAATATCTTTCTTTCAACAATGCCACATAAAAACAAAAACCGAAGCCAGATTAAAAATGCCTCGAAAAATCAATCGTAAATACCATCTTGCTGAGATTTTTCGATAAATATATCCTGCAAGTCACCCTGAATATCTTCACCATCTAATTTTACAACAAAATCGCCCTCGAGGTCATCCGGAAAATGGACACCATCCAACGTCCCAAGCACTACAGAAGCGCTGTCTGCGATAACAACTTTAAAAAAGTTAATGATATCACATCTTTGAGTATCATCTAGCGATGCTAGAGCATTACGCGCACGAGCATATGAGTCCTTATCTCCGTTGACGGGTTTAGTAAGAGATTTTCTATATTGAGGGAAGTTTTTCTCAAACAATTCGGAATAAATAGCATCAACAAATTTATTATCACCCATAAATTTCTCCCTTTACTTCCGCATTTCTGGATACATAGATTTATTCAGAGCGATTAGCTGCTGTAGCTTTTCATTTGGCACCTCTGGATAAACACGCCTAAGTTCTCTAATGTCGCGCGCAACCACATCACGAGCACTAGTAAAAGGGAGTCCTGTCCTGGGATTTATACTACTTCTAGACACAATTCCCACACCTTCTTTAGAAACTGTATGTCCTACTCGGGGTACCAGCATAGCAGGCCCCGTAGCAGGATCGTAGCCCTCGACAAGGTCTTTCATCAAATTTTTCTGCCCAACATGATGTGAGTCCAGGCCTAGATTCTTCCCTTTAACTGCATTTTTGTTTGCCTGATGGGTACCAACATCCCACTTATCACACGCTAGCCCTAATGAGTCTATCCAGGACTGAGTGTTTTCGCATACTGATAAAGATTATCACCACCAAACAAACCAACAGGATCTTGTGTTACCACTGATGACCTGGCCGTCCAGGTTCAACTGGTGCAGGTGCACACTGCCGTAGTACAGGTGGTTGACCTTGCGGTCATCTGGCAGGGTAAGCGTGGTCAGGTTGCTGAGCGGGTCTTATTCATAGTCCAGTGCCCCACTCGGGGTCAGTTCCTAAGTCAGTCGCCCCAGCAGGTCGTTGCGGTAACCCAGCTTTTCCTCGGTGATCCCCAGCTGCTTGTCCGCGCTTGTTGGGTGGCGTTGAATGCTCAGTGACCGGTCAGCCTCGTCATACTCGAAACCTTGCCGTGCATCGCGATAGACCTTGGCCATCAAGCGGCCAATGGCGTCACGCTCGAAAAGCGTATGGCGCTCCGGACGTTCGCCGCTTTCGCCATAGCCAATTTCGTCCAGGCGAATCAGGTGACCGCCATGGTGGTATTCGTAGGCGATCTTGCGGCTCAGCGGGTCGGTTTCTCGATCAGCCGAGAGAATTGGTCTTACTTAAATGTCAGGTTTTGCTATCGTAAAGCTTAAACCGACGAAAACTTGAAGGCGAATAGGTCAATGTATAAAAAAATTTGAAAAATGAGACGATTGAGAAAAAGTTGGCAATCGCCTCTAAAGACCATTTATTAAAGAACACCAGTAAAACCAAGCCTCTTTGAAATGACACCGAGCCTTCAATCACGCGTCAGACATAAGTCTCCTGCCACTTTTTTCCATGCTGCAAATCCCGACCTGAAACCATATACACACCATCGCTTAAAACAAAGTTCAGTCGAAACACAGCAGCCAAGCCCTTCACTTTATTTATCACAACAGAAACTTTTTTTCCATCGCTATTAATGACTTCCACTTGATCATTTCCCTCATCATACTCAGGATGCCTGCCGCAAACCAAATTTTCTACCCTATCATAATTCCTTCCACCTTCAAGTACATATTGTCGAAAAATCTTCAAAAGATCTTTACGCATGGCTTCTTCAAGATCCGTTTCCGACAAGTCACTATCAAAGGCCTCAATGCTTTTTTGATAGTATGTCATCTCCCAATTATACATTTCATGCATAAATTCCTTCAGCGCCTTGCCAAACTCCTCACCCAGATCAGTTGCTGAATATTTTTCCATCTACAAGGTCCCCATTCCTGAATACATTATAAATTACCTTTGTTGGCCTTGTACCGCCGGCGCCGTACTTGAATACGAGCTCGACATCAACAGGCCCATTATCGAAGACATCTTTTGCGATTTGTTTTTCAAAATCCCTAAACAAGCCACGGTTGACTTTAGAAAGCTGAGGGAACACTCCATCCTTCCCCCCCGAACCGCCAAGAAGCTTGCCAATTATATGTCCAGCGTCATCATCCTGATTGCCCAGCATACGGGCCCAAGCCCTTGAGGACTGATTGGTAGCTGTACCTGTTTTCAGGTCATTCTTCGTGATAGTAGCAGTAGCCCTCAAGGGTTGACCTGCTGCCCCTCTTGTCACATTGGTGTTGACACACCACCCTAGAGGATCAAGCCATCCGGTGGAGTTAGGAGCATAACTGTAAAGATTGAAACCGCCCAGTAGCCCAATCGGATCCTGAGTGGTAAATCGTGCCACCTCCGGGTCATAGTAACGGAAGGTGTTATAATGCAGCCCCGTTTCAACATCTCGGTATTGCCCTGGATACCTTAGATTCTGAGTGACCTTTTGGATCGTCAGACTCTCAATTGCCCCCCACGAACGATACGTCGCCTGCCAAACGATCTTGCCGTCACTGTCCGTCAATTCCAACGGCGTACCAATCTGGTCAGTATGGAAGTAATAGACCTTCTGCCCTTCCCCTTCAACCTGATCAACCCGCGCCAACGGCGCATAGCTACCCGGCTCGTAAAGGTACAGGATGTTCTGCCCAGGCGTTTCCTCCCGCAGCATCCGCAAGCCTTGCCAGAGAAAGCGCTTCTGTTCGACCTCGCCCTTGATTTCAGCCCACTTGGCCACCCGCCGCCCAAGGCTGTCGTAACGGTACTCGCCTCGGCTTGCCAGCTTGCCATTGACCAACGTCTCCGCCCGCACCAGCCGGTTCTCGCAGTCGTAGCTGAAACTCTGCAGCTTGCTGTGCCCCGAGCGCTTCTCGATCAGGTTGCCCCACGGGTCGTAACGGTACTCCTGATCCCGCCACTGTTTGATGCGGTTGTCCTTGACCTTGGCAAACTGCCGCGCATTGAAGTCCAACCGGTTGGCTGCCGGGTCATAACGAAACTCTTCGCTGCCCACCAGCGAGCCGGTATCACGGCTGCGCAACTGGCCATTGGCTTCATACTCGTACTTGATCTCGCCACGCAGCTTGTCCAGCGTACGCACCAGTTCACCGGCAGGGTCGTACAGGTAACGGCGGTGGATCGGGTTGTAGGCGTGCTCGACCAGCAAAGAGGTATTGATGCCGGTGTTGTGCACCTGCGAGAGCTTGTCGGCCGGCAAGGTCGAGGCATACTGCCAGTTACGGTAATCTAATCACATACGAAATAAGAATAAGCTAGAAGATGATATCTCTCTCCGAGCGCCTACATAAATACTAATTGTTAAAAAAGTAAACTTTTACAGCAAAGCACCAATTAAATCCTTTTGCCAAACCAATGAGACGAAACTTTATAGCGGCGAGCCGCACCATTTATCATCAAAACTTAAAACTTCTTTTTTCTTTATCTTCCAAACTCCATCTTTAGCGCCAAATAAATCTTGGCGCATGTTTCCGCATCTTTAGTTTGCCGCACCTTAATTGCCAGCGCCTCCCCACCCACTTCCAAAATCTCTAACTTATCAGTCGCAGGATGATAAGTGGCAGGCTTAGTGCACCCAAGATCCACAAGTCACCCATAGTTAAAGTTATCTTTAACGATATTTGTCGAGTATCTCTTCAGGTTTTTGCATAAATTTCTTCCAGTTGAGAATCGTCTACCCCTGAGCCAGGTTTAGTTTGCGCTGATCAAAGAAATCAATCTCCCAGCAGCTCATCTCCCTCATGAAAGCTACTAATTCACTAGGAGGACTCATAGCTAAATTTCCCCTTAGACATATTAAATCGCAAAAAACACCTTCAAGGCTTTTCTCACCTGAATAATGTATGCCATAATTTATGAGGCTGGCGGCATCCCGCCATTATGGTAGAATATTTATAGCTCAATCCCGCAGCTTAGCTCAACATCCCAGCCATTGGATTTATCTGCGAGAAGCCTGACTTTTAAAGATTGACAGTTCGTGCTTTATTGGCTGAACATACAACCAGTACACTTGACCCCATCCAATACATCAACACAATCCATCGAGCAGAGAACTATCGTAGGCCTTGTCCTTTATAATTTTCTTTGAGCTCATCGCTTCTTTTATTGCAACTTCATTTACAGCCACGCCACAAAACTTAACAGCACAATGTATCAAGACAGCAGGATATGAGTATTCATCGGGAGAGGAAACAACATCACCTATGATTCTATCAGTCGGCACTATAGCGGCTAACATCTTTGGAACATAGAACTCTTCCAGAACGAGCCGAATATGACTGCAGACTTCTTCTACCAAAGCGGGAGCCGGTGTTTTTATAGCCCCGCCAAAATCTCCACTGAATCGTTTGCTCTGCTCACCTGACGAAATGAACGAAAAACAGCCCTCATTAAATAAATTACTTCTGTAAGGAGGTGTGAATTTTGACGCGCACTCGAAAAGCTCGCCCCCTGAAACAATCCCGGCTAGCACATAAGAATCTACACGCGCGATATGATCAAAAAAAAGTTCAGCTACATTTTTTTTATTGCATTTGAATTTTAGTTTATTCTTTGCAGCCACCACGCCATCAAATTTAGACGCAACGATCTTCAGTTCTTTAAGCAAGGCGACCTCAAAAAATAACCGATCCTCTGCACTCATAATTCACCTATATTTAAGGACATTAAATATTGCATCATGTACAGCTCCTTTACCACCAAGCAATTTGCCTCGCATACTTTTAGTATCAACTTTCAGCTTCGCCGCAGTACCACTAGATGGCGTAATAGTTCCTCCCCCAAGGTGCTGGGTAGTATTTGCAGGATTGCTCATGTCGAATACGCCAGCTGCTTTTTGGTTTTTGGTAAGCGAGCCTGCGCCATGTTTTACCTCAAATACATGCAAATTCCCATGAGTATCTCTAGCAACAAAGTCCGCTCTAATCCTACTTCCATTAACCTTCATTGTTACTTCTTCGGCAACTATCTTAAAGCCATTACGCTCCAAATCGTGCATTGCCTTTGATCGTCCCTTGTCACCACTTGCGGCACTTTTGCACAAGCCTAATGGATCAATCCAGGTCAACGTATTTGGTGCGTACTCGTAAAGATTATACCCGCCTTGGAGACTTATCGGATCCTGCGTTATAAATCGCCCAGTTCCTGGATCGTAAAAACGAAAGATATTGTAATTTAGGCTCGATTCGGAATCAAAATATTGACCTTGAAATCGTATATTCTGCTCCACCTCACTAACTACTAGCTGCTCTACCGAGCCCCACGAGCGGTAGGTCGCCTGCCAAACAATCGTGCCATCTCTATCCGTCAGCTCCAGCGGCGTGCCAATCTGGTCAGTATGGAAGTAATAGACCTTCTGCCCTTCCCCTTCAACCTGATCAACCCGCGCCAACGGCGCATAGCTACCCGGCTCGTACAGGTACAAGATGCTGTGCCCAGGCGTTTCCTCCCTCAGCATCCGCAAGCCTTGCCAGAGAAAGTGCTTCTGTTCGACCTCGCCCTTGATTTCAGCCCACTTGGCCACCCGCCGCCCAAGGCTGTCGTAACGGTACTCGCCTTGGCTTTCTAGCTTGCCATTGACCAGCGTCTCCGCTCGCACCAGCCGGTTCTCGCAGTCGTAGCTGAAGC
>NZ_JBICMS010000075.1:0-482 GCF_043106615.1 Pseudomonas sp. CJQ_9 | reverse complement strand
GAGGTGATCCAGCCGCAGGTTCCCCTACGGCTACCTTGTTACGACTTCACCCCAGTCATGAATCACACCGTGGTAACCGTCCTCCCGAAGGTTAGACTAGCTACTTCTGGTGCAACCCACTCCCATGGTGTGACGGGCGGTGTGTACAAGGCCCGGGAACGTATTCACCGCGACATTCTGATTCGCGATTACTAGCGATTCCGACTTCACGCAGTCGAGTTGCAGACTGCGATCCGGACTACGATCGGTTTTGTGAGATTAGCTCCACCTCGCGGCTTGGCAACCCTCTGTACCGACCATTGTAGCACGTGTGTAGCCCAGGCCGTAAGGGCCATGATGACTTGACGTCATCCCCACCTTCCTCCGGTTTGTCACCGGCAGTCTCCTTAGAGTGCCCACCATAACGTGCTGGTAACTAAGGACAAGGGTTGCGCTCGTTACGGGACTTAACCCAACATCTCACGACACGAGCTGACGACAGC
>NZ_JBICMS010000074.1:0-98185 GCF_043106615.1 Pseudomonas sp. CJQ_9 | reverse complement strand
ACATCCACATTGCCGCGGGTGGCATTGGAGTACGGGCACACCTTGTGCGCCTTTTCCACCAGCGCTTCGGCGTCGGCCTGGGCCAAGCCGGGCAGGCTGATGTGCAGATCGATGTCCAGGCCGAAACCGCCCGGAATCTGGCCAATCCCCACCTTGGCGGTGATCGAAGCATCGGCCGGCAAGGCTTTTTTCTCTTGCCCTGCCACGAACTTCAAGGCGCCGATGAAGCACGCCGAGTAGCCGGCGGCAAACATTTGCTCAGGGTTGGTGCCGTCACCGCCAGCCCCACCCAACTCTTTCGGGGTGCTCAGCTTGACGTCCAGCTTGCCGTCGCTGGAACGGGATTTACCGTCGCGCCCACCGGTGGAGGTAGCTTCTGCGATGTACAGCGGAGTGACCTTTTGCATCTTGAGCCTCGCTAATGTGCTGTGCGCTCCCGTTGGCAGGAGGGCGCGGGTTGGTGTGGAACTTAAATTAGCGCGCAATTAGTTAGCGCGCAATATAAATGTTCACCCCTCGGACGAATGGCCATTGCCCAGCATAGCCGCTAAAGGTTTTTCTGCAGGTTCTCGCGCAGGTCCAGCAACTCGGCCTGCAACTGCTGCAACTGCTCAAGGCTGCGACCGCTGGCCTTGAGGATGCACTGCGGCACTTCCTTGGCCCGCTGCTGCAGGGCGCGGCCTTTGTCGGTGAGTTGCACCAGCACCACCCGTTCGTCCTCGCGGCTGCGGTTGCGCTGTAACAGGCCTTCGCTTTCCAGGCGCTTGAGCAGCGGGGTCAGCGAGCCCGGGTCGGTCAGCAGATGCTGGCTGATTTCACCCACGGTCAGGCCGTCATGCTCCCACAGCACGAGCATGGCCAGGTATTGCGGGTACGTCAGGCCCAGGGCCTGCAGCAGTGGTTTGTAGACCTTGGTCATCAGCAACGAGGTGGAATGCAGGGCGAAACAGACCTGGTTGTCCAGCAGCAGCTCGTCACAGGAAGCTTGGGTGTCGGCGTTCATGCACGTCCTTGAAGGTAATCAATGGGAAATCCTGGCACGTTGCGCGTCACTGCACGCATCACTCGCGCAGTCCGCTGCGCAGGGCCAGGTCCCAGGGTGGAATCGGACTGAAGCGGCTCTTGAGAAATTCGAGCAGCAAACGGCTGCGAGAGTTCGTTTCATGTTCCAGGCGTAGCGCGTAAATGCCGCTGCTTTCAGCCTGGGGCAGGCCTGCGTCACAAAACAGTGGCACCAGTTCGCCGCGCAGCAGGTACTCGCTGATCAGCCAGGTGGGCAGGTGGGCGATGCCCAGCCCCGCCAGCGCGCCGAACAACAGGGTTTCGGCGTTGTTGGCCGCCATGCGCATGCGGGCCGGGCGGTACAGGCGGGTTTGCCCCGCTACCTCGAAACGCCACGCATACGGCGGTGCCAGGCCGTCCCAGTCCAGGCCGTCATGGCCGGGCAGTTCGCTGGGGCAGTCGGGGATGCCGCGGCTGGCCAAGTAGGTGGGGCTGGCGCAGGCGATGCGCACCATGTAGGCCAGTGGCGTGGCGACCAGGCGGGTATCGGCCAACGGGCCGGCACGCAACACCAGGTCCACTTCGCCCAGGTGGCTGCCATGCAGGTCGACAAAGCTGTCGATCAGGCGCAGCTGCACGTCCAGGCCCGGGTAGGCCAGCAGGAAGTCGGCAATGGCCGGGGCCAGGTGGCGGCGGCCGAACGCGGCGGGGGCGTCGATGCGGATCAGCCCTTCCGGTGCATTGCTCAGCGACACCGCCTCGGCACGGGCCAGGCGCAGTTCCTCGATGATGCGCCTGGCACGCTCGGCAAAGGCGTGGCCCGCCGGGGTGGCGCGCACGGCATGGGTGCTGCGGGTGAAGAGGCGGCTGCCAACGGCGCTTTCCAGGGCGTCAATGCGCCGCGCCACCGCAGACGGGGTCAGCGGGTAGCGGCGAGCGGCGGCAGAAAAACTGCCGCTTTGCAGCACGTCCAGGAACAGGCTTAGCTGCTCGGTGAGGGTATCGGGGCTCATGGTTGCCTTGCTTTTGCACAATACGCACAGCCATTGTGCGCTGCTGTGCGTTTCCCCGCCAGCGCACACTGGTTAGCATGCCGCTATCAACTTTGCTGGCGAACGAGGCCCTGATGATCGAGTGGTTGCTGTATATCGTGCTGGGCGCTGCCCTGGGCACCATGGGGGGCCTGTTCGGCATAGGCGGTGGGCTGATCGCGATCCCGGCGCTGGGCGTGCTGTTCGGCCTGGATCAGCAACTGGCACAGGGTACTGCACTGGTCATGGTGGTGCCGAATGTGTTGCTGGCGTTGTGGCGTTATCACCAGCGCAACCGCATCGAGTTGCGCCACGCCGTGCCGCTGTCGTTGTGCAGTTTCGTGTTTGCCTGGCTGGGTTCGATCTGGGCCGTTGGGCTGGATGCGCATTCCATGCGCCTGGGCTTTGTCGGCTTTTTGGTGGCGCTGGCGGTGTGGAACGTGGCGCGGATGTTCATGAAAGTGGCGCCAGCCAGTGCCGAACTGCGTTATGCCTGGCCTTGGCTGGGGGTGCTGGGCAGCTTTGCCGGTACCATGGGCGGGCTGTTCGGGGTGGGTGGCGCCGTGGTAGCCACACCGATCCTGACCAGTGTGTTCGGCACTACCCAGGTGGTGGCCCAAGGGCTGTCGCTGGCATTGGCGGCGCCGAGCACCCTGGTGACTCTGGTGACCTATGGCGTGCATCACAGTGTTGACTGGGGGGTAGGGTTGCCGTTGGCGGTGGGCGGCCTGCTCAGTATCAGCTGGGGGGTGAAGCTGGCCCATGCGCTGCCAGAGAAGGTGCTACGGGCGATGTTCTGCGTGTTCCTGGTGGTGTGTGCGGTGATGCTCGGGTTCGAGCTTTGAGCGTTTGACCGCGCCGGTGGGGGCGAGCGCCGCGCAGGCGGCGCTTCGCGGCACCAGGCCGAGGGGGTATGGCGCCGAGGGTCAGCGCCGCACTTGCTTCAGTGTTTCTGCAATCAGGAACGCCAGCTCCAGCGACTGGTCGGCATTCATCCGGGGGTCGCAGTGGGTGTGATACCGGTCTGACAGGGCATCTTCGGTGATTGGCCGTGCGCCACCGATGCACTCGGTCACATTCTGCCCGGTCATCTCGATATGAATGCCGCCGGCATGACTGCCTTCGGCCTGGTGCACCTGGAAGAACTGCTTCACCTCGTCGAGGATCTGCGCAAAATCACGGGTCTTGTAGCCACTGCTGGCCTTGATGGTATTGCCGTGCATGGGGTCGGAGCTCCACAGCACCTTGCGCCCCTCGCGCTCTACGCAGCGGATCAGCCCTGGCAGGTGGTCGCCAACCTTGCCCGCCCCCATGCGTACGATCAGGTTCAGGCGCCCTGGGTCGTTGGCGGGGTTGAGGGTGTCGATCAGGCGGAGCAGCTCCTCGGGGTTCATGCTGGGGCCGACCTTGACCCCGATCGGGTTGTGCACCCCGCGCAGGAACTCGACATGGGCGCCGTCCAGCTGGCGAGTGCGGTCGCCGATCCACAGCATGTGCGCCGAGCAGTCGTAGTAGTCGCCGGTCAGGCTGTCCTGGCGCACGAAGGCCTCTTCATAGTTCAGCAGCAGCGCTTCGTGGGCGGTGAAGAAGCTGGTTTCACGCAACTGCGGCGCGCTGTCCAGGCCGCAGGCACGCATGAACGCCAGGGTTTCGTCGATGCGGTTGGCCAACTGGTGGTACTTGTCGGCCAGCGCCGAGTTGGCAATGAAGTCCAGGTTCCACTTGTGCACTTGGTGCAGGTCGGCAAAACCGCCCTGGGCGAAGGCCCGCAGCAGGTTGAGGCTGGCGGTGGCCTGGTGGTAGGCCTGCAGCAGACGCTCCGGGTCGGGGATGCGGCTCTTGGCGTCGAAACCGATGCCGTTGACGATGTCGCCCCGGTAGGCCGGCAGGGTGACGTTGCCGATGGTTTCATCGCCCGCCGAGCGGGGCTTGGCGAACTGCCCGGCCATGCGCCCGACCTTGACCACCGGGCAGCCCGCGGCAAACGTCATGACGATGGCCATTTGCAGCAGCACCTTGAAGGTGTCGCGGATTTTTGCCGCTGAAAACTCGGCGAAGCTCTCGGCGCAGTCGCCGCCTTGCAGCAGGAACGCGCGGCCTTCGGTCACTTCGGCAAACTGCCGTCGCAGTTCGCGCGCTTCGCCGGCGAACACCAGCGGCGGGTAGCTGGCCAGGGTCTGTTCGACCTTCAGCAGGTGCGCGGCATCGGGGTAGGTCGGTTGCTGCTGGATCGGCAGGGCGCGCCAGCTGTCGGGGCTCCACGGTTGGTTCATGTCAGGCTCGGTCTTGTCGGTTGTCGGCTGGAGACCATGGTAACAGTTGGCGCTGCGCTTGTTGCATCGGGGGTGTTGGCGGACAATGCGCGTTTTTGTGCGGGCGGGTGCAGGCATGACGGCGCAACGGCAAGAGCGGCTACTGGCGCGGGTGGAAGATGCCTTTGGCGTCATCAGCGTGTACGAAGTGGACGACTACCGCTTTCTGGAATTCGGCGATGCCATCGAGCAAAGCTGCGTGTTCACCGCCGACCCCAGCTGGTTGGAGTACGACTACACCCGCGCCATGCTGGTCGGCGCGTTGTGCCATGAACAGCCGGAAAGCGCGCTGTTCCTGGGCCTTGGGGCGGGCACGCTGACCCAGGCCTGCATGAAGTTCCTGGCGCTGGACGATATCGAAGCCATCGAGCTGCGCCCGGACGTCCCGCGCCTGGCCATGCAGTACCTGGGCCTGGACGACGACCCGCGGCTGTACGTGCGCATTGGCGATGCCCTGGAGCTGCTGCCCAGCGCAGAAAAGGCCGACCTGTTGTTCGTTGACCTGTACACCGACCATGGGCCGGGGGTCGGGCACCTGGCGTGGAACTTCCTGGCGAGCTGCCAGCAACAACTCAACCCGGGCGGCTGGTTGGTGATCAACCAGTGGGCCACCGATGATGGCAAGCCGCTGGGGGCTGCGTTGCTGCGCGGCTTGTACCACCGCCATTACTGGGAACTGCCGGTGAAGGAGGGCAATGTGATTCTGCTCGTGCCGGCGGATCTGGAGCAGACCCTGGACATGGAAGGCTTGCGGGCCCGGGCGCAGGCGCTGGCGCCACGGTTGGGCTACAGCCTCGAGGGTTTGATCCGCGAGATTCGGCCGGCTACCTGAATGGCAGGTGCGGCCGTAGCCGTGGCGATCCCTGTAGGAGCGGCCTTGTGTCGCGAAAGGGGCGCGCAGCGGCCCCACATTTTCAGCTTCGCAGCGGATATTGCCGGGGCCGCCCTGCGGCCCTTTCGCGACACAAGGCCGCTCCTACAGGGAACGTGGCAGCGTCAGGGATTATCGTTTCAGCCCCTGAAAATATTCCTCACCTAACCGTACATTTCAGGTATAGTACGCGCCGGTCTTTTAGCGGACCTCAAAATCAGGTGGTGCAAATCCTCCGAGTCCAGCTTCGGCTGCGCGTCCGCTAGGCGGACCTTCCCAAGTTTTCTTTTTCAATCGTTTTCGCAAATCCCCGCCGCCAAAGCTGCCTGGGTGACCTGACGGTCTTTCAAGGCATGTGCAGCTTTGGAGCATGGGTCTTTGCGGATGCACCTAGAGGCAGACCCATGACCCAGGAAACCGGCGGCTTCGCCGCTCTCGATCTCAACCCGAATATCGTTGCTGCCGTAGTGGCTACCGGCTATGAAGAGCCGTCCGCCATTCAGCAGCAATCTATCCCGATCATCCTCGCCGGTCATGACATGATCGGCCAGGCGCAGACTGGCACCGGCAAGACCGCTGCCTTCGCCCTGCCGATCCTCAACAAGATCGATGTGAGCAAGCGCGAACCGCAAGCCCTGATCCTGGCGCCAACCCGTGAGTTGGCGCTGCAAGTTGCTACCGCTTTCGAAACCTACGCCAAGCAGATGCCAGGCGTGAACGTGGTTGCCGTGTACGGTGGTGCCCCAATGGGCCCACAGCTGCGCGCCATCCGCAACGGCGCGCAAATCGTCGTCGCCACCCCGGGCCGTCTGTGCGACCACCTGCGTCGCGACGAAAAAGTCCTGTCGACCGTGCAGTACCTGGTACTGGACGAAGCCGACGAGATGCTCAAGCTGGGCTTCATGGACGACCTCGAAGTGATCTTCGACGCCATCCCTGCTACCCGCCAGACCGTGCTGTTCTCCGCCACCCTGCCGTCGTCGATCCGTTCGATCGCTGAACGCCACCTGCGCGAACCGAAGCACGTCAAAATTCAGAGCAAGACCCAGACCGTTACCGCGATCGATCAGGCCCACCTGATGGTCCACGCCGACCAGAAGATCCCGGCTGTACTGCGTCTGCTGGAAGTGGAAGAGTTCGACGCGCTGATCGCCTTCGTGCGCACCAAGCAAGCCACCCTGGACCTGGCCGCCGCGCTGGAAGCCAAGGGCTACAAGGCTGCTGCGCTGAACGGCGACATCGCCCAGAACCAGCGTGAGCGCGTGATCGACTCGCTCAAGGATGGCCGCCTGGACATCGTTGTCGCCACCGACGTGGCGGCCCGTGGCCTGGACGTACCGCGCATCACTCACGTATTCAACGTTGACATGCCGTACGACCCGGAGTCCTACGTGCACCGTATCGGCCGTACCGGCCGTGCCGGTCGCGAAGGCCGTGCGCTGCTGTTGGTCACGCCACGTGAGCGCCGCATGCTGCAGGTGATCGAGCGTGTAACCGGGCAGAAGGTTGCCGAAGCGCGCCTGCCGAACGCCCAGGCGGTGCTTGATGCGCGCATCAAGAAGCTGACCAACAGCCTGGCGCCACTGGTTGCCGAGGCTGAAGCCACCCATGGTGACCTGTTTGACCGCCTGACCAACGACTTGGGTTGCAGCGCTCGTGCCCTGGCCTCGGCCCTGCTGCGCAAGGCCACCAACGGCCAGGCGCTGGACCTGGCGGCGGTAGAGCGTGAGCAGCCGCTGGTGCCGAGCTTCGCCCCGCGTGGTGAGCGTGCCGAACGTGGTGAGCGCAGCGAGCGCCCTGACCGCGGCGACCGCGAGCGTCGTGCGCCGCTGCCGCTGGCCGAAGGCCGCGTGCGTTGCCGTACCGCCCTGGGTGCCCGTGACGGCATCGCCGCCAAGAACCTGCTGGGCGCGATCCTCAACGAGGGTGGCCTGGCGCGTGACGCGATCGGTCGTATCCAGGTCCGCGACAGCTTCAGCCTGGTCGAGCTGCCGGAAGATGGCCTCGAGAAGCTGCTGTCCAAGCTCAAGGACACCCGCGTGGCCGGCAAGCAGCTGAAGCTGCGCCGCTACCGCGAGGATTGATCCTGGCGCAATGAAAAATCCCCGGCCTTGGCTGGGGATTTTTTTGCCTGTGCCATTGTGGGGTTGCGCGGCAGCCCCCGGCAATCGTCAGTCGAACCGGTAGATGTCCATCCCCAGCGCCCCCAAGGTAAAGCCTTGGTGCACAACGCCAAACTGCCCCCCCGCCCCAAGGGCGAAAAACAGCGGCAACAAATGCTCATCGCTCGGGTGGTTGCGCACCGCAAACGGCGCCTGTTGCCGATAAGCCAGCAACCCCTCCCGGTCATCATCCCGCAGTTTTTCCACTACCCAATCCCGAAACGCCAATGCCCACGGCTCGATCACGTCGGGCCCGGCATGCCAGTCCAGCTCGCCCAGGTTGTGGGTAATGCTGCCCGAACCCACCAGCAGCACGCCCTCCTGGCGTAGCCCCGCCAGTGCCTGGCCAACCTTCACTTGCAGCGCCGGGCCCATCTGGGTGGGCAGCGAAACCTGCACCACCGGGATGCTCGCATCGGGGTACATCAATGACAACGGCACCCAGGCGCCATGGTCGAACGGCCGCTGCGGGTCGAGGCGCGCGGCCAGCCCGGCGCCCTGCAGCAGCTCGCCGACCCGGCTGGCGAGGGCAGGGGCACCGGGCGCTGGGTACTGCACCGCATACAAGGCTGGTGGGAAGCCGTAGAAGTCATGCCAGGTTTCTGGATGTGCGCCGCCGGTGATCAGCAGCTCGCGGCTTTCCCAGTGCGCCGACACCACCACAATGGCGTTCGGCCGCGGCAGTGCGTGGGCCAGCCCGGCCAGCGCCGGGCCGCTGGCGCCGGGTTGCAGGGCAAGCATGGGGGAGCCGTGGGAAATGAACAGGCTGGGCAGCATGGCGGGGTCCTGAAGGTTAAGATGCACTCATCTTCGATCAACTAAAGATCGAAATCCAAACCAACTTTTACTGGCAAACCATCAAAAAATCGGGAGTGTTCATGGAACCATCATTCTGGCAGCAACGGTGGGCCGACAACCAGATCGGCTTCCACCAGGCGCAGGTGAACCCGTATCTGCAGCGGTACTGGCCAGGATTGCAGCAGGTGCCCGGCAGCCGCGTGCTGGTGCCACTGTGCGGCAAAAGCCTCGATCTGGCCTGGTTGGCCGGGCAGGGGCACCGGGTGTTGGGCGTGGAGCTTTCGCGGCGGGCCGTGGAGGGTTTCTTCCGCGAGCATGAGCTTGAGGCCGAGGTGCAGCCGCGTGGCGACTTTGAAGTATGGCGCAGTGGCGACGTGGAGCTGTGGTGTGGGGACTTCTTTGCCCTGCAGGCAGAGGATGTCAGCGACTGCGCGGGCCTGTACGACCGCGCGGCGCTGATTGCCCTGCCGCCGCCCATGCGTATGCGCTACACGCAGGCACTTTCGGCGTTGTTGCCAGCCGGGTGCCGTGGCTTGGTGGTGACCTTGGATTACGACCAGTCGCTGCTGGCCGGGCCGCCGTTTTCGGTGGCGGATGAGGAGCTGAGGCAGGGCTTTGCGGGCTGGCAGGTGGTTGAACTGGAGCAGGCGCAGGTGCTCGGGGAAAGTCCGAAGTTTCTGCAGGCCGGGGCATCCAGTGTGTTGGAGCGGGTGTACCGGGTCTGCCGGCCCTTGCGCGGGTAAGCCTGCACAGGCAGGCACAAAAAAGGGCGACCGAAGTCGCCCTTGCTTGCCTGTTGGATCAACCGCGACGGCGCAGGGCCTCGATACGGTCTTCCAGCGGCGGGTGGCTCATCAGCAAGCCGGCCAGGCCGTGCTTGAGGCCGCCGTTGATGCCGAAGGCCTTGAGCGTGTCCGGCATGTGCACCGGCAGGCCTTGTTCTACCCGCAGGCGCTGTAGGGCGCCGATCATCGCCGAAGTGCCGGCCAGCTGTGCACCTGCTTCGTCGGCGCGGTATTCGCGGCGGCGCGAGAACCACATGACGATCATGCTGGCCAGGATGCCCAATACCAGCTCGGCAACGATGGTTGCCACGTAGTAGGCGATGCCCTGGCCTTCTTCGTTCTTGAAGATGACCTTGTCGACAAAATTACCGATGATCCGGGCGAAGAACATCACGAAGGTGTTCACCACGCCCTGGACCAGCGCCAAGGTGACCATGTCGCCGTTGGCCACGTGGCCGATTTCGTGGGCCAGTACCGCCCGCACTTCGTCGGGCGAGAAACGCTCCAGCAAGCCCTGGGACACCGCTACCAGTGCGTCGTTACGGTTCCAGCCGGTGGCGAAGGCGTTCGCCTCGTAGGCAGGAAAAATGCCCACTTCAGGCATTTTGATGCCCGCTTCCCGAGACAGCTCCTCGACCGTTTGCAACAGCCACTGCTCGTGGCGGGTGCGCGGCTGGGTGATGATCTGGGTGCCGGTGGTCATCTTCGCCATCCACTTGGAGATGAACAGCGAGACGAGGGAGCCGGCGAAGCCGAACACGGCGCAGAACACCAGCAGGCTGCTGAGGTTCAGGTCGACCCCGTTGGCGGCCATGAACCCGTTGAAACCGAACAGGCTCAGGGTAATGCTTGCAACCAGCACCACCGCGAGGTTGGTGGCTACAAACAACAGAATGCGCATCATGGTTGTTACGTTCTCCTGACGGATGAATTGTCGCTTACTGCGGGGTATATAAGGGGCCTGGGTTGCCGTTTCAATCGGGGGACTATTTCAAACTGTGTACGGCGGAGTATGGCAGAGGATGACGTGTGGGCAGTGGGATAGAGCGTTGCAGGATGTAAGAAACAGGTGGCGCAGATAACCGGGCTGCTTTGCAGCCCATCGCCGGCAAGCCAGCTCCCACAGGGACCTCACAAAATTCAGGCCTGTGATAACCCTGTGGCTGGCTCCCATAAGCACTCCCCAATCCTCAGGCCTGTGGTGATCCTGTGGGAGCTGGCTTGCCGGCGATGAGGCCGTTACTTACTGCGAGTAAGTGCGCAGGAAATTGCCGATCCGCCCAATCGCCGCTTCCAAGTCATCCACCCGCGGCAAGGTCACCACGCGGAAGTGGTCCGGCCACGGCCAGTTGAACGCGGTACCCTGAACGATCAGCAGCTTCTCCGACAGCAGCAGGTCAAGGGCGAACTTCTCGTCATTGAGGATCGGGCACACCTTCGGGTCGATCCGCGGGAACGCATACAGCGCACCCATCGGCTTCACGCAGCTTACCCCAGGGATGTCGTTCAGCAGCTCGTAGGTGCGGTTGCGCTGCTCCAGCAGGCGCCCGGGTGGCAGCACCAGGTCATTGATGCTCTGGTAACCGCCCAGCGCGGTCTGGATGGCATGCTGCGCCGGCACGTTGGCACACAGGCGCATGTTGGCCAGCATGTCGATGCCCTCGATGTAGCTTTGCGCATGGTGCTTGGGCCCGGAAATGATCAGCCAGCCAGAGCGGAAGCCCGCCACCCGGTACGACTTGGACAGGCCGTTGAAGGTCAGGCACAGCAGGTCTGGTGCCAGCGAGGCGGTGCTGATGTGCACGGCTTCGTCGTACAGGATCTTGTCGTAGATCTCGTCGGAGAACACCACCAGGTTGTGCTGGCGGGCCAGCGCCAGCATGCCCAGCAGCAACTCCCTGGAGTACACCGCGCCCGTCGGGTTGTTCGGGTTGATGATCACCAGGGCCTTGGTGTTCGGGGTGATCTTGGCCTTGATGTCCTCCAGGTCGGGGAACCAGTCGGCCTGCTCGTCGCACAGGTAGTGCACCGGCTTGCCGCCGGCCAGGCTCACGGCAGCGGTCCACAGTGGGTAATCGGGTGCCGGGATCAGCACCTCGTCACCGTTGTTGAGCAACGCCTGCATCGACATCACGATCAGCTCGGAGACACCGTTGCCAAGGTAGATGTCCTCGATGGTCACGCCTTCGATCTCTTTCTGCTGGCAGTACTGCATCACCGCCTTGCGCGCACTGAACAGGCCCTTGGAGTCGCTGTAGCCCTGCGCGGTAGGCAGGTTGCGGATCACATCCTGGAGAATTTCGTCGGGCGCCTCGAAACCGAAGGGCGCTGGGTTGCCGATGTTCAGCTTGAGGATGCGGTGGCCTTCCTCTTCCAGGCGCTTGGCGTGCTTGAGCACTGGGCCGCGAATGTCATAGCAGACATTGGCGAGCTTGTTCGATTTGCTGAACTGCATGATGGGATCCCGATTGAGAATACGCGCTACGCCCCGCCGAAAGGTTTGAAAGGGCAGCAAGCGGGTGCCAGACTGAACGCCTGGCACACGAAGCCACCTAATATACGTGCCGCCCGCGCCCTGGAAAAGACGGCGTGGGGTGAAATTCAGCCTGCCGAGGTTCCTGCATGAAAAAGATCGAGAAAACCCTGGAAGAATGGCGGTCGATGCTCGACCCCGAGCAGTACCAGGTCTGCCGCCTGAAGGGCACCGAGCGGCCGTTCAGCGGCAAGTACAACAGCGAGCGCCGCGACGGCATCTACCATTGCATCTGCTGCGGCCTGGCGTTGTTCGACGCCCAGACCAAGTTCGATTCCGGCTGTGGCTGGCCGAGCTTCTACGCGCCGATCGAAGACAGCGCGATGATCGAGATCCGCGACACCTCCCACGGCATGATCCGTACCGAAGTCACCTGTGCCCGTTGCGATGCGCACCTGGGCCACGTGTTCCCCGACGGCCCGCCACCGACCGGCCTGCGCTACTGCATCAACTCGGTGTGCATCGACTTGCGCCCGCGCGACTGACCGGAGCCCGACCATGGCTGGATCGATACTGGACATCCCCTGCGTGACCCTGGGCGGCGAGCACAAGACCCTCGGCGACTTCCCCGGCAAGGCGCTGCTGGTGGTCAATACTGCCAGCCAGTGCGGGTTTACCCCCCAGTACAAGGGGCTGGAGCAACTGTGGCAGGCCTACCGCGGGCGTGGCCTGGTAGTGCTGGGCTTTCCGTGCAACCAGTTCGGCAAGCAGGAGCCTGGCGAGGCGCGGGACATTGCCCAGTTCTGCGAGCGCAATTTCGGCGTGAGCTTCCCATTGTTCCGCAAGGTGGACGTCAACGGCCCCGGCACCCACCCGTTGTATGTCGAGCTGAAGCAGCGTGCCCCAGGCTTGCTCGGCTCGCAGAAGGTCAAGTGGAACTTCACCAAGTTCCTGCTCGACCCGGCCAGTGGCCAGGTCACGCGTTACGCGCCTTTCACCAAGCCGCAGGCACTGGAAGCGGACATCGAGCGCCTGCTCAGCCGCTAAGCGGCACCCAGTGGTCGACCAGCGCCAGTAGCTCTTCGCGGCGGAACGGTTTGGCCAGGTAGTCGTTCATGCCCGCGGCCCGGCAGCGCTCGCGCTCTTCGGGCATGGCGTTGGCGGTGAGGGCGACGATGGGCAGGTGCGGCCAGCGGCCGCTCTGGCGAATGCGCCGGCTGGCCTCGTAGCCGTCCATCACCGGCATGTTGCAGTCCATCAGCACCAGGTCGAAGCCTTGCCGTTCCAGCATCGCCAGGGCCTCGGCGCCCTGGGTTGCCAGTTCGACCTGGCAACCGAGCTTGGCCAGCATCCCCTTGGCCACCAGCTGGTTCACCGGGTTGTCTTCTACCAACAGAATGCGCGCGCGGCCTTCGCCCTGGGTCACGGGCGGCGTGGCCAGTGGGTGTTCCGGCTCATGGCCTTGCAAGGTTCGGCGCAGGGTCTGGTACAAGGCGTTGCGCGCCAGCGGGCGGGCCAGCTGGTGCAGCGGTGCCAGGGCCAGCGCCTGCTCCTGGGAGAGAAAGTTGCCGTAGGCGGTAACCAGCAGGATCGGCGCTTGCAGGGCCGGGCGCAGTTCGACCAGGTGGTCCACGTCATCGGTGATCAACAGGTCGAACGCGGTGGCCTGCAGGGTGGTACGGCTGTCATGCCGCTGGTAGCTCAAGCCCCAGGCGGGCAACAAGGCCTGCAGTAGCTCGTGCAGCCCGCTGCCCGCCGCACTCAGGGCGGCCACGCGGCCCTGCAGGGGCTGTGGCGGGATGGCTTCGGTGTGTGCGGCCAGCGGCAGCTCAGCGGTGAAGCAACTGCCAAAGCCCGCTTCGGAGCTTATGTGCAGGTGGCCCTGCATGGCTTCGCACAGGTTGTGGGTCAGGGCCAGGCCCAGGCCGGTGCCACCGTACTGGCGGGTGATGCCGGCGCCGGCCTGGGTGAAGGGCTGGAAAATGCGCACCTGGGCCTCTTCGGGGATGCCGATGCCCGTGTCGCGCACTTGCAGGCGTACGCCGCCGACAAGGCGCTCCAGGCGCACATCGACGCGGCCGAAGCGGGTGAACTTCAAGGCATTGGACAGCAGGTTGCTGACGATCTGCCGCACCCGCGTGGGGTCACCCAGCACGCTGCTGGGGAAGTCGCTGGCGATCAGGCAGGTCAGCTCCACGCTTTGCGCGGTGTTCTGCGACAGCAGGTTGGCGGTGTCTTCGACCATCGAGCCCATGTCGAAGGCAATGCGCTCCAGTTCCAGCTGGCCGGCGTCGAACTTGGACAGGTCGAGAATATCGTTCAGCAGTTCGACCAGCACCTTGCCCGAGTCGTGGGCAATCGCCAGTTGCTGGCGTTGCTCGCTGGGCAACGGGTTATCCAGCGCCAGGGCGATCATGCCGAGCATGCCGTTGAGCGGGGTGCGAATTTCGTGGCTCATGTTGGCAAGGAAGGCGGCGCGGGCCTGGGCCATGTCCAGCGCCCGCCGGCGGGCCTGTTCCAGTTCCTGGTTGGTCAGGCTCAAGCTGCTGTTGCTGGCCTTCAGCTCGTTGGTACGTGCCGAGACGATGTCTTCCAGCTCGTTGAGGTATTGGGTCAGTCGGTTTTCCGCAGTACGCCGCTGCTCGATTTCCGTGGCCATGCTGACGAACTGCTGGTTGGCGACCTTCACCAGCACGCCGATTTCATCAAGCTCATGGCCGTGCGGGCACTCCAGGCGGGTTTGCCGGGGTTTACGCGGGTCACTGCCGCTGAGCGCACTGATCACGGTGACCAGTGGCTTGGTCAGCATCAGGTAGAACAGGGCCAGCAGCAGGCCTGTCAGCACCAGGCTGCGGGCAAAGCCGTTGAGCAGGGTGATGCCGGCGCGGTCGAGAAAGCGGCTGCCGAAGGCGAAGGTGTCGACGTCCAGGTACAGGGTGCCAAGGTATTCCTCGGGCATATGGGTAAGGTACAGGCGTTCCCGTAATTGGCGCTGTTCGCCGAACAGGAAGTCGCTCAGTGGCCGCAGGCGGTCTTGCTGGCGTGGGCGCTCGACATCGGCCAGGACCGTCTGGTTGTTGTCGATCAGCCGTGCGCGGAACACCGCCGGCGACTGCAGCAGGCCGCGGGTCAGTTCCAGGGCCAGTTCCGAGTCTATGTTGTAGGCGATCCGCGAGGCCGGGTTGTGGCTGATTTGCAGCAAGGCCCGCACTTCACGGTTGATGGATGCGTCTTCGCTGGCATAATCGATGCCGATCTGGATGAGACTGAGCAAGGTTCCCAGGATGAAGCCGACCAGGACTGTCAACCGGGCTTGCTTGTATGACAGGCGATTGGTGAACTTGATATCCATGAGTTCCGAGCTGGTTTCCCGTTCCTTGCGCTGCGCAAGCATAGCCGATCATCCCCGGCTACTGGTGGGTCTGTCTGTTCATTTCAGTTGATCGCCAAGCGGGGGCCGCCTTGCGCCCCTTCGCGGGCCCCCAGGCCTAACACAATCCCTGTAGGAGCGGGCAAGCCCGCGAAGGGGCGCGCAGCGGCCCCCAAAAACTGAAATTGCTAGGAGTCGTCATGGACGCTCGCTTGATCGCTTTTCTAGACCGCGCCGAATCGGTACTGGCGCGCCTCGAACCCCTGCTGCCGGCCCCGCGCCCGCACATCGACTGGGCCACCACCCTGGCCGCGCGCTGGCAGCGCGATGGCCGCAGCGGCTACCTGCTGCCATTGGAAGTCAGCCTGGACATCCGCCTGACCGACCTGATTGGCGTCGACAAACAGCGTGACCAGCTGGGCCGCAACACCCACCAGTTCATCAACGGCCTGCCGGCCAACCATGCGCTGCTGTGGGGCTCACGCGGCACCGGCAAGTCGTCGCTGGTGCGTGCGCTGCTGGCCGAGCACGCCAGCGCCGGTTTGCGCCTGATCGAAATCGAACGCGACCACCTGGCCGACCTGCCGCGCGTGGTCGAGCAACTGCAGAAGCTGCCGCAGCGCTTCATCCTGTTCTGCGACGACTTGTCGTTCGAGGCCGGGGAGGGCGACTACCGGGTGCTCAAGAGCGTGCTCGATGGCTCACTCGAGCAGGCACCGGACAATGTCCTGCTGTACGCCACTTCCAACCGCCGCCACCTGGTGCCGGAAAAGGAGAGCGACAACGAAAACTGGAAGAGGGTCGACGGCGAGCTGCACCCCAGTGAAGCGGTGGAGGACAAGATCGCGCTGTCCGACCGCTTTGGCCTGTGGCTGTCGTTCTACCCGTTCACCCAGGCGCACTTCCTTGACGTGGTCGAGCATTGGATCGGCCAGCTGGCGGCCCCGGCCGGGCTGGCCTGGCAGCGTGACGAAGCGCTGGAAATTCTCGCCGTGCGCTGGGCTACCGGCCGCGGTAACCGTAATGGCCGTTGTGCCTATCAGTTCGCCCGCTACTGGGTCGGGCTGCAATTGCTGGAGCAAAAGTAAATGATCGACCTCAATGCCAGTGGCGCCGGCCTCGACGGCTACCACCTGCTGGCGGCGCAAGTGCAGGCGCTGTTTGCCGACGAACGTGATTTCATCGCCAATGCCGCGCAGTTTTCGGCATTTCTCTACCACCAGGTAGGCGACCTGAACTGGGCGGGCTTCTACCTCAACCGTAACGGGCAACTGGTGCTGGGCCCGTTCCAGGGCCAGGTGGCGTGCGTGCGCATTCCGTTCGGCAAAGGCGTGTGCGGCGCGGCGGCTGCCACCGGCAAGACCCAGCGGGTCGAGGACGTGCATGCGTTCCCGGGGCACATTGCCTGCGACAGTGCGTCGAACAGCGAGCTGGTGATACCGCTGGTGAAGGAGGGCAGGCTGATTGGTGTGCTGGACCTGGACAGCCCGAAGCTCGCGCGTTTCAGCCAGGCTGACCAGGAGGGGCTGGAGCGGTTGGCGGCGATCTTCCTGGAGCTGACTGACTGCTGATTGTCGTGTTGCCCGGGCTGGCCCTGTCGCCGGCAAGCCCTGGCAACGCTACAAATTCCGGATCAGTCGTACATCACCTTCTTCTTCCAGGTCTCGTCCTCATCGGTCTTGAGGCCCTGGGTCAGTTCGTTGTGTTCGTCCTCGGCCGGTTCCATCTGGTCCAGCACCTGGGCGTTGGCCCGGCCCAGCAGTTTCTCCAGGTACGTCAGCTGCTCTTCATACACCTTCGGCTCCGGCTGCTTGCGCAGGTACTGCACCCCCCGTTCGAATGCCAGGCGGGCTTGGCCTGGCTGGCCTTTCTGCAGGGCCTGCTGGCCGAGGTTGTTGAAGAACTCGATATGCAGCAGCACCAGGATGTGGCGGATCTCCTTGACCCAGTGCTTGGCCTCCGGCGCAGGCAGGAAGCCCTCTTGCGCGGCGCGGGTCACCTGGTTGTGCAGTGCTTCCAGCAAGAAGCGCACATCCTTGGCCTTGACCTCGGTCTGGATCGGGTTGGGCGGGTTGTTCGCCGGGATCTTTTCACCCAGGGCGATCAGCCCTTCCAGTTCGGCCATGCGTGCCTTCAACTGGGCATTGTGCTTGTCCACCGCCAGCTGGCGCTGGTTGAGGTTGAGCTCCAGGCGGGTCAGCAGCAGCTTCAGCGCCGGGGTCATGAACTGGCCCGGGAAGGTCTCGGTGATTTCGCCGCAGCGGCGCAGGCGGTCGGCCAGTTCGATCTTCAGGCGGGCGCGCTCCAGCTTGCCGTTCTCGACCACATTGTTGAGGTAGCCGATCACGATCAGCAACGCGATACCCGCTACGATGAGCAGGGTGATCAGAAGTGGTGTCACCGTTAATGCCTCATTGAAGAAGAATTACAGCGTTGAGTGTAGTGAGTTTGCCTGGGAGCGAATAGCGGCACAGGCAAACCCGTTCTCTATATCGACAAGCCAGCCCGCATCTGCACCCCAACCCACCCGGAAGTCATTGATTTAAATAAATTTCTACAAAGGGGTTGACGCCTGTATCAAGCATCCATAGAATGCGCGCCACTTGCAGCGTAAAGCACACAGCGAAACGCGGCAGGGAGTGAAAGCAGGCAGCGATGCCAGCAGCGTGTCCCCTTCGTCTAGTGGCCTAGGACACCGCCCTTTCACGGCGGTAACAGGGGTTCGAGTCCCCTAGGGGACGCCAAATTGCGGGAATAGCTCAGTTGGTAGAGCACGACCTTGCCAAGGTCGGGGTCGCGAGTTCGAGTCTCGTTTCCCGCTCCAGTTTCTCCGGCAACGCCTGATGGCGGGGCTGGAAAAGAAAATCCAGGCTGAATCGTGAGGTTCTGTTCTGGTGCACTGAAAAGTGTCGTGTGTCCCCTTCGTCTAGTGGCCTAGGACACCGCCCTTTCACGGCGGTAACAGGGGTTCGAGTCCCCTAGGGGACGCCATTTGCGGGAATAGCTCAGTTGGTAGAGCACGACCTTGCCAAGGTCGGGGTCGCGAGTTCGAGTCTCGTTTCCCGCTCCAGTTCAATACTGTGGCGTCTATGCGGTGCAGTGGTGGTGAAGGTCTTCATGGCGCTTCACGCCAAAAGCGGTAAAAGCTATACAATGCGGGAATAGCTCAGTTGGTAGAGCACGACCTTGCCAAGGTCGGGGTCGCGAGTTCGAGTCTCGTTTCCCGCTCCAATTTAAAAAACCACTTCTCTGGAGTGGTTTTTTTTGGCTTGCGCCAAGCATGCCGAGATGCGATGGCCGAACGGGCTTAACCCGCCACCTGCTCGATTCAATTCACGAGCTGTGCATTTACATATGGAAAGCTCATCCAGCTTCTCTGCTCGTCCACGCTGAGAAATGCTTCGATTTCCAGCCATGTACCGACTTCGAACACGCCCAAATCTTTCGGGGTAAGTTGACCCACCGTCATTTCCCCGGTTGCCGAAGGTACCGGGGTGGCGGCAGCGATCACTACCGGGTCATTTTTGCCGTCTTTGCGCACGCCGATAATCTGCAGCTTGACGCATTGGCTGGTGTCCCTTAGCGTCCACTCAGTCAGAGTGAAAGGGGTACTGTCGCCCATTGAGCCCAGGCTGATCTTGTCACCCTGAATCGCTGCGCATTGCGGATGTGGCAGATTGCGCGGAGCTTGCACTACCAGTGTGTGCGGCGTGGAGGTGAGTGCTGCGCCGCGCCGGGTCACTTGGTAATACAGCACGAGCTCACTGCCCATGCGTGCGGCTATGTTGCTTTTGGGGATGGGGCACTCGGTATCGCCAGCTCCCACGTCGACCACAGCTGTATAAGCGCCGTAATCACCCGGCTGGGCCCAAAATATCTCTACGCGGTCAGTCGGCTCGAAGTTGTTTTGCGCTTTTATGACGAAGCTCGCGCCATTGCTGGCCCGCGCTGGGTCGAGCGTGCTGCTGTTGCCGGTACTGCCGGTTTCTTTCAGATAAGGGGCGGAGAAATCTGTCGGGAAAGGGGTGGCATTGCACTGCAATGGTATGGGTAGCGAGCGCTGCGCGGGCGTTCTGGCGCGGTCCTGGATGGTGTAGTGCGCATAACGTATGCCATCTCCCCGCTCACGGATCAACCCGCCAGGGAAGCCGATCCGCAATGGTTTGGTGATGTCTGTCTGGGTCAGGGTGTGGTTATCGACCAAATCGACCGGGTCTTGCCCGTTGTGGGTTTTGCTCCAGTACCAGGTTACGCAATCGCCGGGGTGCGCGGTGTCATAAGCCGGAATCGTGGCGAGCAAGCGATCGCCATTGGCTTGAAGATAGGCATCGGTTACCCCGTGTTCGATGACCTGGGTGTCGAACAGCAGGCTGCTGTCCTCAGCCAATTGCGGGGGCGACCTGTCAATGTGGATGGGTAAGGGTAGCGAGTCGGATGTATTGCCGTTGTAGAGCGCCACCCCATACTCCACTTGGTGCGCGCCTTCTTGATGCAGGAAGCGTTCGGGCACCATGATGAAAAGCTCTTGGTCAGCAATCGGGCCGACCAGTGTCTTGGCTTCGACCAGTACCCCGTCCCAGTAAAGCGTTACGGTGTCTTCATCGTCCGGGGTCGGTGCCGGGTTGTCCCAGCGTTTGAATTTCACTTTCAATGGCGCCTGGGTTGCGCTGAACGGCAGCAGGTTTTTTTCGCCACCGTCTATGTCATCCAGCAACTCCTCGATCAGCGCAGGCTCAAGCGGGCCGTCAGCGCTGTTTCGACGCAGCACGCGGCCGATGAATGCGTGTAGCAGGGCGGTCAGGGACATGGAAGAAGCTCCTGATAAAAACCGATTCACCAGTTGCCGCGCTGCCCCGAACCGAGGCAGCGCAGCGCCCGTGGCTACCAGTTGTAGCGCACGCCTATGCTGGCCCCCCACGGCTGTTCGAGACGTTCACCGTTGGCGTAGTCGAACTCCGCGTGTACTTGCCAGTTGTCGGTCCAAGCCGCGACCACGCCGGCCCCCACCTCCGCTCGTGAGCCGGCAAGGTCGTTATGGAAGCGGTTGCCATTGATCTTGACACGGTTGCCGTTGACGAACTCATGTGCGCCGGCAGCTCGCACATACGGCTGGACCATGCGGCCTTGGCCGTAGTCGAATGTGCGTCCGATGGTGGCCCCCAGCTTGCCCTGCAGCGAGCGGGTGTCCTCGCCGCTGGCTTGCATGCCATTGGCCAGGTGGTAGGACTGCCCCTCGATGGTCATGGCTGCCAGCTGGGCATAGGGTTCGATGAAATAACCATGGTCCAGTTTAATATGGCGGCCGGCCTCCAGCGATACACCGATGCCATAGTTGCTGTAGTCGCCTTTGGTCTTGCTGCCGTCGCTCAGCAGCACATCTGCCCGGTTCTGATAGCGGTTGAGTTTGGCCACGCCGTCGAAGTAATAGCCGCTTTGGGGGTCGAGCCACGTGGCGTACGCGCCGATGTGGAAGCTGTCAACGCTGCCCGAGTTGCCGCCCTGCAGGTTGAGATCGGAATTGCTATAACCTGCGCTTACCCCTGCCAGCCAGTTGCCGTCGCCGAAGGGCAGGCGGCCGTCGGCACCGAATGACAACCCTTGTTGCCGCTGTTTGTAGCCGAAACCGGAGGTAGACGCGTTGTACTGGTTGCCGTAGCTGCGCATCCAGGCGCCGGCCGCGCCATCGTTACGGCGCACTTCCCCCATGCGGCTGCGCAAAGTGTTGAGCTCGCCATACCAGACCGTAGGTGCGGTATTGGCCAGGGCCAGCACGGTCTTGGTGCCATTGCTCAGGCTGCGCATGGTGGCATCGAGGTACCAGTCGTTGCCGCGTTGCACCAAGCCATAGGCGTAGGTGCCGAGGTCGACCGGCCCGCCCGCCAGCGAGAAGTTCGCATCGCTGCCGGCACCGGTTTCCACCAGGTGCAGTTGGGTATCGCTCAGCGGGTCCTTGCCGGTGCTGGTCACGCGGATCTGGTGGTCACCGGTGGCGTTACCGGTCACTTGCAGCAGGTCACTTTGGCCATCAGCAAAATCGACATTCATGATGAAGGTGCCGTTACCTTCCAGGCTGGCTACTTGCAGCGTGTAGAATTCGTCACTTTCGCCGAATTTCACGGCACCGCCGTCCATGGCCAGCTCGTTGAGCCGGGCATCACCGACCATGGTCCATTTGCCGCCACTGTTGAGGGCCAGGTGGTCAAGGTTCTCCAGGCGGCCTTTGAGGGTGGCCTGGTTGGCCAAGGTCAACCTGCCGCTACCACCCTCGGCGACGTTGAAATCACCTTCCAAAGCGCTGGCGCTGACCAGGATGTCTGCGGTGCCGCGGGCGCCGATATCAACCAGGGTGCCGTTACCAGCTTTGAGGGTGGAACCGTTCAATACTTCTATGCGGGCAGTCGCCGGTGCGTTGCCGGCGGTGCCCACGGCGATGGCCGAGCCGTTCTGGCCTTCCACATGGCTGGCATCCAGCACCAGGCTGCCGGCACTGGCGGGCTGGCCGGTGTCGCCGCGAAAACGGACGCCATCCCGGCCCCCGACGATGCGGCTATTGGCGCTGGCCTGCAGGTCGCCATCGAACAGGTTTACCCCTGTACCCGTGGCGTTGGTGCCGAGTACCTGGCTGCCTGCCAATTTCAGCAGGCTGTTGTTGACGACCGCTCCGACGGAGCCGCCGCTGATGCGGCTGTCATGTGCGTCGACCTGTGCGCCGCTGCCCAGGGCCAGGCCCTGGAAGGCGGATGTCACGCTGCTGTTGCTGCGGAGTGTGGCCGCGCCAGCGCTGATGCGCACGCCAGCCGCGTTGCCGGTAGCGTTGACCTGGCTGCCCTCGAGTATCAGTGCCGAGCCAGCCTCTACTGTGATGTCGCGGGTAACAGCACCGTTGGCCGTCAACGTTGCTTTATCCATTACCGTGAAGTTGTCGAGTTCGGTAGCGCTATCGATCGTGGTGTCGGTCTTGATGAACGTTTGCGCCAGGCTGCCAGGGCTAAACAGTAGCAATGGTGCTAACGAGGCCACGTTCAACACCCTGCGTACGGGCGACAGACGGAATGCTGGCATATGGATACCTATGTCTTATCCTGATCGGAAACCAGCCTGCGGCAAGCGGCAGGCTGGAATAGCGGTGCCAAGTCTATGAATCTCGTAAACTTTTCCTGTAGGAAATTTCTGATGGCAGCTAGGACTTTTCATATGCATGGCCGTAGGCCAGTCTGTCAGCCATTGTCGTCTCCTTCGGGGATTGGACAAGTTCCTGAGCCAGTGCCAAGGCTGACCACGGCTTCGGCCGGTTTCGAGTGTACGGTCTCTCCATTGAACTGGAAGTTGTAATTGATGAAACCGCGCCCATCCTGGCCAAAGCCCTCAGGATCGTAGATGGGCAGAATGTGCGTTTCGTATGGCTTGACCTCCCAATAAAAGCCGGCTTCTGCCTGCTCTGCACTGATGGTCTCTTTCGTGGACAGTCTGGCTTCCTCGATCTCGTTATCGCCGCTGCGGCCACCGAAGGCGGTCCACACTATGTTTACTTCCCCACCCGTAGGCAGGTACTTGTCCAGCGGCGGCAAGAAAACTTTGAAGGCGGCTTCGCCACTCGGATTCCCCGAGTCTTCCCATAGCGAATCGCAGTTGAGAAACCTGCCATACATGCGTTGAAACTCTGCAGCTTCCGCCTCGATGACAACCGCGTTTGCGTTTACATCTGCGGTCAGGGAGCGTTGTTCATTGCCTGCCCCAGAAGCCTTGCGAATAGCGTAGTACACCGGTAACTGAGGGTTGTTGCTCGCTTCAAGGATGTAGCTCCAGGGAAGGGAGCGTTCAACCGGATCCTTGTCCTCCAGTACAACTGTGTATGTGGCCTCGGCTACGAGCGTGCCGGCATAATAGAAGTCCACAATGTCGCCCGCCTTGGCGCTTTCATAGCGTTTGAACAAGAACTTTGCGTTTCTGCCGGTATCAGTCCGGTCCAGCACGTTATCGGCATCGGATACTTCGCCTCTTACTACAGGCGCTTCCAGATTGCTGTTGACGGGGTCTGGCCAGTCGGGGTCGGGGCTGGGGCGGGTGGGACCTGCGGTCGAGAAGTCGACTTCCACCTCGGTTTCCTCGGGGCCATAGGGTACGTCATGGCGCAACACGCGATAGCTTACAGAGGTCGTCACCGCATCGTCGGCAGAGCCGTAGGCCGTTTGCAGGCGATCGTGAGGGACGGCGACAGAGAACGGGGGCTCACGCCCCCCTATCGGCTCCATGAAGGGCTCGGTTGGGCCCCAGGTGATCTCGATAACGTCGCTTACCTGGTAATTTGTGAAGCTGACATCAACCGTTACGCCTGTTTGGGCATCGGCCAGGTCAAGCAAACCGTCACCTGCAAGCGGTACGACCGGCTCTTGCAGTGCGGTGGGTAAAACCCCAAGGTTCACAAACACTTCGGCGATTTCGGAAATGCGGCTGCGATTGGTCGCTTTGTCGATCAGTACATACACAATATAGAAGTGGCCATCACCCTGGGTTTCTATGTAATCCTTGGTTATCAGGAGTTTTCTGTCCGGGGGTACGGGGCTGTAAATGACGGGGGGCGGTATCGAGCCGTCGCCAGGAACAGTGTCGGAATAATAAACTGCGCATTTGTCCGTGGGCGCCTGACCCGTATATTCCGGTAATGTCAGTTCCAGGCCCTCTGGGTTTTCACGCAGGAAGGTGTCTGTAATCACTTCCCCAGTGAGCACTGCTACTGGAGGTTCTACAGGATCCCATGGGGGCGTTTTATCGAAAATGAGATCGATGGGTACCGAGTACTCCGGGGTGCCAGTGTTGTATCTGTTGATTTTGTAGCGCAGCTTGCGAATGCCATCGCGAGGATAATCATTCTGGGGGATGTACAGGGTCGTGGGGAATGGACTGGTATTGTCGTATGAGCAACTCTCACCCACAGACCCGAATTCGCCGATATCGTCACCGTTAACGACAGCCATTTCTAACTGCAACGTATCGTGATCGCCATCGATCGGCTCAGGCAAGTTATCCCACTGCTGGATTGTCACTGCAATAGGCGCATCAAGGACGTCCTTGTTCAAGGTGCCGTCTTGGTCGTCGATCATGCCCTCTACTATAGGGTCTGCCAGCGCGAAGGGCTGCCGCGCTGCCCGCCTGTCGGCTCGTTGTTTTTTATAGTCGAGGCGAACTTTTGCTGCACGTTTACGTGCCGAATCATTGCTCATGAGGTTTCCCCTGGCGGTGAATTCTGACAGCAGTTTGCATACCAACGGGTTGAGTTGGCGGTTGCGGTGTGCGACTGAATTCAGGCTAACGGTGCGCAGCGTTTTCGGAAACTGGTAAAAATGCTAGGTGGTCGGTGGTGTGCCGAAGACGCGAACCTGCAAAGCCCCCCCCGCCAAGTCGCAGTGCGTTGGACACTGCGGCTTGGCGGGGGGCGGGTTGCGGGCCTAGGTGTGTGAGAGCTGGATGATCAAGGCCTGAGTCCTTGGCGCTGCGAAGTTCCAAAGAAGCGGAGAACGAGTGCGCCGTATACATTACGCGCGTGAGCAGCCGCCAGGTTGCTCGGCGGTGCCGGAGGGCCAGAACGGGGCACAGATCCCGTGACACTTGGCCGCGGGGTACCCGAGGTAGCCGAGGTAGCCGAGGAAGGCGGCGGAGGCGAGTCAGTCATAGGTATTGGTCGACCTGCCCTGGCAGCCCTTTCAAAGACTTTACTCACCCACTTCGCCCCAAATACTCCCGCCTTGCCCACGGCCCACGCAACGTTCAACCCGGCAGCCCCAAGTCCAACATAAAACGCCGCAGTTTCGTATTTCGGATCCTTAGTAATTAGGCTCATTGTCTGCAGCACGGTACCGGCAGTAATGACTGCGAGATTGACTACGTTGTAAATCGTGGAGCCAATGGTGGTTCCGGCAAAGGAGCCCAGGAAGGTGTCTATCGCGCCGGCTGTGCCTGCTGTCACCGCAGCGCCGGCAGCGGATATCGCGTTTGCCGCGGCTGCACCGAACACGCCCACCGCAGCCAGGGACGCACCTGCCGTGACCACGGCGGCAATGGTGAATAGGATCCCGACGGCCAGCCCTATCCAACTCATTGCGGAGCCCCCGCCGCCACCGCGCCCCAGCCAGTTGGGGTCGTCTTCATCTGGGCGTCGTGGCCTGCCGCCGCCATTCGAGGTCGTCATGCCCGTGGGGTCGCGCAGGACAATCGGGTTGTTCAGGCAGTAGCTATAGGGGTTCAACTCGCCGGTCTCGAACACGCTGCGGGGGTCGGGGCTGTTGAAACGCCGCAATTCTGGATTGTAGGCGCGCACTCCCCGCCCCAGCATGTACCAATCACTGGCCTCATCGAGTGCTTCGCCATTGAAGCCCAGCTGGCTGTGCACGGGAATGGTGACGTGCCGCTGACCGTAGGCGGTGTACTGGATGTCGCGTACCGTGCCCGCTTCGCACTCGGCCGTTACAGTGTGGCTGGCATCGGTTTGCAGCAACAAGGTCTTGGTGGATGATCCCCCTTGCTGCGCCAACGGCATGTCGGTATGGAAACTGAAGTGCGTGCAGACGTCGTTCTGGATGGCCAGGCTCAGCCGGTTCTCTTCGAACCACAACTGGCGCGGCGGGGCATCGCCTGCCTGGCTGCTCAGCATTTGCCCCTCCCCATCGTAGAGGTAACGGCTATGCTCCCCGAGCTGCCGCAATTGGCTGTATTCGTCGTAAATCAGTGGCCGGCCACGCTGGTCGAGCGTGAGGTTGCCATTCTGGTCGTGACAGAACCTGTAGATCTCGTCGTTCTCGCCTGAGCTGGTGAGCGTCAGCGACTCCAGAAGAAAGCGATCAGCCTCGGTGTAGGCATACGTCGCCATCTGGGTGGTATCGTCGGAAAATGTGGTCTGGCACTGCCGGATGTTATCGATGCTGTCGTAACGGAACACCTGTTTACGCACCTTGCGGCCGGCCTCGTCAGCAGGCAGTTCACCGCCGCTGTACTCGACGATACTGAGCCTGCCACGGACGTCGTAGGTGAATTTTTCCCGCAGCCTGATGATGTGCCCGTTTTGCGACACACGTGTTTCGAGCAGGTTATCTTTGCCCCAGACTTGGCGCACCACGCGTGCCGGGGAGTTGTCCAGGCGGTGGGTGCGTTTGTTCTCGCGCCCATGTTCGTCGTACTGCAGGGCGGTGGTCAGTTTGCTGCCGCTGTCGGTGTCGGTGCTGGTGACCTCCATCAACCTGCCCAAGCTGTCGTAGTCGAACGTCGCGTGCAGGTTGCCCTGCGTGGTGGCCTTCATACGCCCACGCTCATCGTAATCATGCTCGGTGGTCATCTGCGCGGCATCCGTGCGCAGTTTCAAGCGATTGAAAAATGAGCTGACAAGGTTGACTGTGCGTTCAGCCTCTCCTTGCCGGACGAGCGTTTCACCTGTGAAACGCCCATGCGCATCGTAGTGGTAGAAACGGTCACCATTGGGGCTGCGCGATTCCTTCATCAATGCCGTGACCGGGTCATAGACATACTGCGCGTCGACCGCGTTCACGCTACGGTGAGTCGGGGAGCGCGTCAGCGGCAAGTCGTACTGAAAGTCGATAGTGTCGCGCGCCCCGGTGACCCTGGATTTCGGTGTGGTTTGGTCCGGGTCGTAAATAAACGTTTCGGTACGCTTGCCGATGCGCAGCGAAGTTACCCTCCCCAGGCCATCGTGGTGCTTCCCGCCCACCTCGAAGGGCGCTTCGGAGCCAGCGTTGGCGATCGCCATGATGCTTGTAGCCCACTCAGCGTCGGTGTGCCACGCATAGCGATGCTCGACACGGGTATCGTCCGGGAGCACGCTCGCACTCATGCGCCCGAACGGGTCATATTCGAACCTGGTGGTCTTATTGCGTTCGTCGGTGTTGCTCACGCACTGCCCGAGGCCGTCGTAAAGCAGCTGCTGGGTCGCTTCCACGGCGTCGTCACTGCCCAGGCGCTGGATGTGTACCGGCTTGTCGAACGCGTTGTTCCAGGTTATGACCTTCGTACTTTTTTGCGTTTGCTGGCCGGCCTGCAACCAGGTGGTATGGCAACGATTGTTGTCTGCGTCCGTCACGGTGGGGTCGAACTGCGTGTGTTCCTGAACGTTATCGGTGCGGATCACCACACTGCGTGCTTCCCAGCTGTCGTACAGGTATTTCTGGGCCAGAAACGGCACGTCGGCCGGGAACGGTTTGGCATCCAGCCAATCGTACTGCCGGTCTTCCACTTCCCGGCCCCAGGCGTCGTGCAACAGTTCCCTGACGATAAAGCTTACCTTTGGTTGTGCAGGGTTCAAATTGTCCACCCGCTCCTGGTGCACGCGCCCCAGGCCGTCGTACAGGGTCTGGGCGATAACCGAGGTGGGCAAGGTGACGCGCTGTTGCGCCTGCTCCGTTTCGTCAGCGCACAGGGTATATTCGGTGGCAAGTACGGCTTCGTTTTCGCTCGCTCCCGCAACCACTTCGAAGATCAAGCGTTGCAACCGGTCGAACACATTACGCCGCTCAACCTTGTCCTGGTCTATGGCCAGCAGCAGTTGGCCGGTAAATCGAGAGTGGCCTTCGCTACTCTGCAGTCGGGTCTGGTCGTAGCCGACGATGGTCTGCACGTTGCTGATGACTGTGATCGGCGGCAGTTCGTGCAACCGTGCGTCGCGCATGCCGCCCCATTCAAGCGTGTCGAACCGGTATTCATAGCCCACTGCGGTTTCCAGCATTTGCGGTTCGCCCGGTTCGCCGGCGCCAGGGTTGGGAAACCCGACGGTGCGGGTCTTCAAGCGCCCGTGCAGCAAGGGCTGCCCGGGTATCGGGCGTTCATCCGCTTGTTCGTGGTAGGCATAGGTGGTGACTTTCAGGATGCGTTCGTCATGCGTCAGCGTTTCGCTATGAAGCCCGCACCACGCCTGCCGCCCGATCGCTTCGCTGCTGCTGGCAAGTGCATCATAGGCCCGATAACGGTTCGTCGTGACCAGCGTCGGGGCGTTGCCTGGGCGCCCGGCAGCCGGGGTCACGGTGCGCGTGTGCATATCGCAGACGAACCCTTCGGCGTTGCCCGGGTAGTCTTGATCTCCGTTTCTGTACCAAGTGTGTGTCTCGACGATGCCATTGGCATGTTGTTGCTTGAGTACATTGCCGTAATCGTCGTATTGGTTAACCACTTCTTCTACGCGGTGGCGGCTGCTGTCGAGCACCCACCACCGTGTCTGGATCTTGATGGGCAACTGGCAGGCGTTGACCTGCTCCTTGAAGCGCCCATTCCTCAAATCATACGAGATGGTCTTTTCTTCGATGTTATTGCCGATCACCTCGGTGTTTTCGGCATTCAAGCGGCTCCCCCGGAACACCGCCTCACGGGTGTTCAGATGAAACTTGTTGAACTCGCGGACGATGCTGCGTACCGGTTTTTCATCGACCCACAGTGTCTCGGTAGTGGCATAGTCGTATTCGATGACTTGGCGGAACAGGTTGTCCAGGCCATCGTCGGTCCAGTCCAGCCGGATGTTGCCACCGAGGAAGTTATGGCCATCGGCGCCGTAGGTGTAGCGTGTGTCGATCGGCGGTTGCCCATGGCCAGGGTGCTGTACATGGCGGGTTACCCGCGGCAGTGGGGTCAGCCCTGAACCGATCGGGAACTGGTGGCCGCCATCGCCGTAGGTGATTTCTTCGAAACCGCCGGTCGGGGTGCGTACCTCACGCAAGCAATAGAGTCCGCGCTGCTCGCCATAGGAAAAGCGCCAACTCGCCAGGTTCTCGGTGGGCAGTTCGATGCGCTCCACCCGGCTGTCGCCGTTCAGCACCAAGGTATAGCTGGCACTGCCGGTGTCGCTTGGCTGTGCCAGCGTGACGCGGTTGCCTTGGCCTCTGGGGGTCACCTCGAACACCACCTCGTCGCGCATGTCGGTGATTTTGCTCAGCATCGGAAAACCGGCATGGGTGGTGTATTCGAGGTCGAGCCAATGCCCTTGGCGGCTGAAGATGCGGGTCGGCACGGCCCTGGCATTTTTGTCCGTGCCTTTTGGCTCGAGCACCTCGACCACGCCGGAACGGTGCACCACGCGCCATTGGCTGTCGCTGTCCTCATACAGGTGGAAGGTGTCGATTTTCTTTTCCGACATGGTCAGCTGATTGGTCGTACCCACTCGGCCGTCGGCCTTGAAGGTTTCGCCATTGGCCAGGGAGATGATCCGCCGCCCGCGGTTGAAATCGAACTCACTGGTCGGCAGGCTCCAACCGCGGCCAAAACCACGGTCGTGGAGGTTGAGCGGGCTGTAGCGCAGGCTCAAGTCGATTTCCGGCGCCAGCAGATCACTGCCATATAAACCGGACAATTCAATGCGGAACATGTAGAGGCCCGTACGGGGATCCACGCCATTCTGCATGTGTTTGAGAAAGTTAAAGGCATTTGAACTGACTGAAGATTCGCTAGCCATGGCAGGTGCTCCAGAGGCTTGGGGTGCATGATGAACAGGCGTGAGAGCACAAGCTAACAAAGCCCGCCGGGGCGGCCACCTATCAGAACTGCTAGTTTCAGCCCGGCAGGCATGCGTGTAAAAAATCTCCAATCCAATGGCGAAAGTCGCCAGTTCCGGGCAAAGGCTGCAAAAGGGGAGCCTCAAATGATTAGTTGCACAGGGCTGGGGCCGTACCAAAAGAACTCAGCCATCACCAACGCATCGCTGCCTGCGCCAGTAATCCCGTTACTGGAGGGTGATTCACTGGATCTCGAGCGCTTGGGCAATGAACGCCTGGAAACCTTTTTGTGTTATCCGGGCATGGCGGTCGGCGATATCATCTGGCCGCGTTTTTTTGGTTGTGGTGCTAACGGCGAGATTTTCGATCGGCCGCCGACACCGGTCACTATCGAAAAACTGGAGCCCGATGGCAGCTTCCTCGTGACCCTCGATAATGATTTATTGAGAAACCTGGATAAGGGCGTCGCCTTCTATTCCTACGCGAAAAATGTTGACACTGAGGCGCCGGGGTATCATCTGGAAGACACCTCCATGCGTTTGTTCTTCTATATCAACAAACCGGTTGATTCCGGTGTTTTGCTTGCGCCGCCTCACTTCATGGAAAGTGACGGGCTGGTCATTGACCTTGAACGCGTTCCGGGTGATGGCCAGGTTATCACCGCGGCGTATCCATTCATGTTGGAAAATGACAAAGTCGTTCTGTCCTGGAAGGACACCTTTAATTCCGAGCAGTTCACCAAGCAACTGAAGGCCGAGGATCTGGGTAAGCCCCTGGTGTGGCGCATTGATTCAGCCTCTCTGCAGCTGGCTGGAGAATGGTGCGAGCTGAGCTACACGATCGAGTATGCAGGTGGCCGTAAAAGCGAGTCACCCTCCCAGCGTTTCACCATTAAGGAGCGCGGTGCTGGGCAGTCGCCGAGCTTGCCTGCCCCCCAAGTGCCTGATCACAGTGGCGACATACTGGACCCCAACCAGTATCGGGAAGGTTTACCCGTGGTGGTGGACGACTACGGCGTTCAGTACGGTGACGAGCTCTTGCTGACCGCCCAGGGCGCACAGACCAGCCGCTCGATGCTGCGCGTAGACCGCTCTATCCAGGATAGCGGCCGCTTGGCCTTTACCATCCCGGACGAGTGGTTGCAGGCGCATCTCGGTGAAAGGGTGCGTGTGACCTGGCAATGGGCCAGGCAGGGGGCTGCAGCGGATTCCGCACCGCTGGAACTGACGCTGAGCAGGCCCTTGGATCTGAAGGGGCCTTTCATCGAACAAGCCACACCGAAGTATCCAGACCCGGACGAATCGTTTGACCCCGACATGAAGGATTTTGCCTTTATCTACCCGGACGGTCTCAGGGAAGGCGCCTATGCCCAGATCCCTGTCGAGTCGGAAACCGGAGACGGCAAGATCACCTTGTACTGGGAAGGGTTTGGCGAAAAGGGGAAGTACGAAACGAGTACGCCGGTGGTTGGCAATAACCTCAGGTTTCAGATTCCCAGTACCGCCGTGCCTGCCAACTTCGACCGGCGCGTGAAAATTTTTTATACCGTCGAAGACAGTGCCGGCATTACACACACATCACCTGCGTATGGCCTGAGAATCGAACCCCTGACGAGCTCAAGTTTTGAAGCTGTTCAGTGCCCGGCTTTTCCGAATGGGGCAATCTCACTCGCTGCGGTCAAAGATGAAGTGATTTTCAACTTGAGTTCAAGAAGCTGGCACTTTTTCGACCAGGGTCAAGAAGTTCTGGTCTACGTTAGAGGTCATGCTGAGCCGCCAGTGCCTGATAAGGTGATCAGGGACAGAACCAAGATTTCCAAAGAAGAATGGCTCGCCGATCAATTGCTCATGAAACTGGACAAGACATATCTGGAGGGTCTCACTCTGCATTCGGCTTTGAATATTTATGTAGAGGTGAGTTTCGATGGAGGGTACAGCTTCATTCCTGGCAGGTCTGCAGAGTTCAGAGTGGACCCTTGATTGGCAAGTGGGTTTTCAGTATTTCCCTCGTCCGGGCATAGGCATTGATCAATGTCAGGGCAACAACTTCAATGGAGAAGCCGACGATGGCCGATTATAGTTTCGATGAATTGTATCCCTGGTTGAGAGAGCGCGCGCGCACGCTGAACTGGGGCATGGTTTGCTTCATGGATCGGGATAAGCTCAACCTGTTACTGCTCCAGGCGTATATACAACGGTTCAAGACCAGTGCTTACTTGCCGCCCGTCACCGGGAGTATTCCCCACGGGGATGACCTGCGCTTTGCGCTGAACGCGTTCACCCTGGATTGGCCAAGACTGAGCTTTGCCAGCACGCAGTCCAACGATTCCAGGGCGCGCTTGCACATGCAGGTCATGTCGGGCACGCAGCTGGGTTTGGCTCGCATCGGTAACAACTGGGAAGTCCGCGAGATCCGTGAAACCGGCCCGCTGCAGGGGCCGCTGCTGGGCCTGGACCTGTTGCTGGCTAGAGTACCGGGTGTAGTGGGTGAAGAGGGGCGGTTACGGCTTGACCTCAAGTGCAGCGCCGACTTCAGCATGGACCTGTCAAACGACCCGGTTGTGAAAGGGCTGGTGGGCGAGTATTTCAGGCAAAAGTTTGAAGCACTACCGGACGACCAGCGCGTATTCCCGTTGGGCCAGATCGAAGCAGGCGTTCATCCCTTGCTTCGCGCAGCATCCTTTGCCCTGCGCACCCAAGCACGCAAGCGCGATCCGGAGGATGAAGAGGGGGCGGTGCTTGCCATGGTGTGCTTTGAAGGAAGCACCGAAGGGAACTTGCCCGGTAACGACTTCCGCTACCTCGTCCCCCATGACAGGGACTATAACGCTGCCGTGCTCTTCGCCCCCGAGCGGGTCATGCTCGCACAGTTGACTGAATCATTGAAGAGCATCGTAGAAAACCTCGAGTTCGAGCTGGTTCTGGATGGTGAGGGCAATATCACAGGTGCAGTCGCCAAAACGGGTCGAATGGTCATCGCTGAGCACATCCGAAAGCACAAATTCGACACAGACCCCGAAAATGGGCCTGTGATACATGTGACCGTGGAGTTGAAGGTCCACGATATTGTATTGGAGGTGAAAGATGCCCTCAGCGTATCGATAAATGGAAACCATGTAGAAATCGTCTGGGAGGTCGTCGGTGAAATGTCGATTGAACCAGTGAGCATGGATAGCGACGATGGGCGTTTGGCGAAGGCGTTGGATAGCCCGTTCTTCGATACGTCGGATTTCTACGAGTCCAGCAGTGACGACTTTAGCTACACATTCACCTGCACTTATGCATTGGAGGATATCGACGGTGGGCGGCTGTCATTCATCGACTTGTCGATGGATGAGATCAAGGCACCCGCGCCACCTGTTGGCGAGATCAAGCCACTTGATCCGAAGAACACACCTCCGGAGCTAAAGTTTTTCCTCATTTTTTTAATGTTCTACATGACGCCCATTCTTGTCGGTATAGCCTGGGTGGTGCGTCATATCTTCAAGGCGCTGAGCGATGCCGAATATCCGAGTGTCGAGTCCATTTTAATCGACGCCTTTGAAAAGGATTTCCAGTTCTCCCAATCCCTTCGGGCGCTGATTGACGAAACGGTCAAACTCAACTTTGGCAATGCCCTCATTGGCCAGGACCAATTCGCGCCACGCGATATCGCGTTCTATGGCGTGGTCAACCCGGCCTTTACCGCCTTTGCCATCGAGCCCATGGAACATACCTTGATGGCAGGCGGTGCGCCCAAGCCGTTCGCCACCCTTCCGGATCAGTCCGGCCAGCTGCATTGGACATGCGAACCGGTGCTCGACAGTGTGAGCAGCGAGAAGATCGGCCACATCGATCCGCGCAGCGGCGTCTATACCCCACCCGATGCCTCGGACTTCGACGGCGCCTTCGTTCGTTTGCGGGTCAATGCGCAGCATACGCAGAACGGCTTCAGGAGCTCGGCGCTGATTACCGTGTTGAAGCGCCCGTTGCAGATCAACCCGCTGCTCTATGTGACGCATGCCGAGGGCGAGGTCCCGTTGCAGGCGGGCTATCTGGGCGACAGCAAGGACTTGCGCTGGTCAACGCCTACCCATGGCCAGCTGAGCCCAAGTGGGCTGACAGCAGTTTACAAAGGGCCCACCACGATGCCGCCCCTTGATGACAAGTCTCCTCACGAGTTGGCGGCCTTCACTGTCGATGAGGTGGTGCTCAGCAATTCCTCGGCGGAACAAACCGCATTGCTGATCACTGAAAGCGCGACCAAACCGCCGATGACGATTCGCCGCGAAGTGAACGCCGAGGCGGGCACCGTTCAATTGACCGCTGTCATCAATGACTATGTGCAGGACCCGAAAACCGTTAAGTGGGTCCTCCGCGGTCCAGGCCAGATCGATTGTGACACTGGCGTTTACACCCACGATAAAAGCAGTCAAGAGCCATTTGCCCTCATCACTGCAACCCGTAACACCGACGGTTTGGGGATCTATCACGGTTACGTCGTGCAGACCTTGCCGCCCGCCAAGTTGGAGGATGCGGTGCTGGGTATCGGCGCTTTTGAGGTACGCCAAGGTCCAGAGCAGGCCACCTCATGAGTAATTACGAACCATCCTCCCTGGCTCAGTGGCGCCCTGTCTATCCGAGCTTACTGCAGCACGCAAGCCTCAGGCTGAACGGGCGCTAGTGGGGAAATAGCGATGACTGATTATAGTTTCAATGCATTGTACGCCTGGCTCAAGGAGCGGCCCCGAAATTTGAACTGGGGCATGGTTTCCTTCATGAGTCGACAAAAACTCAACCTGTTACTGCTTCAGTTATATATACAACGCTTCAAGTCCAGCGCTTATCTACCGGCCATTACCGGAAGTATTCCTAACGGGAGCGACCAGCGCTTTGCACTGAGTGAGTTCACGCTTGATTCGCCAAGGTTGAGCTTTGCCGGAACGCAGCTCAACGATTGCAAAGCGCGCCTGCACCTGCAGGTCATGTCGGGCACGCAGCTGCTTTTGGCCCGTGCTGGTGAGGGGTGGGAAGTACGCGAGATCCGCGAAGCCAGCCCGCTGCAAGGGCCGCGACTGAGCCTGGACCTGTTACTGGCCAATGTGCCTGGTGTGGTGGATGAAGAGAGGCGGCTGCGGCTTGACCTCAAGCAAAGCTCTGACTTCAGCATCAACCTGTCAGAGGATGCGGATGAGCAAAGATTACTGGGCGAGTATTTCAAGCAGAAATTCGAAGCGCTGCCGGAAGCACAACGTGTATTCCCGCTGGGCCAGTTAGAAGCAGGCTCCCACCCGCTGTTGCGCGCCCAATCCTTTGCCCTGCGGACTCAGGCGCGCAGGCGCGATGCGGGTGATGAAGAGGGCGCGGTACTTACATTGGTGCGTTTTGAAGGGAGTGACGAAGGCGATATTCCCGGGCAGGACTACCGCTACCTGATTCCCCGAGACCGTGGTTACAACTCAGGCGTGCTGTTCCAGCCCGAGCGCATAATGTTGGTGCAGTTGCTCGAGTACTTGAAGAATACCGCGCTTGATGTGGAGTTTACACTGACTTTCGATGAGCAAGGCAGGCTTACGGGCGCTATCGCCACCTGCGGCAAAATAGTGGTGGCGGACCAATATGTTCTTATTGAATTTGATACAGAGCCAGACAGTGACGGGAATGTCCGGCACATAAAATTTTCTCTCAGGCTCTACAAAATGGACTTGAACATGGCCGATGCATTGGCGGTGTCTTTGAGAGACGACCGCGTGGAGGTTTCGTGGCGAGTGGCCGGTGTGATGACTATAGAGCCGATCCAGCTGGATGACGAAACTGGGCAATTGGCTGATATGCTCGAGCATTTTGATACCTCTGAGTTCTTTGCGCGCAGTCAGGACAGTTTTGAATATCAATTCACTGCTACTTACAAGCTTGTTGATCAAGCGGGCGGTACGCTTCAATTCGAACAATCGGATATGGCGGAAGTCAAGGCACCTCGGCCTGCCCTTGGTGAAATCAAGTTCCCTCCGCCTGATTTAGGGGACCCGCTGGAAAATTACTACCTGTATATGCTGTGGGTGGTGATCAGGATTGTAACGGGCGCAGTCCTTGAAAGGCTCATGAGGGATATCGAAGCCTCCGATTACCCGAGTCTCGAGCGGGTTATAGGTGAAGCGTTCAACCGCAGTTTTGAGTGCTCCGAGCCAGTCCACGCGCTGATGAGCGAAGTCATCAAGCTCAACTTTGGGAATGCGCTTATCGGCCTGGACCAGTTCGCGCCACGCGATATCGCGCTTTATGCCGCGGTCAACCCGATCGTTACCGCCTTTGCCATCGAGCCTATGGAACATACCTTGATGGCTGGCGGTGCGCCCAGGCCGTTTGTTGTTCGTCCGGCTCAGTCCAGCGAGCTGAATTGGACATGCGAACCGGTGTTAGACAGTGTGAATAGCGAGAAGATCGGCCACATCGATCCGCGCAGCGGCGTCTATACCCCACCAAACGCCTCGGACTTCGACGGCGCCTTCGTTCGTTTGCGGGTCAATGCGCAGCATACGCAGAACGGCTTCAGGAGCTCGGCGCTGATCACCGTGTTGAAGCGCCCGTTGCAGATCAACCCGCTGCTCTATGTGACGCATGCCGAGGGCGAGGTGCAGTTGCAGGCGGGCTATCTGGGCGACAGCAAGGACTTGCGCTGGTCAACGCCTACCCATGGCCAGCTGAACCCAAGTGGGCTGGCAGCAGTTTACAAAGCGCCCGCCACGATGCCGCCCCTTGATCCCGAGTTCCCTCTCGAATTGGCGGCCTTCACTGTCGATGAGGTGGTGCTCAGTAATCCCTCGACGGAACAGACCGCAGTGCTGATCACTGAAGGCGGGAACAAAGATTTGATGAGGATTCGCCGCGAAGTGAACGCCGAGGCGGGCACCGTTCAATTGACCGCTGTCATCAACGACTATGTGCAGGATCCGAAAACCGTTAAGTGGGTCCTCCGCGGTCCAGGCCAGATCGATTGTGCCACTGGCCTTTACACCCCCGATAAAAGCAGTCAAGAGCCCTTTGCCCTCATCACTGCAACCTGTGACACCCAAGTGATCGGGATCTATCACGGTTACGTCGTGCAGACCTTGCCGCCTGCGAAGTTGGAGGATGCGGTGCTGGGTGTCGGGGCTTTCCAGGTTTGCCGAGTTGCAGAGGAGACCGAATCATGAACGAGAAAGATCCAGCCGATTTAAGCACTATCTGGCGACACTAAAACTAAAGTAGGCCCGCGATTTTTTGGGTTTAGAGTCGATGAGGCGAACGTTTTATTTCTAGCAAGACTGCGGTATTCACGATCGCGCCTCAGTTATAACAAGGTCTGCAAGTACGGCGCACGCTGTCGTGCGCGTTATTACACCCAGATAGAACCATTTCAATGAGGATAAGGCCATGGCTGATTACAGTTTCGATGAATTATATGCATGGTTAAAACAGCAGCCCCGTCATCTGAACTGGGGCATGATTTCCAGCATGGACCGCTCCAAGCTCAACCGATTGTTGCTCCAGGCTTATATACAACGGTTCAAGACCAGCGCTTATCTACCGCCCATCACGGGGAGTATTGCCAATGGCAGCGCCGGGCGTTTTGCGCTGAATGAGTTCACGCTGGACTGGCCAAGATTGAGCTTTACCAGCACGCAGCCCAACGATTCCACAGCGCGCTTGCACATGCAGGTGATGTCGGGCACGTACATGAATTTGACTCGCATCGGTAACAGCTGGGAAGTCCACGAGATCAGTGAAACTGGCCCGCTGCAGGGGCCGGTACTGAGCCTGGACCTGTGGCTGGATCAAGTACCGGGTGTAGTGAGTGGAGACGGGCGGCTACGGCTTGACCTCAATGAAAGCTCCGACTTCAGCATACCGCTGTCAGAGGATCCGGGTCAGCGAAGGCTGGCGGGGGAGTACTTCAGACAGAAGTTCGAAGCGCTGGCGGACGAACAACGCGTATTCCCGCTGGGCCAGATTGAAGCGGGCTCCGATCCGCTATTGCGCGCCGCATCTTTTGCTTTGCGTACCCAGGCACGCGGGCGCGATTCGGAGGATGAAGAAGGCGCGGTGCTGGCCTTTGTGCGCTTTCTAGGAAGTGAAGAAGGGAACTTTCCCGGAAAAGACTACCGCTACCTGATTCCGCGAGACAAAGCGTATGACGCGGCGGTGATATTCCAATCTGAAAGAATCATGTTGGCACAGTTGCTCGAATCCCTCAAAGGGATCGCGAGCAATGTAGAGTTCGAACTGACTTTCGATGATGAAGGCAAGCTGACAGGCGCGGTCGCCAAACGCGGCGAGCTGGTGTTGCCTAAGCACAGTCATACCTATCCGTTCGATACACCGCCTGATGACTTTGGAGTCGTCTGGCACATGGTGTTCAAGTTCGACATCGAGGCCATCAAGCTGAGCATGGCGGATGAGTTGAGCGTGTCTATGAAAGACGACCTCGTAGAGCTCTCTTGGCGCGTAACCGGTGTGTTGGGTGTCCAGCCGGTTTCTCTGGATGACACGACCGGGGAAATCGCTCGCGTCCTCGAGCAATACGACTTCGATACCTCTGCGTTCTTTGAGCGTAGTGAAGATACCTTTGAATATGAATTCACCACCACGTACAAGCTTGTCGATGAGGCGGGCGGCACCCTGCAATTCGACGACACAACTATGAGCGCGGTCAAGGAGCCTGCGCCTTGCATTGGCGCCATCAAGCCCCCTGAGCTCGATCCCCAGGATCCTAGGCTCAGGATCGCCTTTTGGATAATCAGGGTGGGGGAGGGACTAGTTTTTACGTGGTTCGACAACGCCATCACCAACATATTGAAGATGGTCAACGAGCTCGGTTACCCGAGTCTCGAGCAAATAGTAAATGCCGCGTTGGCCCGCAGTTTCGAGTTCTCCGATTCGGTCCGTGGGCTGGTAAGCGAAACCATCAAGCTCAATTTCGGCAATGTTCTCATTGGCCAGGACCAATTCGCGCCACGCGATATCGCGCTGTATGGCGCGGTCAACCCGATCGTTACCGCCTTTGCCATCGAGCCCATGGAACATACCTTGATGGCAGGCGGTGCGCCCAAGCCGTTCGCCACCCTTCCGGATCAGTCCGGCCAGCTGAATTGGACATGCGAACCGGTGCTCGACAGTGTGAGCAGCGAGAAGATCGGCCACATCGATCCGCGCAGCGGCGTCTATACCCCACCCGATGCCTCGGACTTCGACGGCGCCTTCGTTCGTTTGCGGGTCAATGCGCAGCATACGCAGAACGGCTTCAGGAGTTCGGCGCTGATCACCGTGTTGAAGCGCCCTTTGCAGATCAATCCGCTGTTTTATGTGACGCATGCCGGCGGCGAGGTCCAGTTGCAGGCAGGCTATCTGGGCGACAGCAAGGACTTGCGCTGGTCAACGCCTACCCATGGCCAACTGAACCCAAGTGGGCTGGCAGCAGTTTACAAAGGGCCCGCCACGATGCCGCCCCTTGATGACAAGTCTCCTCGCGAGCTGGCGGCCTTCACTGTCGATGAGGTGGTGCTCAGTAATTCCTCGACGCAACAGACCGCAGTGCTGATCACGGAAGGCGGGAACAAAGATTTGATGAGGATTCGCCGCGAAGTGAACGAGGAGGCGGGCACCGTTCAATTGACCGCAGTCATCAATGACTATGTGCAGGATCCGAAAGACGTTGAGTGGTCCCTGCGCGGTCCAGGCCAGATCGATTGTGCTGGCCTTTACACCCCCGATAAAGGCAGCCAAGAGCCGTTTGCCCTCATCACTGCAACCCGTAACACCGAAGGTTTTGGGATCTATCAGGGTTACGTCGTGCAGACCTTGCCGCCCGCCAAGTTGGAGGATGCGGTGCTGGGTGTCGGGGCTTACCAGGTACGTCAAAATCCATCGGAGGGCAAGTCATGAGCGAGAACAATCCATCCCACCTGGCCGAGTGGCTGCCGGCCAACCCGGATCTGCTGCAGTGGGACAGCATTACCGGGGTGGCACTCACCGCTGGCAATGCGGCCCTCAGGCTGGCCCATGCCACCCACCTGAGCCTCGGCCAGGAAGTCGCTGGCATTGCGGGCACGCTTGAAATCGAAATGAGCAATATCGCTTACCATTTGGCGGGTTACCAGCTGTCAGGGCCGCAAGTCGAAATCTCGCGCACTGCATACGAGAGCGTGCGACTCGACATGTTCGCCGAGTTGCACGGCGGAACGCAGGTCAGGGCCGAAGCGCCCTACAAGGTGCTCAGCATTTCTGAACATGACCCGTTGCAGAGCATGGCGCTCAGGCAGCAGGTAAGCGCTGAGTTCAAGGATGGGGCGCTGGTGCTGGATGTATCCAAAGGGGAGGACATGCGCCTGGCCGTGAGCGATGCTGCCACCGAGCAGGTGTTGGCCGGTGAGTGGTTGCGCCAGCAGTTGACCGCGCAGCCAGGCAAACTCGACTACCTGCTGGTGGGTGGGGAACAAGGGCAGCCAGCGTTGGCGCTGAAGTCCGCGCGCCTTGGGGCCCAAGCCGATGGCGATGGCAAAGGCGATACGTTGGTCGTGTTCGCCTCGTCACAGTATGGCCGGGACGGTGATCTTCCGAATGTCGACGGTTTCCCACGCCTGCTGGCGGACCCTCCCGAGCCCGATGCTGCCGTGCAGTTGCTCAGCTCGCGGTTGCTGCACCGCAATGCATTCGTGGCCGGTTTCACCCAGATGCTGGAGGGAGGGCGTTTCTGCGATCGGTTCGAGGATGGGCAGCTTGTCGAGGTGGTCGCTGACGCGGGCACGTTGGCGGTTCCCCCTACGGTTTATCAGTCTAGCCAGTACACCTTCACCGGCGAAGCTTTCCGCGTGGATGCGCTGGGTGGGCTTGCAGCGACCTTCGAACTGGACATGGCCACTCAACAGTGGAATGGCCAATGCACCATTGCGTTCAGCTGCCTGCCGCACGGTGCAGAAGTGCCGCTTGAATTTACCGCGGAGTTTGAGCTTTCACTGCGCCATCGCCTGTATTTGCTGGCCAACCCAGACCCCAGCCAAGGCTGGTTGGAAGGGCAGTTTTTCTCGCCCTGGCCTGAAGCGCAGGAGGCGCGGGCCTTGCGCGGCCTTCCCGAAGGCGAGGAGAACGAGCAGCTGCGTTGGCAGGCAGAGGACTTTGCCGCCTACGCCGTCAAGCGCGCCATCCTGCTGGCGCTTGCGCAAAAACTTGACGGCGCGCCAGCGCAACGCTGGCTCAGCGCGCTGGCATTCGGGACAGCGCTGAACGTTCAGCCAGAGCCAACGAGCCTGGCGTTCCCTGGCGCACTGTCGGTTTCAGGAGCGCTGAGCAATCCGGCCGGGTTTGTCATCCGCGACGATGCGGTCAATCTGCTCGCTGGCAGCTCGCATGAATTCAGCGTCGATAACCCGCAGGACCAAGCCCTGACCTGGACGTTGCAAAGCCTGCCAGGTGGGCCCACGCACCCCGGCAGCTTCGACGAAGGGAAGTACCAGGCACCGCCCGCCCACACGCTACAGCGGCGTTCCGGGCAAGTGCTGGTGATTGCCTCCAACCCGGCAGGGCAACGCAGCGTGGCCGTGGTGACCGTGCTGCGCCAGGCGCTGACGGCCAACCCCTTCATCACGGTGATGCAAGCCGGAACGCAGCGCACGTTCAGCGCCGGGGTGCTGGATGTTGCCGCCCTGGGCACCAATCCCTTGAGCTGGACGATGCTCACCCACGACCCTGAGCACAGCGGCGAGACGCGGGAGGAGGATCAGGGACAGCGCTGCGTTTACAGCGCCAAAGCAGCCGACCCAGCCAGCCGGACAACCTATTGGCTGGAGTCGCTCGAAGTCGCCTCTGACGAGCCGCTGGCGAAACAGACCGTGCACGTGCTGGTGACCCAGCGCACGCCTGGTCTGGTGGTTGCGCTGGCCGACGAAGTGAAGGCCGATGGCAACCTGCAATTCGTCGCCTATTTGAACGGCCGCCCAGTACAGGCCGTCTGGTCGCTGGCGGTTGGCACGGGGCAGATCGAGCGTGACACCGGCCTTTATGAGCCCGCCCGCAGCGGGCCGCAGTCACCAGGGATTCTGGTGTTTGCAACATTCGACAGCGGTGACTTCGGCGTTTTCGAGGGGCACCAGATCATGCCTTTGCAGACCGACCGCTTTACCACCTTGACCCGCCAGTTGCTGGCACCCTCCGCTCGCTTGGCATGAGCCCAGGGCATCTTTTCAGGAGAATGTCATGTCTAACAATCCTATCGAGCATGTGTTGGCGCGAATGGATAGGCGCAACATCACCAACGGCTGGGGCGCCGTTGCGGCATTCAGCCGCTCGCGCTTGAATGACTTGCTGTTCGCGCAATACCGGCAGCGCTCGACCAACTATAGTTTTCTACCGCTGTTGAACATCGATGTCGACCACAACGATCACATCCGCACCCGCAGCGTCTTGCGCCAGATCGAGTTCGGCGCGCCGCTGTTGTCGTTCGCCAATGCCTCGTTGCGCGATTCGCGGGCGCAGCTGACGTTTCCCATCATTGCGGGCGTCTACAGCCGTCAGTCGCCCTTGGCCGAGAACCTGCTGACGCGTTTCATCATCGATGAGTCGATGGGCTATACGCTGGTGTTGGAGATCGAGCTGCGCCTGGTGACCGGTTCGGTCGACCGGCGCGGGAGGGTAATTTTGGACCTGGCCGATGCGTCGACCTTCAGCTGCAACCTGGCGGGGGAGGACCCGCGGGTCAATGACCTGATCGCTGCTGCTATCCAGGAGCAGTTTGCCCAGTTGCCCGCGCATCGCAGTCAGTTCGAGCTCGGCATGCTGGATTTTTCGGGCTATTCCGCTTTGACACCGACGCACTTCAGCCTCGTGACCCAGGCGGCGCCCGGCGCCCAGACGCTGGGTGCTGATAACTACGGGGACGGTGCAGTGCTTGCATTCATCCAGCTGCGGGCCAATACCGGTCCGGGGCATGACCCTGCGCAGACGTTTCCGTATCTGATTCCCGATGACCGCGATGACGATGGCCGCGAGCGCTATTCCGCGACCATGGTCGTGGACAAGAGCATGCTCGAACACGTGACAGACGACCGCCTGGAGGTGCTGGCTTCTTTGCTGTTCACAACGTCGCACCGGTTCGCAGAGCGGGAACGGCACACCCCCCATGACCTTGCAGTATTTGGCAATATTGTCGCGATACCGCCGTTGTATACCATTGATTCGCCGTCGAACAAGGTGCTTGCGGGGCAAGCCTTGAAGTTCACCTTGCGCGATCGGGCTGGGCAGGAGGTGAGCGCAACCAAATGGCATGCCCAGAGCCGTCAGAGCCATTCGGCAGTGGGCGATGGCGTGATCGACGGGAACGGTTTCTACCAGGCTGTGGGGCTCGAGGATATCGGCCACCATAGCCTGACCGTGGTGATCACGGCCGAGGTTGAACAGGGAAACCAGACCCATCGAGTGAGCACTGATCTGATCGTGCAGTTCGAGCAGGTTCAGATCGCGCCGCGAGTCAGTGTGTTCGCACCCCATGCGCCCATGGCGTTGGCCGCGGCGATGCAGGCCGATAGTGTCGAGTGGTCGCTGTCTGGCGCCGAGCTCGGTCAGCTTGCTCAGCCCCACGGCAGTCGCAATGTGTTCAGCGCCGGGCAGGCTGCCAGCCGGCGCCAGTTGAGTGTCCAGCAGGTGCAAGCCGCGGGTGGTGAACGGCGCAGGTCAGCGCTTGTCATGCTCAATGGTTTGCAATCGATGGTGATTGACCCCGTACGTGCTGTCGGCCTGCAGCCAGGTGAGGTTGTGTCGTTGACTGAACGGGATGCGGACCTGCTGCCAGGTGCGCATAGGCGCTGGCAACTCGCCGGGCCGGGGACGCTGGATGCGACGGGCAATTACACTGCGCCTGCTGGCGACGAGCAGGGCACCAGCGTGGTGACGTGCGAGCTGGTGCAGAACGGCGTGGTGCTGGCGGCCGGTTATAGCCTGTTGGAGTTCGGCGAGCCCCCCCTGGTAGACGAACCCTCCTGGCAAAAGATACTGACCTACAAAATTTTTGTGCCGGGCGGGCAAGAGAATGAGACCAAGGGCCAGTTGCTCAACAACGGTTTTCAGTCAATACGCTTGCAGGCGGTCATCGAGACCGAACCGGTGGATGGCAAGTTCTATCGTCTCAGCCCTAACGAGCGCGCCAATATCGGCTTGAACGCGCTGATCAGCAAACAGCGCCTGAAGGCGTTGTCTACCGATAGCCTGAGCGGCGGGCTGGAACCGGCCGACGAGGCCCTATGGGCGACACGCCAGGTGCCCAACCGCTTCGAACTGGCCATGGGGGGCGTGGCCGAGGTCTCTGCCAACGAAGAAGCCATTACCCGGCAAGATATCTACCTTCATTGTCTAGAGCGTGCGGGCACGGTGACCACCTTTTACAGCACGTTCGCTGCTGACAAGGGCGGCATAGAGTCTTCCGATAAAGACAGCGGACAAGAGAATGGCCTGGTGATGATTCTACCGGTGTCACCCCAAGACTTCGGTAATGAACACTATACATTCACCCGTGTGCGTGTAGAGGGTGGAGCGGGCGGTCCGAACGATCCGGGGGACCCAGACTTCGACTACCATCTGCGAACCCTGGACTATTGGGTATTCAAGCTGATGGGGAGCCGTTTCGAAACCGTCGAATTCCTGCCGCAGACGGTAAAAGAGCCAAATAAGGACGCCCCTATCAACCGCTCCATGATTCGTTGGGAGTCCGAGCACAGCAACGAAATCATGTTCAGCTTTACCGGCTCGATTTTCCGCGACAGGTTGTCCGAGAGTAAGGGCGAGGACGCTGGCAATGGTGATGGCGATGGCGATGGCGATGGCGATGGCGATGGCGATGGAGACGATGGGGACGATTGGGCATCGGGGGATGTCCGTATCAAATTCGATGAGCAACTGTTTACCTTGATGAAGGACCGCGAAGAGCTCTTGACCAAGGTAAGCCTGACCAACTTCGAAGAAGGCAGTCTGGTCATCACCAATCATCGGGTGCCCGATTTCAGGTACCAGGCACCAGGCACGGAAGTACGCGACCTACTTGCGCGAGATATCGTGGTGCTGCTGCGTGACCGTAAGGGTAATGCACATTATCGGCGCTTCGCTTATCGACCTGCCTCAGTTCCTGGTCACCGGAATTACATTGAACATAGCCTGTTCACGCCAGTATGAAACTTACCGGCCGCTTTTTATTGAAGCCGGCCGGTTCAATATCCTTTGTGGGAGCGTTGCCATGAAATACCGTTCAATTATGTTGAGCCTGGGGCTGTCGTTGGCCTGTTTGTCAATCGGGGCTTGTTCGAGCCCAACGCAAGCTGATGGCTCGTTCAAGCCGCAACATACCCCCCTCATTTATTTTGCGGGTGGCAAAAATGGCGAGCCCGATGAAAATTCATGTTCAATCGAGATCAAGAAGGGCACGTACAAATTCAACGGAGGGGATAACAATTCCTGTACAAATGATGATATGTATTTTTACCGTGTCGATAACGCCCCCTCGGCAGCATTAATTACGCTGCATGCGGAAGACGATTGCAGAGAGGAGGGTGGGGATTGGCATTTCCAGCTTCGTATCTATATAAATCCGACCACAACGGGTTGGCTGAAAATATCGGACCTCAAGAACTACAACGCCGGGGATATCGTGACGGCGGGGGTCATGTACCAAACGGGTAAATATGAAAAGGGCAGTGTGGGTGGAAAACTGTCCTGTGTCACCATCGACTACTGACTTTTTGACATCGGTGTGGAGAACATCACTATGTCTAATGACCGTTTAGTTCATTCAAATGCCTTCAATTTCATGAGCCACTTGTCGGGTGGCGTGGATCCGCGCACAGGCTTGTACACGTTTTCTGCCAACCTGCGCAGTGTTTCCGGTAACGACCAATTGGGGCCCGAGTTTGACGTTGTGGTGCGCTACAGTCCACTCAGTCTTCAAGACAGTGGCTACGGTAAAGGGTGGACTCTGCGCACCAGCGAATTCGATTTCAACCGCGGGCGGCGGATCATCTCCCTGGCCAATGGCGAAACCTTCAAGGCCGACGGCCGAGTGGGTACGACCAATCAGCTGACCATGTCGGAAAAGAAAATCGACACCTTCCACCTGTATGAGGACAGCGACAGCCAATGGCGCGTGGTGCACCGTTCCGGCGTGGTCGAGGTGCTCGAGCCAAAAGGCACGGGCGAAAATGCCAGGGCCGTGCCGACACGCATCTTCAGCCCGCAGGGGCATTGGCTCGACCTCGAATACACCAACCATGCCGGTTTCCCGATGCTGAGCAAAATCACCGACATGCGCGACGACGTGGTGTTCGAGGTGACCCCCAGAGGCCAAGGCAAACGCGTCACGCTGACACTGCCAAGCGACACCGGCAGTGCCAGCTACACCTTGGTGCTGAACGGCGACAGCCGGGTGGAGCGCATCGAACTGCCCACCGAGAACCTGGCGAGTTGGCGCTTTTCCTATGGCGAGCAGCGCGGACTCTATTGCTTGCGTGAGGTACGCACCCCGACCGGCGGTTTCGAAGAAATCACCTACGGCGATGGCGGCCACCAGTTCCCGATCGGTTCAGGCCTGACCCCACTGCCGCGGGTAACCCGCCATGTGCAGCACCCAGGCCATGGGCAACCGGCGATCGACACACGCTACACCTACGGCGCCGATGACCATAACTTCCTCGGTGGCAACATCCGGCTGGACTGGGCCGACGATGGCCTGGACAACCTGTTTCGCCAAGTCATCGAATATGACTATGCCACTACCGAGACCCTGTGGGTCGATGAAAAACCGGTACGCAGCATCGTCCGCGAGTTCAACAAGTTTCACTTGCTGACGTCGGAAACTACCTATCTGGGCGATGAGCGCAATGCTGCTGGAACCGAAGTCATCGGTAACCAGATCAAGGAGGTCAAGACAACCTATGCATTGAGGTCTGGCTTTTTCAGGGAACAGCCGAATTATTGCCAGTTAGCCCACGGCATCGATACACGCTGGTGGCTTGTGAACAACCCCGGCAACAATTTCACCCTGTCTGAGGCCAGTACCTACGACGACTACGGTAATCTCCTGACACAAAAAGCCGTCAGTGGTGTGGAGGACACCTACCAGTGGTACAGCGCCAAGGAGCCAGGTTTCCCCGGGCATGACGAAGGCTTCGTCATGTACATGAAGGAAAAGAATCAGCGCCCGGCCGCCGGCCACTCCGGCGCGGCGCCGGTGCGCACCACGCATTATACCTGGCAGCAACTGCCAACCCTGACCGCCAGCCAATCGCAGACCGGGCAAACGCATTGGCTGGCGGTAGATGTCGAAACCTTCACCAGTGGGGATAATTCAAACACCACTTCCCACTGTTTCGAGCAAGTGGCGGATGAAACCGTCGTTGCGGCTGTGCCGCTGCAGCATGGTCGCCTGAAGCGGCAAGTGATCAGCTATCCGAACCCGAAAAAAGGTGCGACGGATGAACCGGACACGTTGGATACCTTGACTGAGCACGCCTACACCTACGAAACGCTGAACTGGGGGGTTGCCAAGCACGCCGGCCCCTTGGTCCGTGGCGCCATGCGCGTGCTGCAAGACCACCAGCTGGTTACCGGCTTTGACGCTACGAGCAAGCAAATCAGGACCCAGCAATCGCTGGCAACGGGTGAAGTGGTGCTCACCCGCGACGACACCGACACAGAGATCATGACCGTGTGGGACGCGCTGCTTCGCGTGGAACGTGAAATCGTCAGCCCGGGTAAGGAGGAAGAAGCATTTCGCCGATACGAATATGCACTGTGCGCCAATGACGGCGAGCAGGCGACCCAGACCCGGTTCGATGTGAAGGATGTGATGACCGTGGCGTACTTCGATGGCGTGAACCGCACCGTCAGGGAAGAGCGGGAAACCAGGATGCTTGAACTGCCTCAGGCGCAGTACACGCCCAAGGCCGAGAGGTCGACCAAACCTGCCTACAGGGCAAACTATGACAGTTGGGGCCGATTGAAGGATGAAACCGAGATCGACTGGCTCACCAAGGGTGACCTGGACCTGACCAGTCATTATCGCTACGACGAATGGGGTGAGCAATTGTGTGTAATTGGCCCGGATGGTGTAGCCGACTTCGCCCACACCGACCCGATCGGCGACGGCACTATTGGCCCGATCAGGCGCGAATGGCGCCAGCAGATGTTCGACGAGCAAGGCGCTGAGCTGGAGAACGGTCGCAAAACGGGGGTCACGCAGACCCAGTTGAACCGTTTTGAATTGCCAGTCACACTTCGCCGCTTGGTCAAGGAAAAGCCAGATGATGAGCAAGAGACCGTCCTTAAGAGCGAGACGCGAACCGATTACGATGGGTTCGGGCGCAAGATCAAGGAGGTGTCGGGGCTGGGCACTGCAGCGCAAAAACAGGAGGAAACTTTCAGCTACGATGGGTTCGATCGTTTGTTGACGCATAGCCTGCGCGAAGGCGACGTGGTGCACAGGGCCTATGCTGCGCATTCTGATCAGGACCTGCCGATCAGTATCCGAGTGAATGACCTGTTGCTGGGTGAGCAAGGTTTCGATGGCCTGGGCCGCAAGGTCTTGTCCATCACCGGTGGGCGTCGGCAGATTCTGAAATACGGGCCCGGTGAATCGCAGCCGAACGAGGTGATTACGCCGATGGGAGCGATCCATTATAGCTATCGCCCCCATCTGACAACAGAGCCGACAGCCAGGACACTGGCTGGAACTGAGGCAAGCTATGTATTCGACGAGCACAATGCACGTCTCAAAAGCTGTAGCGAGCAAGGAGGAGAGGCATTTACACGTAGCTACTACACCACCGGGCAAGTGCATAAAGAAGAGCGTGGTGAGTACGCAATGGAATATGTCTACAGCCTGCAAGGGCGCATGGAGCAGTACCGGGATGTTCTGGAGCAGGTTCAGGTCAATGATTACGATGCCGCTGGACGGCTCGAACTGACAACGTTAGGCGAACTGAGCAGCCTGTTCAAGTATGACGAGCTCGGCCGGACCTTGAGTTATGAAACGCTCGACAATACCCCTGGCAGCGTAAACGCACTGAAAACCGAACTGACATACGACGATCTAGAGCGAGAGGTTTCACGCACATTCACCTTCAGTCAGCACCCGGCGCAGGTGCTGAGCCAGGACTATGACGAGTTTGACCGGATCACCGAGCGTACCTTGTTGCAAGGCACCACAGAATTGCGCAAGGAAACCTACAAGTACGACACGCGCGGCCGCCTGACCGGATACGCGTGCTCTGGCGAGTTGTGCCCTGTCGATCCGTATGGCAAACAGATCACTGAACAGGTGTTCGGTTTCGATGCGCTGGATAACATCAGGCAGGTGTTGACCCGCTTCGAGGGGGGGGAGAATCGTGCGATCTATTGGTTTGATAACGACGATGATCCTGCGCAGCTTTCACGGATCACCAACACCTTCACTGATCTTTATCCGGCGGAAATCCAGTTGGCCTATGATCCGAATGGCAACATGACCGTCGATGATGCGGGGCGTGTGCTGGAATACGATGCGCTCAATCGCCTGAGGAGGGTCACCGATGCCGAAAATCGCCAGCATGACTATGGCTACGATCCGATGAACGTTCTGACTTCGACCAACGGCCCGGCGTGACGCTGGCGCCGAGCGTGATCCCGACAACCAAGGCGTGTGTCGCCTTGGTTGTCGTTTTTTTGCTGTCAGCGGTAACGGATGGTGAAGTTCAATGCGCCCTTCGCTTCACCTGCGCGCACGGCGCTGGCATCGTCGGTCTGATAGAAGCGGACGCCAAAGTTCAGCTCGGTGGTGCCATTCTGGATCGCCTTGAGGTCCTCTTCGCGCTGGAGGGGTAAGGGGCTGCCGTCGTCCTTCAGCACCTGGATACCCACCCCCTCAGCGGTGGAGTCCGTTGTCAGGGTGAATACCCCATCCAGACCGGGGACCGGGCTTGAGCCGTCGGCAGGATCGAGTTCGATGCTGGCCCGCGTCAAGCCGCCGGGGTCTGTCTGGCAGTTGCTCAAGGTGATCGAGAACGGGATGATCGCGGTCGTGGTGCCCTTGGCAACGAAGTGGGACTTGTCCCATGGCTGCAGGTCAACCGGATTGGCGTCGACCGGGTCACCAATAAGGCTGCACTGGGTTTGCAACACCGTGGCCTGCAAGCGATAGCGCGTCACCAGCCCCAGCCCCTGGGCACTCAGATGCCCGGTGAACAGTTCGCTGTCGACGTGGTGCTGGCCGGGGGCGATGTCGCCTGTCTTGACCAGCGTCACCTCATTCCACACTCCGCCGAGCGTGAACCCGCCTATTTGATTGTTGTACTGAAACGTCGAATTGAAGGGAATGAACGGATTGCCAGGCCCACCTTCGGGCATGAAGTAACCTGGGTGTGAGCCGTTGAAAGGTTCTCTTAGGCGAATTCTGGCGCCGACGCCATCGATATTGGTGTTGAGGATGTAGCCATCGGACGGCTCACCTGCCACCGGTGGCAACGGATCCGGGAATACCGAGTTGGCATGCGTGTCGTAGCGCCAGAGCACGTCGCCGTCGTTGAAGCAAAGCATCGTCGATCTTGGGGACGAGACGGTGAAATCCCGCTGGTTGGGTGTGCCGATCACATCGCCTGGCGTGGCGTTGAGGGGGACATGCATGATTCCGGGGAGGACACGCGTCAAGTTCGTGGGTTGGGTACCCTCCGACCATGAGCATCTTTCACCAGCACGGACTTGGCCACCGGCAAATAACATGACGATGAGCCCCAGGGGTATATAGCGATTCATGAATGGTCCTGCTGTTATGGGGCGATTGTGGGCGTAGGTACTGGAGTGGGGCTTTTCATTCGCAGAGCAATGACTGCAAGCGATAGCCCTGGTCTGGCGCAATGGCTTGTGGGTCTAGCTGGAAACTACAGCCGCTGTCTGGCGCCTCACCCCAGCGGGCCTCGAGCTGCTGCATGCCATCGGGCAGCGACACCACGGCGCGACCTGCCGGGCCAACCATACCCAGCGCGCTGCCCTCGGCATCGTGCAATTGGCTACCGAAAGGCAATGGCAACTGGTTGCTGTCGAACAGCGTGAGCACAACGCGATTGGCTTTTCGAGCTTCAAAGCGGCTTTTGACCACCGCCCCGCGCCGTGGCACCACATCGGCGGTGGCATTGACGATTTCAACATCCGGGGCCAGTTGGTCTGTGTCGAGTACCAATTGGTTGAGCCGGTACGGCCGCAAGTGCGGTACCAACGCATAACCTTTAGCGTTGGTGCGGCTTGCGCCATGGTTGCGTACCCCCACTGCGGGAATGTCCGGTACCTCTACCAGGCCGATGGTCTCGCCCAGGTACGGTCCCAACTCCATGCCATCGGCATGCAGCAGGGCCGCGCCGCTCATGTTCAGCGACAAACTACGGTGGTTGTCCGACGCAGACAGGCCCGCGCCCAGGGTGGCTTGGGGCGCCTGATAGGCCAAGGACAGCGCAGCGGCCTGCTGGCGCTGCGCGTCGGAGGCTATCGACGCGTTGTAGCTCAGGCGCTCGACCTGGCTGCTCAAGCTTGCACGCTGCGATGTGCCGTGGGCCGAATGTTGCACGTCCAGACTCAGGCTGCTGCTGCGGCCAAACTCCAGCGGTATCGAAACGCTGAGGCCGAACTGGCGGTCGGTCGCCGCATGGTCGCGCGTCAACGACTGTGACCCATGTAGGTTGTAGCTGATGCCGTTGTGCGAAGTGCTGAAGCTGAGCTGGAACTGGCGTTGGCTGTCGCGGCGCTGCCAGTAGTCCTGTTGCGACAGGCTGAGGCTTAGCGTGCTGCGCTCCCCAATGCGCTGGTTGATCGAACCTTCCAGGCGGCTGCGCCGGCTGCCAAGGAACAAGCGGTCGCTGCTGCGCTGGCTGACCCACTCGTCGAAGTCGCGATAGCCGCGGGTCGAGTAGCGGTAGCCGGCGAAGCGCACATGGGTGCCGCTGTTGAATGCCTTGCTGTATCTGGCGCTGTAGCTCATGCCTTGTACGGTTTGTGGCTCGGCCGGCGCGAGATCACTGCGGGCATGGGTGATATCGAACGACAGCGCACCGATGCTCCCGAGGTCGCGCGCGATGCCCACGGCTTCAGCCGTATAGCCCTCACTGGCCATCAAGCCGCCGTACAACGTTGCATTCCACACCATGCCTTTGGCCAGGGTGCCTTGCCACAGCAGTGGCTGCTGGTTGCCATAAGCCGGGTTGTAGCGCCCCAGTGTAGTGCTGTAGCGCGTAACGCCGGGCCGCAGCAGGTTGGTGATGCTGGCGTAAGGCTGGATGAAGCGCCGCACCTGGCCATCGGCCTCGGTCAACACCACCTCCAGCTCACCTGCGGCCCCCACGTTGAGATCGTCGATGGCGTAGGGGCCTGGGCTGACGTAGGTGGAATAGATCGGGTAACCGTTTTGCCATACTTCGAGTTTGGCCCGCGTCTGCGCCACCCCACGCAAGGTGGGCGCATAGCTGCGCAGCAAATCAGGCAGCATGTCGGTATCGGATGCCAGGCGCACGCCGGTGACCGGCACGCTGCGAAAGACATCGCTGCCGCTGAACGTTTCGCCCACGGTGATATTGCCCCAGGTGCCGGGCAGATCATGCTGGGCGTAGGTTGATGAGCGATCCCACGTTTGCCGGCCATCGTGGTCGCGCCGCCAGGCCTGGTTGCTGCGCAGGCGCCAGCCGCCTAGATTGATACCGCTGTTGAGGTACAAGTCCTGGCTGTTCTGCGTGCCGTATGCGCGGCTGCCGCTTTGCTGCACGGATGCCTGATAACTGACGAATGCCGCCGGAATGCCTGCTTCCCATTGTGCCGGATCAACCTGGCCGGCCAGATCTCGGCGCATGGCGATCTGCGGAATGGAAATTGCGAGTTGCAACTTGCCTGCGTCGAAGGTGGCCAGTGCGCCTGGCACTAGCCTGGGTAAGTCCAGGCAGGCGCTGGCCAGCGCGCCGGGGTCGGCGATGGCGTCCAGCCTCAGGCCCAGCTCGGCCAGCAGTTCAGGCGCCAGGCACGCCTGCAGTTGCCCGTCGGGCCTTGCCTCGAAGGTCAGTTCATGTATGCCGCCCGGGCTGAGATTGACCAGCACTTGCACCGAATAACGCCCAGGCGGCAGCTCTTGTTGTTCTGAAAGCCCGTGCAGGGCGTGGGTGGCATGCGTTCTTGGCTGCCCGGGGGAAAGATGCAGAAAGCTGGCATCGAATTCAGCGCTTGCCAGCGCAAATGGGGGGGGCACCAGCGTGGCAGCCGTCAGGGACAGGAGCATGGGGTAAACGCGGCGCAGGCGCGTACGCCTGCACCCGATGGGTTGCAGGATCATTGAAGTTCCTTCGTTGGAGCGGTAGATCAGGGGGTGTCGTTCACACGTAACGTCAGCGGCTTGCTGGTGCCGCCATAGTCATTGATCACCGCGACGATGGCCTGCAGACCGGGGCCGTCGAGCCCGTCTGGCAGCGCGTAGCTCAGTTCGGCCATGGGCGGCAGCATGTCTACACCAGGCACGGCTTTTTGCTGTTTGCCCTTGATCAGATCCAGCCGGCTGAAGGTGTAGTGGTAGGGGGTGGGGTTGCGCAGCGTCAGGCGCGCTTTGCCGTTGCGCACGGTTCTGGAAAGCTGCAACTGGTCGAGCTGGTTGGCCGGGTTGCCCTGCACGGCGGCTGGGCGGTAAAACAACTTGATGCGCGTGCGCAAGGCGATGTTCAGGGCGTTGCGTTGACTGTCGACCGCTTGCGGAACCTCTTGCAGGTTGAAGAAGAACAGCGATTCACGGTCTTCGGGCAGGTCGTTTGGCAACCCGCTGATCTGAACCGACTGCTGCTTGCCAGCGGCTAGCCGGAAGAGGGTCGGTGACGTCACGAATGGAACCGCCGTGGTGGTGTCATCGGCCAGGGTATTGATCCAGGCCTGCGCGGCAAAGGCGCGTTGACTGGGGTTCGCAATTACCACCGAAGCACTGCGCTGGCTACTCTCGTAGACAATGCGCGTGCTGCTGATGGTGAGGGCAGCTTGGGCGGTGTTCTGCAGGCTGCTGAAAAGCAGCATGCAGCCCCCCAATAACGTTGAGATGCGAGTGAAGGAACGCATAAAAATGACCGAGTCGCGGTGATTGGAGCGTCCAGATGCACAGCGGCATCTGGACAGAGGGTCAAGGAAGGGCGACGATGAAGTTCACATCTGCGTTGGTAGCCCCGTCAGTCACGGTTCCAGTCTTTCTCAGCGAGGCATAGAACTTCAGGTCGGTGATGCCGGTGGATGCCACCGGGTAATCCTTGGAATCAGTGCGTGGAGGGATCGAGTCGTAATCATCATCCTTGATTTCCAGTGCCAGGCCGCCGGCACCCGCAGTGCGAATGGCGTAGTATTCGCTGCTGGCCCCCGCATCACCGTTCACCGAGTCGAATTGCACTTTGGCGTTGCCACCCGGTGGGACGACGCAGGTGCCATCGGCTTCGACTCGCAGAGCGAACGCGACATCGGTGGTAGAATCGTTATTGGTGAAGTACTTGACTGGGTATACCCCGAGATCTACCCAGCCCGTGCCGCCCAAACCCGGATCGACGACTTCGATGGGGCAAGTGCTGCCCCCATTGATGTGGCCCTTGAAGAGAATTTTGCCGGTTTCGGTGGCGGCAAATGCGCTGCTGCTTGCCAGGCTGAAGATGAGCGCGATAAGCGTTTTGTTCATGTCCTTATCCTTACGTTGAGAGGTGGGCGGGCTGCTTGAGGAGCACGCAGCGTTCCAAGTGCCGGAGCATGCTTGGAACCCGATCAGCGTATGGATAGGGCGTGGAGAAGTATGTAGGCCGAGGGGAAACCTGGATGGTGATACTTCCCAACCCCAGCGGGTAAATGCCAGGCGCCAGGCCTGTCAGTGGCGGGGCACTGCGCCCGCTGCGTTCAGCAACTGCTTTTCCGCATGCCAGTCGAAAGGTTCGTCGTTCTGCTCAGCCTCATAGCGGCGTTCTTCCAGTTGCTGATAGAGGGCAAGTTCGTCATCGGGCATGAAGTGGAGGCAATCGCCGCCAAAGAACCACAGTAGATCCCGCGGCACCAGATGGGCGATCTGCGGGTAGCGCTGGATCACTTGGCAGATCAGGTCTTGGCCCAGGTACTGGCTGTGCAGCGGGTCCTGCGGCAGCAGCGTGAGCAGTTCATCGAAGCGGTCGAGGAACAGGGTGTGGCTTTCCTCCGGGACCTGCTCGGCATCACCCAGGGCCGCCAGGATGGTGCGCAGGTGGTTGAGCAGTTGCAGGTGGTATTCCAAGTGGGGGGTGGCCATGGGGCGATCCTCGATTGGTTGAAACGGGCGCGGAGTATACGCCGGTTCGGCCTGGGGCTGAAAAGCGGGGAGCGTTGCGAGCCTTGTCCCCGGCAAGCCTGCTCCCCCCGCTCTGGTTCAGCGCACCTTGCCTGGTTCAGGCAACAACTGCTCCTTGTCGAAGGCATCCACATCGATGACTGCCCGGCGCGCTTGCTCCGCGGCATACAGCCGTTGCCCTTCGCCAGGCTGCAGCACACCGCTTTCGACTGCTGCCTCGATAAGCGGCTGCCTAGGTGCGGCCCTGACCTGGCCCTGCTTGATCGCATGGTTTAGCGCCTTATGCAGAGGCGCGGCTTCATCCAGCAGGTCGCTAGCCCGTTGTAGGGCCGCCACTGGGTCGCCTTCGGCCTGGGGCCTGAAGCAACCGGCTAGCAGCTCTTCCAGTGCGGGATCACCCTTGCTGCGGCCGATCAATGTCGCCACTTCGGCATCCAGCTCATCGCTCGGCCCGTTATGCCGGCGGCCGAAGGGGAATACCAGCACACGCAGTGCGCAACCCACAAATCGGCTGGGGAAGTTGTCGAGCAACCGGTCCAGGGCCTGCTCCGCCTGCCCAAGGCTTTCTTCCATGGCCCAGCGCAGCAATGGCCGCATGTGCTCCGGCGAGCCCAGGTCGTGGTAGCGCTTGAGTGCAGCGCTGGACAGGTACAGGTAGCTCAACACATCACCCAGCCGTGCGCTCAGCCGCTCGCGGCGTTTGAGTGCGCCGCCCAGCAGCATCATCGACAGGTCAGCCAATAGGGCGAAGGCTGAGGCCTGGCGGTTGAGCGCGCGGAAGTAGCCTTGGCTCAATGCATCACCGGGCACGCTTTCCAGGCGGCCCAGCCCCAGGTTGAATACCAGCGTGCTGGCCGCATTGCCAGCGGCGAACATGATGTGCTGCATCAACAGGTCGTCGAACTCGCGCAGTGCCTGGTCGTGGTCATGGCGCCCGGCCAGGGCCATTTCCTTGAGCACGAACGGGTGGCAACGGATGGCGCCCTGGCCAAAGATCATCAGGTTGCGCGAGAGGATATTGGCACCCTCGACGGTGATGAAGATCGGCGCCCCTTGCCAGTTACGGCCCAGGTAGTTGTTCGGGCCCATGATGATACCCTTGCCGCCGTGCACGTCCATGGCATGCTGGATGCATTCACGGCCGCGCTCGGTAAGGTGGTACTTGAGAATCGCCGACAGCACCGAGGGCTTTTCGCCCAGGTCCACGGCCTTGGCGGTCAGCAGGCGGGCGCTGTCCATCAGCCAGGCGTTGCCGCCGATGCGTGCCAGGGATTCCTGGATGCCTTCGAAGGCCGCCAGCGGCACATTGAACTGCTCGCGGATATTGGCGTACTGGCCGGTGACCAGGCTGGTGTACTTGGCCGCCCCCGTGCCGACGGCGGGCAGGGAAATCGAGCGGCCCACCGACAGGCAGTTCATCAACATCATCCAGCCCTTGCCGAGCATGGCCTGGCCACCGATCAGGAAGCTCAGTGGCACGAATACGTCCTTGCCGCTATTGGGGCCGTTCATGAAGGCAGCGCCCAGCGGCAGGTGGCGCTTGCCGATTTCGACGCCGGGGGTGTCGGTAGGGATCAGGGCCAGGCTGATGCCCAGTTCTTCCTGCTCGCCCAGCAAATGGTCCGGGTCGTAGGCCTTGAAGGCCAGGCCCAGCAGGGTCGCCACCGGGCCGAGGGTGATATAGCGCTTTTCCCAGTTCAGGCGCAGGCCGAGGACTTCTTCGCCTTGCCATTGGCCTTTGCAGATGACACCAGTGTCGGGCATGGCGCCAGCGTCGGAGCCGGCCAATGGGCCGGTGAGGGCGAAGCAGGGGATTTCTTCGCCACGGGCCAGGCGCGGCAGGTAGTGGTTGCGTTGCTCATCGGTGCCGTAGTGCAGCAGCAACTCAGCGGGCCCCAGGGAGTTGGGCACCATCACGGTCGAGGCCAGGTCGCCGCTGCGGGTGGCCAGCTTCATCGCCACCTGGGAGTGGGCATAGGCGGAGAAACCTTTACCGCCATATTCCTTGGGGATGATCAGGGCAAAGAAACCGTTCGACTTGATATGCGCCCACGCTTCGGGCGGCAGGTCGAGGTCCTGGCCGATCTGCCAGTCGCTGACCATTGCGCAGAGCGCTTCGGTGGGGCCGTCGATGAAGGCCTGTTCTTCCTCGGTCAGCTTTGGTGCAGGATAGGCCAGCAGGGTACGCCAGTCGGGGCGGCCGCTGAACAGTTCGCCGTCCCACCAGACGGTGCCTGCGTCGATCGCTTCGCGCTCGGTTTGCGACATGGGCGGCAGGGTGCGCCGGAACCAGTTGAACACCCGGCCGGTGAACACCTTGCGGCGCCAGTCGGGCAGCGCCACCAGGGCTACCTTGAGCGCCAGCACGATCCAGATCAGCGCTAGCAGCCAGCCGGGGGCGCTGCTGAAAATGCTCATCAGCAGGGCATAGGCCGCCACGCTGCCGAGAATCTGCAGGGGCGCCAGGCGCCGGTGCGTGAGGTATGCCGCGCCGATCACCAGCACTACCAACCATAACAGCAACATAATCGGTCCTCCTTGGAACCAAGGGCTTGAGCCGTCCCGGATAGCTTAGACGCAACGCTGTGAACGGCAGGGTCAGAACAGTGACAGGGTGTGGCGGTGGGAGTTTCAGGATATTTTCAGCCTGTGCCGGCCTCTTCGCGGGCACGCCCGCTCCCACAGGGATATCACAGGGTTCGAGACTGGTGAGACACCTGTGGGAGCGGGCGCGCCCGCGAGGAGGCCGGTACAGGCGAGAAAACTCTGGAGTAGACTGTGCAGCCCTCCACATTCATAAGGACGTTGCCATGCTGAAGATCTGGGGCCGCAAGAATTCGAGCAATGTGCGCAAGGCGCTGTGGATTGCCCACGAACTGGGCCTGGACTTCGCGTCCATCGACGCCGGCGGCGCCTTCGGCGTGGTCAACGAGCCGCACTACCGCGCGCTCAATCCCAACGGCCTGGTGCCCCTGCTGGAGGACGGCGACCTGGTCCTGTGGGAGTCCAACGCCATTGTCCGCTACCTGTGCGCCGAGTACGGCGCCGAGCGAGGCTGGTACCTGGAAAACCCACGCCAGCGCGCCCTGGCCGACAAGTGGATGGACTGGACCACGTCATCCTTGGCAACCCCCTTCCGCCCGCTGTTCTGGGGCCTGCTGCGTACCCCGGAAGACCAGCGCGACTGGGTGGCGATCAACGCTGCGCACAAACGCTGTGCCGAGCTGCTGGCGATGGCCGATGCAGCCCTGGCCAAGCAACCGTATCTTTCCGGTGACCAGATCGGCATGGGCGACATCCCACTGGGGTGCTTCGCCTATGCCTGGTTCGAGCTGCCCATCGAGCGCCCGGCCATGCAGCATCTGGAAGACTGGTACGCACGACTCAAGGCACGCCCGGCCTACCAGGCTGCGGTGATGACGGCGTTGACCTGAATCGAACACCACGGCTGTTTCGATAGTCACTATCAATACACATGACTGTACTTGTGCGGCCAGGCCTTGCACCATTGGCCGCACTCACTGCGCCAGTGACGTTATCTGGCGTGTCCTGCACCTTATTCTTCGGTAAGTGACCCGCTATGAGTTCTGCCCTGTCCATCCGACAGCTCACCAAAACCTACGGCAACGGCTTCCAGGCCCTCAAGGGCATCGACCTGGACGTTGCCGAAGGTGACTTCTTCGCCTTGCTCGGCCCCAACGGCGCCGGCAAGTCCACCACCATCGGCATCCTGTCCACGCTGGTGAACAAGACCAGCGGCACGGTCAACGTGTTCGGCCATGACCTGGACCGCGAGCCCGCCGCGCTCAAGCGCTGCCTGGGCGTGGTGCCGCAGGAGTTCAACTTCAACCAGTTCGAGAAAACCTTCGATATCGTGGTGACCCAGGCCGGCTACTACGGCATCCCGCCCAAACTGGCCAAAGAGCGCGCCGAGCAATACCTGACCCAGCTGGGTCTGTGGGACAAGCGCGACGTGCAGTCGCGTTCGTTGTCTGGTGGCATGAAGCGCCGCCTCATGATTGCCCGCGCGCTGATTCACGAGCCGCGCCTGCTGATCCTGGACGAACCTACCGCCGGGGTGGACATCGAGCTGCGCCGGTCGATGTGGAGCTTTCTCACCGAGCTGAACCAGAAGGGCATCACCATCATCCTCACCACCCATTACCTGGAAGAGGCTGAGCAGCTGTGCCGTAACATCGGCATCATCGACCACGGCACCATCGTCGAGAACACCAGCATGCGCCAGTTGCTGGGCAAGCTGCATGTCGAAACCTTCGTCCTCGACCTCAAGCAGGACCTGGCCACGGCGCCGCTGTTGCAAGGCTACCCTTGCCGGCTGCTGACCCCGCACACGCTGGAAGTGCAGGTGGACAAGGACATCGGCATTACCGCGCTGTTCGGCCAGCTGGCCCTGCAGAACATCGAAGTGCAAAGCCTGCGCAACAAGACCAACCGACTCGAGGAGCTGTTCGTGTCCCTGGTGGAAAAAAACCTGTCGAAGGTGGCCGTATGAGTGTGGAACTGCGTACCAACTGGGTCGCCCTGAACACCATCGTCTACCGTGAAGTGCGGCGTTTTCTGCGCATCTGGCCGCAGACCCTGCTGCCGCCCGCGATCACCATGGTCCTGTACTTCGTGATTTTCGGTAACCTGATCGGCCGGCAGATCGGTGACATGGGTGGTTTCACCTACATGCAATACATCGTGCCCGGGCTGATCATGATGTCGGTGATCACCAACTCTTATGGCAACGTGGTGTCGAGCTTCTTCGGCAGCAAGTTCCAGCGCTCGATCGAAGAGTTGATGGTGTCGCCGGTATCGCCGCACATCATTCTCGTCGGTTATGTGCTGGGTGGCGTGTTGCGTGGCCTGGCGGTGGGGGTGATCGTGACCATCCTGTCGATGTTCTTCACCGACCTGCAGGTGCACCACCTGGGCGTGACCGTGGCCGTGGTGCTGCTGACCGCGACCATCTTCTCGCTGTTGGGCTTCGTCAACGCGGTGTTCGCGCGCAACTTCGATGACATTTCGATCATCCCGACCTTCGTGCTGACGCCACTGACTTACCTGGGCGGGGTGTTCTATTCGATCAACCTGCTGCCGCCATTCTGGCAGACCGTGTCGCTGGCCAACCCGGTGTTGCACATGGTCAACTCATTCCGCTACGGCATCCTAGGGGTGTCGGATATCAGCATTGGTACGGCGATCACCTTCATGCTGGTGGCCACCGCGGTGCTCTACCTGCTGTGTGTGCGCCTGCTGGTCAGCGGCCGCGGCATGCGCGCCTGAGGCCTTGCACCGGCATTGGCGCCGCCGCCACTGCCGGCCCACCCACCAGCGCCAGTACAGCATGGTGCCGAAGTAGCCAAGGATGCCCAGCACCACGCCGCACACCACCGAGCCGAGCAGGAAGGGTTGCCACAGCGTCGACAGCTGGTCGGTGATCCACTCGAAGGTCAGTTCGTCGGGCAATGTGCGCGGTGGTACCTGCATCAGCCAAGCGCCGGTCATGTAGGTGACGAAGAACACCGGCGGCATGGTCAGTGGGTTGGTCAACCATACCAGGCTCACCGCGATCGGCAGGTTGCCGCGCACTGGAATGGCCAGCGCGGCGGCCAGCAGCATCTGCGCCGGCATCGGGATCAGTGCCGCGAACAGGCCAACGCCCATGGCCCGCGCCACCGAATGGCGGTTCAGGTGCCACAGGTTCGGGTCGTGCAGCAACTTGCCGAAAAAGCGTAAGGACTTGTGTTCCCGAATACTGGTCGGGTCCGGCATGTAGCGTTTGAAAAGTCGGCGCGGCATGTAGGCTCCCGGAGCGTTGACCCGGGCAGTATGCCCTTATTCCCGCTCAGCCTCGTTCAGAGTTTGTGACAATTGTTGAGCAAGCCGTGCCGGCAATTGGGCTATGCCTCAGAAGGTGATTTCGCTTCTGGAGCTCTACCTCATGCGCACAGGGATGTTGGCGCTTGCGCTCGGGCTGCTGTGCCTGGGCTTTCTTCCTGCATTGCCACCGGACGGGTGGTTGTGGGTGCTGGCGGCTTGCGCTGGCGTCTGCCTGTTCACCCGCGGGTGGCCATTGGGCTGTTTTCTGTTGGGGCTGTGCTGGGCCAGCTGGTCTGCCCAGCAGGCCGTGGATGACCGCCTGGCGGCCGCTTTGGATGGCCGCACCTTGTGGCTGGAGGGGCGGGTGGTCGGTTTGCCGGCGCGCACTGCGCACGGTGTGCGTTTCGAGCTGGAGGCCGCCCGTTCGCGCCGTGCCGAATTGCCGCAACGCCTGCAGGTCAGCTGGTTCGACGGGCCGCCGGTTCGGGCTGGCGAGCAGTGGCGGCTGGCAGTGACCTTGCAGCGCCCGGCAGGGTTGTTGAACCCGCATGGGCCGGACCGTGAAGCGCAGCTGCTGGCCCGGCGGGTCGGTGCTACCGGTACGGTGAAGGCGGGGCAACTGCTGGCGCCGGCCAGCTATGGGTGGCGGGACTCGCTGCGCCAGCGCTTGCTGGCGGTCGATGCCAACGGCCGGCAGGCCGCGCTAGTGGCCCTGGTGCTCGGCGACGGGGCCGGTCTTGCGCGGGAAGATTGGCAGACGTTGCAGGCCACCGGCACGGTGCACTTGTTGGTGATTTCCGGCCAGCACATTGGCTTGGTCGCCGGTTTGCTCTATGGCCTGGTCGCCGGGTTGGCCCGCTGGGGGCTGTGGCCCGCGCGTCTGCCATGGCTGCCCTCGGCCTGCGCGCTGGCCATGGGGGCGGCACTGGCCTACGGCTGGCTGGCCGGCGCGGGGGTGCCGGTACAGCGTGCCTGCCTGATGCTGGCCGTGGTGTTGCTGTGGCGGTTGCGTTTTCGGCACCTGGGGGCGTTCCTGCCACTGTTGCTGGCGCTGGTGGCCGTGTTGCTGGTCGAGCCGCTGGCGGCACTGCTTCCGGGCTTCTGGCTGTCGTTCGGCGCCGTGGCCACGCTGGTGTTTTGCTTCAGTGCCCGCCTGGGGGCATGGCGGCCATGGCAAGCCTGGACGCGGGCGCAGTGGGTGATTGCCATCGGTTTGTTGCCGGTGCTCCTGGCTGTGGGCTTGCCGGTGAGCCTGAGTGCGCCGCTGGCCAACCTGGTGGCGGTGCCCTGGGTGAGCCTGGCGGTACTGCCGTTGGCCTTGCTGGGTACCTTGCTGTTGCCGTTGGGTGGGGCTGGGGAGGCCTTGTTGTGGCTGGCAGGTGGCTTGCTGGATGTGCTGTTTCAGGTGCTGGCGCTGGTTGCGCAGCAACGCCCGGCATGGGTGCCGCCAGCCCTGCCGCTATGGGCCTGGCTGCTGGTCTGCCTGGGGGCTTTGCTGGTGCTGCTGCCCCGTGGCGTGCCGCTGCGAGGGTTGGGCGGGGTGATGCTGTTGGCCCTCTGGGTGCCCCGCGAGCCGGTGCCTTTCGGGCAGGTGGAGGTCTGGCAACTGGACGTCGGCCAAGGCTTGGCGGTGCTGTTGCGCACCCGGCATCACAACCTGCTGTATGACGCCGGGCCGGCGAGGGGCGACTACGACCTGGGGGAGCGGGTGGTGTTGCCGACCTTGCGCAAGTTGGGGGTGAGTCACCTGGACGTGATGCTCATCAGCCATGCCCACGCCGATCATGCCGGCGGTGCTGGGGCGATACAGCGGGGTTTGCCGGTCGAGCGGGTTATCGGTGGGGAAGCGCTGGATGATGTTCAGTTGCAACCTTGTGCCAGTGGCGAGCAATGGGAATGGGATGGCGTGCGTTTTTCGCTGTGGCGCTGGGCGGATGGGCGCAGCAGTAATGACCGCTCCTGTGTGTTGCTGGTCGAGGCGCAGGGGGAACGGTTGTTGCTGGCCGGCGACATGGAAGCGGGGGCGGAGCGTGCCTGGCTGGCGGCGACCGACGCGCCACGCATTGACTGGCTGCAGTCGCCGCACCATGGCAGCCGCAGTTCTTCCAGCGAGATGTTCATGCGTGCCACGGCGCCGCGTGGGGTGCTGATATCGCGGGGGCGCAACAATAGTTTTGGGCACCCGCATGCGCAGGTGGTGGAGCGGTACCGGCGGCATGGGGTGGTGGTGCATGACACGGCGGTGCAGGGGGCTTTGCGGTTGGTGTTGGGCGGGTGGGGGGAGGTTGAGGGGATGCGGGGGCAGCGGCGGTTCTGGCGGGGTCGGGGGGAGTGAGGGGAGGGGCTTGCAGGTGCTTGCCATGACATTTTCTATGCCCCAGGGGTTCGCCATGACAGTTGCAGCGCCTGTGAAATCGAGCGCCGCCCGCGCGGCGCATCGCCGGCAAGCCGGCTCCCACATCTGTTTTGAGCCAGTCTCTCCTGTGAACTCACCGCTGCGCGCCTTGTTCGTTCCCTTCGATATTGAAGGTGTCGCCTCTGTCTTTCATCAATATCCAGCCATGCACCAAGGGTGCGCGCGCCTAAGGTGCAGGAGTAACTGGCCCGAAACAGATGTGGGAGCCGGCTTGCCGGCGATGCGCCGCGCGGGCGGCGCTCGGTCTCACAGGCGCTGGAAAACCCAAGGCATGCACCTGTCAGCTCTGATACCCACCCAAGGCATGCCCCTGTCAGCCCTGATACCCATCCAAGGCATGCTCCCTGACCTCCGGCAGATGAGCCTCCGCCGTGCCTATGGTAGAGTGGCGGCCTTTATCCGAAGGGGCGTTTACTGTGTGGGAATTGGTCAAGTCCGGTGGTTGGATGATGCTGCCGATCATTCTGAGCTCCATCGCTGCCATGGCTATCGTCATCGAGCGCCTGTGGACCCTGCGCGCCAGCCGCGTCACCCCGCCACACTTGCTCGGCCAGGTCTGGATATGGATCAAGGACAAGCAACTCACCAGTGACAAGCTCAAGGCGCTGCGCGCCGATTCGCCACTGGGTGAAATCCTCGCCGCGGGCCTGGCCAATTCGCGCCATGGCCGCGAAATCATGAAAGAGTGCATCGAAGAGGCGGCTTCGCGCGTCATTCACGAGCTGGAGCGCTACATCAGCACCCTCGGCACCATCGCCGCCATGGCCCCGCTGCTGGGCCTGCTGGGCACCGTGCTGGGCATGATCGACATCTTCAGTGCCTTCATGGGCACGCAGATGACCGCCAACGCCGCGGTACTGGCCGGTGGTATTTCCAAGGCCCTGGTCACCACGGCGGCGGGCCTGATGGTTGGTATTCCGGCGGTGTTCTTCCACCGTTTCCTGCTGCGCCGCATCGATGAACTGGTGGTGGGCATGGAGCAGGAGGCGATCAAGCTGGTGGAAGTGCTGCAGGGCGACCGCGAAGTGGAAGTGGCTGGAGGCAAGGCGTGAAGTTCCGGCGCAATCGCCAGCGGGAGAACGTCGACATCAACCTGGCGTCGCTGATCGACGTGGTGTTCGTGCTGCTGCTGTTCTTCGTGGTCACCACCACCTTCACCCGTGAAACGCAGCTGCGGGTCGAGCTGCCAGAGGCCGCCAGTGCCGAGCAGGCGCCGGCCGACCAGGGCAAGCTGGTGGAAATCACCATCAGCGCCGAAGGCGTGTACTCGGTGAACAACCACCTGCTGCCCAAGAGCGACCTGGCCACCCTGAGCGAGGCCATCGAGCGTGAGTCGGGTGGTGACAACAAGCTGCCGCTGGCCATCAGTGCCGATGGCAAGACCCCGCACCAGGCTGTGGTCACTGCGATGGATGCTGCCGGCAAGCTCGGCTTCAGCCAATTGCGCATGACCACCGTCGAGGCGGCCCAGGGCACGCCCTGATGGCTATCGCCGACCGCCTGCTCGCCGCCTGGTACGCCGGGCACCCGGCGCTGGCGCTGCTGCGCCCGCTGGAGGCGTTGTACCGCCGCGTGGTCACGCGCAAGCGCGCGCGCTTTCTAAAGGGTGAAAGTGCCAGCTACCGCGCACCGGTGCCGGTCATCGTGGTGGGCAATATCACCGTGGGTGGCACCGGCAAGACACCGATGATTCTCTGGCTGATCGAGCATTGCCGCCAGCAGGGGCTGAAAGTCGGCGTGGTCAGCCGTGGCTATGGCGCCAAACCGCCGCAGTTGCCGTGGCGGGTGCTGGCCGACCAGTCGGCCGAACAGGCCGGGGACGAACCGCTGCTGATCGTGCAGCGCAGTGGGGTACCGCTGATGATCGACCCAGATCGCGCCAGGGCCGTGCAGGCCCTGCTGGCCAGTGAACCGTTGGACCTGATCCTGTGTGATGACGGCATGCAGCACTACCGCCTGGCACGTGACCTGGAGCTGGTCCTGATCGATGCCGCGCGTGGCCTGGGCAACGGCCGCTGCCTGCCGGCCGGCCCGCTGCGCGAGCCTGCCGAACGCCTGCAGGGCGCCGACGCGGTGCTGTTCAATGGTGCCGGCGAAGACCGTGCCGGTGGCTTTGGCCTGCGCCTGCAGCCATCCGCACTGGTCAACCTGCGCAGCGGCGAGCGCCGCGCACTCGACCATTTTCCCGCCGGCCAGCGCCTGCACGCGGTGGCCGGTATCGGCAACCCGCAACGTTTCTTCAATACCCTGCTGGGGCTAAACTGGCAGCCGCTGCCGCACCCTTTTGCCGACCATGCACAATTCAGCGCCCGGAGCCTGGCCTTCAGCCCACCGCTACCGCTGGTCATGACCGAGAAAGACGCCGTGAAATGCCGCGCCTTCGCCGCCGACGACTGGTGGTACCTGGCTGTCGAAGCACAGCCCACGCCGGCATTCAGCGCCTGGTTCGACAGCCAACTGCAGCGTTTGCTGCACCAGCCCTGAGCCCGTTTTCATTTCTGGCCATCTGGCCTAAAGGAAGCCTTCAATGGACACCAAACTGCTCGATATCCTCGCCTGCCCGATCACCAAGGGCCCGCTCAAGCTCAGCGCCGACAAGACCGAGCTGATCAGCAAGGGTGCCGGCCTGGCCTACCCGATTCGCGACGGTATCCCGGTCATGCTGGAGAGCGAGGCACGTACCCTGACCGACGACGAGCGCCTGGACAAATGAGCCTTGACTACACCGTGGTGATTCCTGCCCGCCTGCGTTCCACGCGCTTGCCAGGCAAGCCGCTGTTGGCCATCGCCGGCAAGCCGATGGTGCAACATGTATGGGAGCAGGCGCGCAAGAGCGCGGCCAGCCGCGTGGTCATTGCTACCGACGATGCCAGCATCTTCGAAGCTTGCCAGGCATTTGGCGCCGAAGTGCTGATGACGCGTGTCGACCATGAGTCGGGTACCGACCGCCTGGCTGAAGTGGCGACGCAACTGGGCCTGGCGGCCGATGCCATCGTGGTCAACGTGCAGGGTGACGAGCCGCTGATCCCGCCGGTGATCATCGACCAGGTAGCTGCCAACCTGGCTGCTCACCCGCAAGCGGCCATCGCCACCCTGGCCGAGCAGATCCATGAGCCGGAAACCGTGTTCAACCCCAATGCGGTGAAGGTGGTCAGCGACAAGCATGGCCTTGCCCTGAGCTTCAGCCGGGCGCCGCTGCCGTGGGCGCGTGACACCTTCGCCAAAGGCCAGGACCAGTTGCCCGCCGGCGTACCTTACCGCCGCCATATCGGCATGTACGCCTACCGCGTGGGCTTCCTCCACGACTTCGTCAGCTGGGGCCCGTGCTGGCTGGAGCAGACCGAAGCCCTGGAGCAGTTGCGTGCCCTGTGGCACGGTGTACGCATCCACGTCGAGGACGCGATCGAAGCGCCTGCCGTGGGCGTAGATACCGCTGAAGACCTGGAGCGCGTACGGCGCTTGCTGGAGGCCTGATGCGCGTACTGTTCGTGTGCCTGGGCAACATTTGCCGCTCGCCCACTGCCGAAGGCGTGCTGCGCCACCAGCTACAGGCTGCCGGGCTCGCCGACCGCGTGCATGTGGCCTCTGCGGGTACGAGCGACTGGCACGTTGGCAAACCACCCGACAGCCGCACCTGCAAGGCGGCGCAGGCGCGTGGCTATGACTTGTCCAGGCAACGCGCGCAGCAGGTCAAGCAGCGGCACTTCGCCGAATACGACCTGGTGCTGGCCATGGACGAGAGCAACCTTCGCGACCTGAGTGCCCTGCGCCCGCCAACGGCGACGGGCGAGCTTGACCTGTTCCTGCGCCGCTATGGTGCGGCATTGGATGAAGTGCCTGACCCGTACTACGGCGGCGCCGATGGCTTTGAGCAGGTACTCGACCTGATCGAATCGGCCTGCCAGGCGCTGGTGCTGGAAATCAAGGGGCGGTTATGACCGGGCAATGGCAGGAGCAGGTATCGCTCAAGCCTTACAACACCTTCGGCATCGACGTGAAGGCGCGGTACTTCAGCCAGGCGCATGATGACGAGCAGATACGCCAGGCGCTGACGCAGGCGCACCAGCGCGGCCTGCCGGTGCTGGTGATCGGTGGCGGCAGCAACCTGCTGTTGACCGGCGATATCGACGCGCTGGTGCTGCACATGGCCAGCCGTGGCCGCCGCGTGCTAAGCGACGATGGCGAGCGCATCGTGGTCGAGGCCGAGGCCGGTGAGCCTTGGCACCCGTTCGTGCAGTGGACGCTGGCGCAGGGCTATTGCGGGCTGGAAAACCTCAGCCTGATCCCCGGTACCGTGGGCGCCGCGCCGATGCAGAACGTGGGGGCCTATGGGGTCGAGATCAAGGACGTGTTCGTTGGTCTGACCGCTCTGGATCGCGAAACTGGCGAGCTGCGGGACTTCGATCTGGCGGAATGTGCCTTCGGTTATCGCGACAGCCTGTTCAAGCGTAACCCTGGGCGTTGGTTGATCCTGCGCGTTCGGTTCGCCTTGAGTCGTACTTTGCAGGCTCACCTGGACTACGGACCGGTGCGCCAACGCCTGGCCCAGCAGGGGGTGGCTACGCCGACCGCGCAGGCGATCAGTGATGCGATCTGCAGCATTCGTCGCGAGAAGCTGCCGGCCCCGGCAGAGCTGGGCAATGCCGGGAGTTTCTTCAAGAACCCGGTGGTATCGACGCAACTGGTTGAGCGTATTCGTGCGCAGTACCCGGGCGTGGTGGCTTATCCCCAGGCTGATGGCCAGGTGAAGCTGGCGGCGGGCTGGTTGATCGAGCAGGCGGGCTGGAAGGGTTATCGCGAAGGTGATGCCGGGGTGCATCGTTTGCAGTCGCTGGTGCTGGTTAACTATGGCCAGGCGAGCGGGGTGCAGATGCATGCGCTGGCGCGACGGATCCAGGCCGATATCCTCGAACGGTTCGGGGTTGAGCTGGAGATGGAGCCTAACCTGTACTGATTGCTCCCACAGGTTTACCGCTGCATTAGAGGGCGGTGCAGAACCTGTAGGGGCGGGCCTTGTGTCGCGATGGGGCGCAAAGCGGCCCCAGGAATATTTGCATTGACGCTGAAATCTGGGGCCGCTACGCGCCCCATCGCGACACAAGGCCGCTCCTACAAAGGGCAGCGCCGGCGCTGACATAAAGTGATAGGCCAAGAAAAAGCCCCGCCAGTTCGCACTGGCGGGGCTTTTTCATTCAGCCTTGGCTATCAACCATGATGAGGCTTTTGCTCATCGGCGGTTTCCAGGGTTGGCTCTCCGGCGGCTGCAGCAGCTTCCTGCGCGGCTTTGGCGGCAGCCTCGGCCTCACGTTTGCGGCGGCGAACTTCACGCGGGTCATTCGGCGCACGGCCGTTGGCCAGCATGACAGTGGCAGGCTCTACCACGGCTGGGGCCGCGACCGGCGCAGGCTCGACAACCACAGGTGCAGGCTCGGCCACTACTTCTGGCTGGGCTTCGGCAACCGGGGCAGGCTGTTCGGCAGCCGGCGCAGCCTCGACCACGGTCGGGGCCTGCTCGATTTCACCGGCTTCGACAGCTGGCGCTTCTACCGGAGCTTCGACAGCCACGGCCGGCTCGACAACAGGCGCTTCTTCGACGACCGGTTGTGGCGCGACTTCGACCACTGGCTCGGCAGTTGCCTCGACCACGGCTACAGGCTCGCTGACCGGCTGCTCGACCACTGGGGCCACGGCCACTTCTTCAACCTTGGTGCCAACTTCGACTTGCTCGACCTTTTCAGCCTGCTCAACCGGCTGGGCGGCTTCGCTGTTGTCGGTTGCTGCAGCGGCAACGACGTCAGCGGTGGCGCGCTCGGCCTGCTGGTTGGCCTGGGCTTCGGCGTCGCTGCTGATGTTGCTGGTAGCGACAGCGGCAGTCACGGCCAGGCCGGCCGCCAGTTCAGCACCCAGCTCGGTGGCCTGGTGCTGCTGTGGCTGTTCGTCGCTGCCTTCTTCTTCGCCGTCGATCAGCTCGCCATTGGCATTGCGCTGACGTTCACGACGGTTGCTGCGGCGACGCTGGCCACGCGAGCGGCGGCGCGGACGCTCGCCATCGGTGCCTTCCTGCTCGTCTTGCAGTTGTTCTTCATTCGGCAGTTGCTCTTCGGCCAGCTCGGCAGCCTGTTCGGCCGCTTCTTCGGCCGCGCGTGGCTGACGCTCTTCACGGGGTGGGCGCGGGGCGCGCTCTTCACGCGGAGCACGTTCTTCACGTGGTGCACGCTCTTCACGCGGGGCGCGTTCTTCACGTGGTGCACGCTCCTCACGCGGGGCGCGCTCTTCACGTGGTGCTCGCTCTTCACGCGGCGCGCGTTCTTCACGTGGTGCTCGCTCTTCACGCGGCGCGCGTTCTTCACGCGGGGCACGCTCTTCACGGGCTACGCGCTCTTCGCGCGGCTGGCGCTCTTCACGCTCGGCTGGCGGGGTGGCATCCAGCGGCTCGCGCAGTTCGCGCACGCGCTCTTCGCCACGGTTGCCACGGCGGTCTTCGCGTGGCTGGCGTGGGGCGCGTTCCTCACGTGGTGCACGCTCTTCGCGTGGTGCACGTTCTTCGCGCGGGGCGCGCTCTTCACGTGGCGCACGTTCTTCACGCGCAGCGCGTTCCTCGCGTGGCTGACGCTCTTCGCGTGGTGCGCGCTCAGCACGCTCTTCGCGTGGTTTACGCTCTTCGTCGCGGCGGCCATTGCGGTTGCGGCTTTGCTGACGGCCGTTGCGGCGTTCTTCGTTGCGTGGGCTGCGCTCGGCGGCCGGTTTTTCGGCGGCAGGGGCGACCGGGGCAGCGGCAGGCTCGTCCTTGCCGGCGAACAGGCTGACCAGCGACTTGACCAGGCCCTTGAACAGGCTTGGCTCCGGCGCGCTCGGCGCGGGGGCGGCAGGTGCAGGCTGCTGCTCTTCGGCGGCGGCCGGTACCGGTGCATTGGCGCGGGCCGGGGCGGTTTTCACTGCCGCCTCCTGGCGAACCAAGGTACGGGTGGCAGTCGGTTGTGGTGCTTCTTCGGTTTCGCTGGCGGCGATTTCGTAGCTGGACTGGTTGTTCAGCACTTCCGGGTTGTCGTCGCGCAGGCGCTGGACTTCGAAGTGCGGGGTTTCCAGGTGATCGTTCGGCAGGATGATGATGCGCGCACGGGTGCGCAGCTCGATCTTGGTGATGGAATTACGCTTTTCGTTGAGCAGGAACGCTGCCACCGGGATTGGCACCTGGGCACGCACTTCGGCGGTGCGGTCTTTCAGGGCTTCTTCTTCGATCAGGCGCAGGATGGCCAGCGACAGCGACTCGACGTCACGGATGATGCCGGTGCCGGAGCAACGTGGGCAGACGATGCCGCTGCTTTCACCCAGCGATGGGCGCAGGCGCTGACGGGACATTTCCAGCAGGCCAAAGCGCGAGATGCGGCCCACCTGCACGCGGGCGCGGTCGGCTTCCAGGCACTCACGCACGCGCTCTTCGACGGCGCGCTGGTTCTTGGCTGGGGTCATGTCGATGAAGTCGATGACGATCAGGCCGCCGATATCACGCAGGCGCAACTGGCGGGCGATTTCCTCGGCCGCTTCCAGGTTGGTCTGCAGGGCGGTTTCTTCGATGTCGCTGCCTTTGGTGGCGCGCGCCGAGTTGATGTCGATGGACACCAGGGCCTCGGTCGGGTCGATCACGATCGAGCCCCCGGACGGCAGGTCGACCACGCGCTGGAAGGCGGTTTCGATCTGGCTTTCGATCTGGAAGCGGTTGAACAGCGGTACGCTGTCTTCGTAGAGCTTGACCTTGCTGGCGTACTGCGGCATCACCTGGCGGATGAAGGTCAGGGCTTCTTCCTGGGCGTCGATGCTGTCGATCAATACTTCGCCGATGTCCTGGCGCAGGTAGTCGCGGATGGCGCGAATGATGACGTTGCTTTCCTGGTAGATCAGGAACGGCGCGGCGCGGTCCAGGGACGCTTCCTTGATGGCGGTCCACAGCTGCAGCAGGTAGTCCAGGTCCCACTGCATTTCTTCGCTGCTGCGGCCCAGGCCGGCGGTGCGCACGATCAGGCCCATGTCGCCCGGTACGGTCAGGCCGTTCAGGGCTTCGCGCAGTTCGTTGCGCTCTTCGCCTTCGATGCGGCGCGAGATGCCACCGGCGCGCGGGTTGTTGGGCATCAGTACCAGGTAGCGGCCGGCCAGGCTGATGAAGGTGGTGAGGGCGGCACCTTTGTTGCCACGCTCTTCCTTCTCGACCTGAACGATGACTTCCTGGCCTTCGCTGAGCACTTCCTTGATGTTCACCCGGCCTTCCGGGGTTTTCTTGAAGTATTCGCGGGAGATTTCTTTCAGCGGCAGGAAGCCGTGACGTTCGGAACCGAAGTCGACGAAGGCGGCTTCGAGGCTGGGTTCGATGCGGGTGATCTTGCCTTTGTAGATGTTGGCCTTTTTCTGCTCACGCGCGCCGGACTCGATGTCCAGGTCGTAGAGACGTTGGCCGTCCACCAGGGCTACACGCAACTCTTCGGGTTGAGTTGCGTTAATCAGCATTCTTTTCATGTTGTACCGTCGGTTTCCGGGCTGCCGGAAACGGCGTTCGGCACACACGACGTCTCATGGTCGGTGCCAAGGTGCGCAAAGGGTGGCCGGGCCACCCCCGTGTCGAGCAACGTTCGGCACCAGCCGGTTGCCCAGCCTGCCGTTGTCGCGACGACGCGTCCTGTTTGCTGCGGTGCCAACAAGGCCCCGGTGGCTTCGAATGGGTATCCGAATCAACCAAGCGGGCCTTGTGCACTCAGTCAGGAGGAGGAATCAACCGTCAGCCGTGGACGCCCGGGGGCATCTGTTCAGGACCTTATCCGCTCACCAGCCTTCAATCGGCTGCTGGCCGGACGCGGTGCTACACGGTCCGAGGGCTGTGCATCTCCACCCTGCACGTATCCCTGATAATTCGGGTGCTGCCGCGCGCTGAATCCGCAACGGGTTGCATTTTTCGCCAGCTTCGAATGGGAAGCTGACGCCATTACATGTCCAAGGCTGTTGTTTCCGGAGCATTCGCCTTGCGTTGCGTGGAAGCGACGGGGCGGGCAGAGCTACAACGAAAAGAATCGGGTAAGCAGGTGAACAACCACACTTGTCGTTTTTTTCGGTCTTCTCTACACAGCGCTGGTGGCGATTCCAGGCAATTCGGTAAACTGGCGAAAACCCCGTAGGACGGCCTCGCGTCCTGGAGAATTGCGTAGGTCAGCAACCGGCCCAGGGCCTGGTTTTGCTGGCCTGCCACTTTTGGCGGCGTTCGCGACTATAGCAGCAATGATTAAGTGCTTCAATTCCATAAAAAATTGTTATGATTCCCGCCATGACGACCAATACCCCTCCGACTTCCGGCGTACAGCTGATCGAAGTCGCGCCGGAGCTTGCCGGCCAACGCATCGACAATTTCCTCATCACGGCGCTCAAGGGCGTGCCCAAGACCCTGGTCTACCGCATCCTGCGCAAGGGTGAGGTGCGGGTCAACAAGGGCCGCGTGAAACCCGAGTACAAGATCCAGGCCGGCGATATCGTGCGGGTGCCGCCCGTCCGCCTGCCGGAGCGCGACGAGCCGGCACCGGTTGCCCAGGGGCTGTTGCAGCGCCTGGAGGCGGCCATCGTCTATGAAGACAAGGCGCTGATCGTGATGAACAAGCCCGCCGGCATCGCCGTGCATGGCGGCAGCGGCCTGAGCTTCGGCGTGATCGAGGCGCTGCGCCAGCTGCGCCCCGACGCCAAGGAGCTGGAGCTGGTGCACCGCCTGGACCGCGACACCTCCGGCCTGCTGATGATCGCCAAGAAGCGCAGCATGCTGCGCCACTTGCACGCGGCGCTGCGCGGTGATGGCGTGGACAAGCGCTACATGGCATTGGTGCGGGGCCACTGGCCCACGGCCAAGAAACAGGTCAACGCGCCCCTGCTCAAAAGCAACCTGCGCTCGGGCGAGCGTATGGTCGAGGTGAACGATGAGGGCAAGGAGGCGCTGACCCTGTTCCGCGTGCTGCGTCGCTTCGGCGATTTCGCCACCATTGTCGAGGCGCGGCCGATCACCGGGCGTACCCACCAGATTCGCGTGCATACCCTGCATGCCGGGCACATGATCGCCGGCGACAACAAATACGGCGACGAAGATTTCAGCCGCGAAATTCGCGAGCTGGGTGGCAAACGCCTGTTCCTGCATGCCTACGCGCTGACCGTGCCGCTGCCGGACGGTGGCGAGCTCAAGCTTGAGGCGCCGGTGGACGAAGTCTGGGCCAAGACGGTGGAGCGGCTGAGTGCGCCGTGACCTATGAAAAAAGCTTATGAACTGCTGATCTTCGACTGGGACGGCACGCTCGCCGACTCCATCGGGCGCATCGTGGAGTCCATGAACGCGGCTGCCGTGCGTGCCGGTGAGGTGCAACGCAGTGATGATGCGATCAAGGGCATCATCGGCCTGGCCCTGGACGAGGCCATCCATACCCTGTACCCGCACCTGGAGCCCGTTCAGGTCGAAAGCTTCCGTCAGCATTACGCTGATATCTACACCGCCCTGGATCAGCAGCCTTCGCCGCTGTTCGAGGGGGTGAGCGAGTCGCTTGACGCCTTCCGCGCCGAGGGTTACCGCCTGGCGGTGGCCACCGGCAAGGCCCGTCGCGGCCTGGATCGGGTGCTCAAGGCCAACGGCTGGCAGGCGTTTTTCGACATTACCCGCGCCGCTGATGAAACCCGCGGCAAGCCGCACCCGCTGATGCTCGAGGAAATTCTCGGCCATTGTGGTGTAGAACCGCAGCGAGCGCTGATGGTCGGAGATTCTGCATTCGACCTGCAAATGGCCAGCAATGCCGGCATGCATTCGGTGGCCGTGGGCTATGGTGCCATGTCGTTACAGGCGCTGGCCGAGTTCGGCCCGCAGGTGTGCATCGAGCATTTTTCCCAGCTGCGCGAGTGGTTGGCTGGGGCCGCAATTCCACTTCCAAGGTAGGTGAGCATGGCAGACGAATGGAAAGCCCCCGAGGCCGAGCCCGGGGAGCGCGAAGAGCGCAAGAGCTGGCAACTGCTGGAAAAGACCCTGTTGGCCAGTGTGCAGGAGCAGCGCCGCTCACGGCGCTGGGGTATTTTTTTCAAGCTGCTGACCTTCGTTTACCTGTTCGGCATCCTGGCGCTGTTCTCGCCGCTGATGGATATGGACAAGGCCGCCTCGCGCGGTGCCAGCCATACCGCACTGGTCGAGGTGCGCGGCGTGATTGCCGACCAGGAGGCAGCCAGCGCAGACAATATCGTCAAGAGCCTGCGTGAGGCCTTCAAGGACAGCAAGACCAAGGCAGTGGTGATGCGCATCAACAGCCCGGGTGGCAGCCCGGTACAGGCCGGCTACGTGTACGACGAAATCCGCCGCCTGCGTGCCGAATACCCGGCCATCAAGCTGTACGCGGTGATCGCCGACCTGGGGGCGTCCGGTGCGTACTACATTGCCAGTGCCGCAGACGAGATCTACGCCGACAAGGCCAGCCTGGTGGGGTCGATCGGGGTAACGGCGGCCGGCTATGGCTTTGTCGGCACCATGGAAAAGCTGGGTGTCGAACGCCGCGCCTATACCTCGGGTGAGCACAAGGCGTTCCTTGATCCGTTCTCGCCGGAAAAGCCCGAGGAGACGCGGTTCTGGCAAGGGGTGCTGGACACCACGCACAACCAGTTCATCGCCATGGTCAAGCAGGGCCGTGGCGAGCGCCTGAAAGACAAGGAGCACCCGGAGCTGTTCAGTGGCCTGGTGTGGTCGGGTGAGCAGGCCAAGGCGCTGGGGCTGGTGGATGGGCTGGGCAGTGCCAGCTATGTGGCCCGCGAGATCGTGGGCGAGAAGGAGCTGGTGGACTTCACCGTGCAGGAATCGCCGTTTGACCGCTTCTCCAAGCGGGTCGGGGCCAGTGTGGCTGAGCACCTGGCCATGTGGATGGGCTTCCAGGGGCCACAGCTGCGCTGATAGCCTGTTCAGGCCCCATCGCCGGCAAGCCGGCTCCCACAGGCGCCCCACAGTTCTCAAAACTTGTGCAGTATCTGTGGGAGCCGGCTTGCCGGCGATGGGGCGCAAAGCGGCCCCAGGCCCTCAAGGAATCACCACCCCTTCCTTGGTCAGCATGTCCACCAGCCGAATCAACGGTAGCCCGATCAGGCTGGTGGCGTCGCAGCCATGGGTACTCTGAAACAAACTCACCCCCAACCCCTCCGCCTTGAAGCTGCCAGCGCAGTCCAGCGGCTGCTCCGCCGCTACATAGCGCTCCACCTGCTCCCGGCTCAGTTCGCGCAAGGTCACGGTAAACGGTACGCAATCGACCTGGCATTGCCCGGTGGCGCTGTTGAGCAGCGCCAGCCCGGTCAGGAAGCTCACCTGCTGCCCGCTGCACGCCAGCAATTGCTCGCAAGCGCGCTCGAAGGTATGTGGCTTGCCCAGCACCTGTTCGCCCAGTACGGCCACTTGGTCCGAGCCGATGATCAGGTGCCCGGGGTGGTTGCCCGCCAGTGTCTCGGCCTTCTGCCTGGCCAGGCGCCGCACCAGCTTTGACGCCGGCTCGTCGACCTGGCGCTGCTCGTCTATGTCGGGGCTTGCCCAGGTGAAAGGCAGCTGCAGGCGGGCAAGCAGTTCGCGGCGATAGGCAGAGCTGGAAGCCAGTAACAGAGGAAGCATGGTAGACTCCTGATTCAGTTGAACAAATTCTATCACGCACGATGCCGCCTAATTTCCTTTGACAGGGGCGGGGGGCATCCCTATTATGCTGCGCCTATGTTGAATGACCCGATTCCACCTCACGTTGACCCGCGCAAATTAGCCGATCGTGGCGTAACCCTTAACGGTTCGCTGCAGCTCGCTGATTTGGAAAGACTCTGCGACCCGCTTTCCGACAATGTCGGTACGGTGCAGGCGAAGTTCGATTTTGAACGAGATGAACAGCACGTGGTGGTTATCCACAGCGAGCTGGACGTCGAAGTCAAAATGGTTTGCCAGCGTTGTCTTGAGCTGGTCACCCTGCCGATCCATAGCGAATGCAGTTACGCTGTGGTGAAGGAGGGTGCGAATACCCAGTCGTTGCCGAAAGGCTATGACGTGCTGGAACTGGGCGAAGATCCTTTGGATCTGCAGGCACTAATCGAGGAGGAGCTTCTGCTCGCCCTGCCAATCGTGCCTGCTCATCATCCGGAAGAATGCCAGCAGCCGGCGGGCGCAGACGAGCCCGAATCGAGCAAGGACGAGGTATCGCGGTCCAACCCGTTCAGTGTTTTGGCGCAGTTAAAGCGTGACCCAAACGTTTAGGAGTTAATCAATTATGGCTGTTCAGCAGAACAAAAAATCCCGCTCTGCCCGTGACATGCGCCGTTCGCACGACGCTCTGTCGGAAAACGCGCTGTCGGTAGACAAGTCCACCGGTGAAGTACACCTGCGCCACCACGTTTCGCCAGAAGGCGTATACCGTGGTCGCAAAGTGGTCGACAAGGGCGCTGACGAGTAATCCTTGTCCGCTCAGGTCATCGCGATCGACGCAATGGGCGGGGACTTCGGTCCCCGCAGCATTGTTCAGGCTAGCATTGCCTGCCTTTCCGCTACCCCCTCGTTACACCTGACCCTCGTCGGTCAACCCTCCCTCCTGGAAGATCTTGTCAGCGGCCTTGCGGCTGCGGATCGCGCGCGCCTGCAAATCGTCGCCGCCAGTGAAGTGGTCGGCATGGACGAGCGGCCATCCCAGGTGCTGCGTGGCAAGCCGGACTCGTCCATGCGCATCGCCCTTGAACTGGTGCGTGATGGCAAGGCTCAGGCCTGCGTCAGTGCCGGCAATACCGGCGCGCTGATGGCGTTGTCACGCTTCGTGCTCAAGACTCTGCCGGGTATCGATCGCCCGGCCATGGTGGCGGCGATCCCGACCCAGGCCGGTTACTGCCAGTTGCTCGACCTGGGTGCCAATGTCGATTGCAGTGCCGAAAACCTGTACCAGTTCGCCGTGATGGGGTCGGTGGCCGCCCAGGCCCTGGGTGTTCATCGCCCGCGCGTGGCGTTGCTGAACATCGGTACCGAGGACATCAAGGGCAACCAGCAGGTCAAGCTGGCGGCAAGCCTCTTGCACAATGCCCGCGGGCTCAACTATGTGGGCTTTGTCGAAGGTGACGGGCTGTACCGTGGCGAGGCTGATGTGGTGGTGTGCGACGGCTTTGTTGGCAATATCCTGCTCAAGTCCAGCGAGGGTCTGGCCACCATGATCGGTGCGCGGATCGAGCAATTGTTCAAGGGTGGCTTGCTGGCGCGGGCTGCTGGAGCGGTGGCCATGCCCCTGCTCAAGCGTCTGCAGGCCGACCTGGCCCCGGCCCGGCACAATGGCGCGAGCTTCCTGGGTTTGCAGGGTATCGTCATCAAGAGCCATGGCTCCGCGGGCGTTCAGGGGTTCCAGAGTGCCATCCAGCGGGCGTTGATCGAGATTCAGGAGAATCTGCCGCAGCGTTTGCACGGGCGTTTGGAGGACCTGCTGCTCTAGCCTACGACGGGGCCCGAGCAGGCAAACAAAGACCTTAGGTATATCACCGATGAAGTGCTTAAATGTGACCGCTTGGTCTGCGTCTTCATCCAAGCTTTCAGATTCCGCGCCTGGCCCAAGGCCTGGCGTACCCTATCCGACGACAAGATCATAAGGGCTTGTTCAATGTCTGCATCTCTCGCATTCGTCTTTCCCGGTCAAGGTTCCCAGTCGCTGGGCATGCTCGCCGAGCTCGGCGCCGAGAAGCCAGTGATCATCGAAACCTTCAAGGAAGCTTCTGAAGCACTCGGTTACGACCTGTGGAAGCTGGTCCAGGAAGGTCCGGAAGAGCAACTCAACCAGACCGACAAGACGCAGCCGGCGATCCTCACCGCGTCCATCGCGTTGTGGCGTCTGTGGCTGGAAGAGGGCGGTGCCAAGCCAGCTTTCGTGTCCGGTCACAGCCTGGGTGAATACAGCGCCCTGGTCGCTGCTGGCAGCATCAGCCTGAAAGACGCTGTGCGCCTGGTCGAGCGCCGTGGCCAGCTGATGCAGGAAGCGGTGCCTGCCGGGCACGGGGCGATGGCCGCCATTCTCGGCCTGGACGACGCTGTGGTCGTGGAGCTGTGCGCCGAAGCGGCTGAAGACCAAGTGGTCAGTGCCGTCAACTTCAACTCGCCAGGGCAGGTGGTCATCGCCGGCAACAAGGCGGCGGTCGACCGCGCCATGGAGCTGTGCAAGGCCAAAGGCGCCAAGCGCGCCCTGCCGCTGGCTGTCAGCGTGCCTTCGCACTGCGCCCTGATGAAGCCAGCTGCCGAGCGCTTTGCCGATGCGGTCAACGCCATCGAGTGGAAGGCCCCGCAGATTCCGGTGGTTCAGAACGTCACCGCCGCCATCGCGGCCGACCTCGATGCCCTCAAGCAGGACCTGCTGGCGCAGCTGTACCAGCCGGTACGCTGGGTTGAGTGCGTGCAGGCCCTGGCGGCCAATGGTGCAGTCAATCTGGTCGAGTGCGGCCCGGGCAAAGTGCTGGCTGGCCTGAACAAGCGTTGCGCCGATGGCGTGACCACTTACAACCTCAATACCCCTGACGCCGTTGCCGCCACCCGCGCGGCACTGGCCTGAATTGGAGAAGCTTGCATGAGCCTGCAAGGTAAAGTTGCACTGGTCACTGGCGCCAGCCGTGGCATTGGCCAGGCCATCGCCCTGGAACTGGGCCGCCAGGGCGCAACCGTGATTGGTACCGCCACTTCGGCCTCCGGCGCCGAGCGTATCGCCGCCACCCTGAAAGAGCACGGTATTACCGGCACCGGCATGGAATTGAACGTGACCAGCGCCGAGTCGGTGGAAGCGGTACTGGCTGCCATTGGTGAGCAGTTCGGCGCCCCGGCCATTCTGGTCAACAACGCCGGCATCACCCGCGACAACCTCATGCTGCGCATGAAAGACGACGAATGGTTCGACGTGATCGACACCAACCTGAACAGCCTCTACCGTCTGTCCAAGGGCGTGCTGCGTGGCATGACCAAGGCCCGTTGGGGTCGTATCATCAGCATCGGCTCGGTCGTCGGTGCCATGGGTAACGCTGGCCAGGCCAACTATGCAGCTGCCAAGGCCGGGCTGGAAGGCTTCAGCCGCGCCCTGGCGCGTGAAGTCGGTTCGCGTGGCATTACCGTCAACTCGGTGACCCCTGGTTTCATCGATACCGACATGACCCGCGAACTGCCTGAAGCGCAGCGCGAAACCCTGCAAACCCAGATTCCACTGGGCCGCCTGGGGCAGGCCGACGAAATTGCCAAGGTGGTTTCGTTCCTGGCTTCGGACGGTGCAGCCTATGTAACCGGTGCAACCGTGCCGGTCAACGGCGGGATGTACATGTAACCCTGCAACTCAATGTGACGGATTTCGTAAAAAAAGAGTCATACTGCGAGCCTAAAATCCGTTATAAAGCTGCAATCAGATTCCAGACAGCGGGTGCGGTGACTAGCCTGAAGGCAGGTTCAGCTTGAAAAGCGAACGTCTTTCTATAAAATTAGCCACCGGCCAGCTGCCTGCATATATCCATTAGGAGTGAAAACTAGGTATGAGCACCATCGAAGAACGCGTCAAGAAAATCGTCGCCGAGCAACTGGGCGTCAAGGAAGAAGAAGTGACTACTGAGAAGTCCTTCGTCGATGACCTGGGTGCCGATTCGCTTGACACCGTTGAACTGGTGATGGCTCTGGAAGAGGAATTCGAGACCGAAATCCCTGACGAAGAAGCCGAGAAGATCACTACCGTTCAAGCTGCTATCGACTACGTCAAGAGCCACCAGGCTTAAGACGTTACCGTCGACGCTACTTGTCGGGGAAAACCGCACTGCCTTCGCTGGCGTGCGGTTTTTTCTTTGCGAGCGCCGCGTATTGTCCAGGCCGCCTCGTTCACCGCGCACCAAGAGCCTGTTGCCATTTCATTCCAGCGCTTGAATGCAATGCCAAGAGACTCTGTTATTAGAAAAGGAGAGTACTGTGTCGCGTAGACGCGTCGTGGTCACCGGTATGGGTATGCTGTCGCCACTGGGTACCGATGTACCGAGCACCTGGCAGGGCATTCTGGCTGGCCGCAGTGGCATCGGTCCGATCGAACACACGGACCTGTCTGCCTACTCCACCCGTTTTGGCGGCTCGGTGAAAGGCTTCGAGGTGGAGCAGTACCTGTCGGCCAAAGAGGCCCGCAAACTCGACCTGTTCATCCAGTACGGCCTGGCGGCCGGGTTCCAGGCGGTGCGTAATGCCGGCCTGGAAGTCACCGACGCCAACCGCGAGCGCATCGGCGTGGCCATGGGGTCGGGGATCGGTGGCCTGACCAACATCGAAGAAACCAGCCGCACCCTGCATGACTCGGGGCCGCGTCGCATTTCGCCATTCTTCGTGCCGGGCTCGATCATCAACATGATCTCGGGTTTCCTGTCGATCCACCTGGGCCTGCAGGGCCCCAATTACGCCATTGCCACGGCCTGCACCACCGGCACCCATTGCATCGGCATGGCCGCGCGCAATATCGCCTACGGTGAAGCCGATGTAATGATTGCCGGCGGCGCCGAAATGGCCGCTTGCGGGTTGGGCATGGGTGGCTTCGGTGCTTCGCGCGCGCTGTCCACCCGCAACGACGAGCCTGCCCGCGCCAGCCGCCCATGGGACAAAGGCCGCGACGGTTTCGTGCTGTCCGACGGTGCCGGTGCCTTGGTGCTCGAAGAACTGGAGCATGCCCAGGCCCGTGGGGCGACCATCTATGCCGAGTTGATCGGTTTTGGCATGAGCGGCGACGCTTACCACATGACCTCGCCACCAGACTCCGGTGAAGGCGCTGCGCGCTGCATGGCCAACGCCCTGCGCGATGCTGGCATCCAGCCGGAACACGTGAGCTACATCAACGCCCATGGCACTTCGACCCCCGCGGGCGACATTGCCGAAGTGGCGGCGATCAAGCGCGTATTCGGCGAGCACGCCTACAAGCTGGCAGTCAGCTCGACCAAGTCGATGACCGGCCACCTGCTGGGGGCAGCTGGCGCGGTAGAGGCGATCTTCAGTGTGCTGGCGATCAACAGCCAGATGGCGCCGCCGACCATCAACCTGGACGAACCGGACGAAGGTTGCGACCTGGACTTCGTACCGCACCAGGCGCGCAGCATGCCGATTGATGTGGTGTTGTCCAACTCGTTCGGCTTTGGTGGCACCAACGGCTCGCTGGTGTTCCGCCGGTTCGCCGGTTGATGCTCAGCTGGATCGACGGCCAGCCCGCGACTGCGCTCAATCTGCAGAACCGCGGCCTGGCCTACGGCGATGGTCTGTTTGAAACCATCGCCGTTCGGCATGGCCGGCCCAGCCTGCTGGACGGCCATCTCGCCCGCCTGGCGCTGGGTTGCCAGCGGCTGGCGATTGGCGCCGACCTGGCGCAGGTGCGTGAGGAATTGCTGCGTTATGCCAGCCAGCTCGGCAACGGGGTAGCCAAACTCATCCTCACCCGTGGCGACAGCCAGCGTGGTTACGCGCCGGTTGCCGATGCCGTGCCCCGGCGTATCCTGCAGGGCGGCCCGTTACCCAGCTATCCTGTTGCCCATGCCGAGCAGGGCGTACGCTTGTTCCCCTGCCAGACACGGCTTGGGGAACAACCGTTGCTGGCCGGGCTCAAACACCTCAACCGCCTGGAGCAGGTGCTGGCCCGTGCCGAATGGCAGGACAGTGACCATGCCGAGGGCCTGATGCGTGACTGGCAAGGCCGGGTGATCGAAGGGGTATACAGCAACCTGTTCCTGGTGCGCGACGGCGTGCTCTTTACCGCCGACCTCAGCCGTTGTGGCGTGGCCGGGGTCATGCGCGGTGCCTTGCTCGACCAGGCGCGCTTGCAGGGTATTACGGCCAACGTCTGCGACCTGCCGTATGATGCGCTGGAGCAGGCCGATGAAGTATTTGTTTGCAACAGCGTCTATGGCGTGTGGCCCGTGCGCGGGCTTGCCGCGTTAAACTGGTCGCCGGGCCCGCTTACCCGAAAACTGCAGGCCGTTGCCCGTACGTTACTGGAAACCTGAATTCGTGAGACGTAAATTCCTGCTGTTGCTGGAAATGGGTCTGATCCTCGCCGGTCTGGCGCTAGGCTGGTCGGCCTGGAAAATCAACTCGGTCCTGGAGCAGCCACTGCACGTCACGCAGGAACGCCTGCTCGACGTGCCCAATGGCACCACCCCCAACCGCATGTTCTACCGCATGCAAACCGAAGGGCTGCTCGACGACGCCGTCTGGTTGCGCCTGTACTGGCGCTTCAACATGGCCGGTACCCCGTTGCACACCGGCGAATATCGCCTCACCCCTGGCATGACCGTCGAGCAGCTGTTCGACGCCTGGCGCCGGGGCGACGTGGTGCAATACAACCTGACCCTGGTCGAGGGCTGGACCTTCCGCCAGCTGCGCTCGGCCGTGGCCAAGCATGAAAAGCTCAAGCACACCCTGGATGGCCTGTCGGACGCCGAGGTCATGGACAAGCTCGGCCATACCGGTGTGTTCCCTGAGGGCAGGTTCTTCCCCGATACCTACCGCTTCGTGCGCGGCATGAGCGACGTCGAGTTGCTGCAGCAGGCCTACATGCGCCTGGAAGAAGTGCTGGCCAAGGAATGGGCCGAGCGCGCCACCGACCTGCCGTACCGCGATCCCTACCAGGCGCTGATCATGGCTTCTCTGGTGGAGAAGGAAACCGGCATCCCCCAAGAGCGCGGGCAGATCGCCGGGGTGTTCGTGCGGCGTCTGCGCCTGGGCATGATGCTGCAGACCGATCCGACGGTTATCTACGGGATGGGTGAACGCTATAACGGCAAGATCACCCGTGCCGACCTGCGTGAGCCTACGCCCTACAATACCTACACCATCACCGGCCTGCCGCCCACGCCGATTGCCATGGTCGGCCGCGAGGCGATTCACGCGGCGCTCAACCCGGCCGATGGCACCAGCCTGTACTTCGTCGCCCGTGGCGACGGCAGCCATGTGTTCTCCGACGACCTCAACGATCACAACTCGGCGGTACGGGAGTTTCAGCTCAAGCGGCGGGCAGACTATCGCTCCAGCCCCGCGCCGCAGCAACCGGCAAAACCGGGTGACGATGACGCGGCGCCAGCGGCCAGCGAAGAGCAGCCGGCGCCGGCCGCTCCCGGCGGTGATGCCCAGGCGGCCGAGCCGGCAACGCCCGACGAACAACATTAAGGACTGCCTGTGAGCGGCTTGTTTATTACTTTGGAAGGCCCCGAAGGCGCGGGCAAAAGCACCAACCGCGACTACCTGGCGGCGCGCCTGCGCGAGCATGGCCTGGATGTGGTGCTGACCCGTGAGCCTGGTGGCACGCCGCTGGCCGAGAAGGTGCGTGAACTGCTGTTGGCCCCCAGCGATGAACCCATGGCCGCCGACACCGAACTGCTGCTGGTGTTCGCTGCCCGCGCCCAGCACCTGGCGCAGGTGATCCGCCCGGCGCTGGCCCGTGGCGCTGTGGTGTTGTGCGACCGGTTTACCGATGCCACGTATGCCTACCAGGGCGGTGGCCGCGGCCTGTCGGTCGAGCGTATCGCCACCCTGGAGCAATTCGTCCAGGGCGACCTTCGCCCGCAGCTGACGCTGGTGTTCGACCTGCCGGTCGAAGTCGGTTTGGCCCGTGCCGCTGCGCGCGGTCGCCTCGACCGCTTCGAGCAGGAGGGCCAGGCGTTTTTCCAGGCTGTGCGCCAGGCTTACCTGCAGCGCGCTCGGCGCGAACCCCAGCGTTACAGCCTGCTGGATGCCGCACAGCCGCTCGCGGCCGTGCAGCGTGCTATCGATGCGCTGTTGCCGGCCATCGTGGAGCGGTGCCGTGGCTGAGGCCTACCCATGGCAGCAGGCGCTCTGGCAGCAATTGGCCGGGCGCAGTCAGCATGCCCATGCCTACCTGCTGCACGGTCCGCAGGGCATTGGCAAGCGGGCCATGGCCGAGCGCCTGATGGCCCGCCTGTTGTGCCAGCAGCCGCAAGGCCTCGATGCCTGCGGCACCTGCAAGTCCTGCCTGCTGCTGAAGGCAGGTAGCCACCCTGACAACTACATCCTTGAGCCCGAAGAGGCCGATAAGCCGATCAAGGTCGACCAGGTCCGCGAGCTGGTGGCCTTCGTGGTGCAGACGGCGCAGTTGGGTGGGCGCAAGGTGGTGTTGATCGAGCCGGTGGAAGCCATGAACGTCAATGCTTCCAACGCACTGTTGAAAAGCCTTGAAGAGCCTTCCGGCGACACCGTGTTGCTGCTGGTCACGCACCAGCCCAGCCGGCTGCTGCCGACCATCAAGAGTCGTTGCCAGCAGGTGGCCTGCCCCCAGCCGAACCTGGCCCAGAGCCAGGCCTGGTTGGCCGCGGCGTTGCCTGATACGGCCGAGGCCGAGCGCGATGAATTGCTGACCCTGGCCGCCGGTTCGCCGCTGATGGCGGTCAGCCTGCAGGCGCAGGGAGTGCGCGAGCAGCGTGCGCTGGTTACTGACGGGGTGAAGAAGTTACTCAAGCAACAGCAATCGCCCAGCCAGCTGGCCGAAGCCTGGAAGGCTGTGCCGGTGTTGAGGGTATTCGACTGGTTCTGCGATTGGGCGCACCTCATTCTGCGCTACCAGTTGACCCAGGACGAGGAGGGGTTAGGCTTGGCCGATATGCGCAAGGTGGTGCAGTACCTGGCGCAGAAAAGCCGCCAGGCCAAGGTGCTGGAGGTGCAGGCGTGGATCCTCGAACAGCGCCAGAAGGTGCTGGGCAAGGCCAACCTCAATCAAATCCTGTTGCTCGAATCGCTGCTGGCTCATTGGCTGCAACTGCCGGGCGCCCGCTGATTTCCCATTTTCCATGTGTGCCGCTATCCCATGCTCGTAGACTCCCATTGCCACCTTGACCGTCTTGACCTCAGTGCCCATCAGGGCTCGCTCGATGCTGCGCTGCAGGCGGCGCGTGATCGCGGGGTGGGGCATTTCCTGTGCATCGGTGTCAGTGCCGAAAACGCCGGCGCGGTAAAGGCGTTGAGCGAGCAGTACGCGGATGTCGACTGCTCGGTCGGTGTACACCCGTTGGACCTGGCGCCGGGCGAAACCCCGGCGCTGGAGTGGCTGTTGCGCGAACTGGCCCACCCGCATGTGGTGGCAATTGGCGAAACCGGGCTGGATTACCACTACGAGCCTGAAGCCGCTGAATTGCAGCAGACCTCGTTCCGCCTGCACCTGGAGGCTTCGCGGCAGACCGGCAAGCCAGTGATCGTGCATACCCGTGCGGCGCGGGCCGATACCCTGGCGCTACTGCGCGAGGCCAATCTGCCGCAGGCTGGCGTGCTGCACTGTTTTACCGAAGACTGGGACATGGCCAAGGCGGCGCTGGACCTGGGCTATTACATATCGCTGTCTGGCATCGTTACCTTCCGCAATGCCGATGCCCTGCGGGAAGTGGCGCGGCAAGTGCCGGTCGACCGCTTGTTGGTAGAGACCGATTCGCCGTACCTGGCGCCGATTCCGTATCGCGGCAAGCCGAACTTGCCGCAATATGTGAGAGAAGTGGCGGAGTATGTGGCTTCGCTGCGCGGGGCCAGTTATGGGCAATTGGCTGAGCAGACAACGGCTAACTTCAAGCGGTTGTTTCCGTTAGCGCGGGTGGGTTGATTCATTGGAGTTGAAGGTTGTGTGAGGGCCATGAGGTGCCTGCCACAACAAATTCAGCGCCCGTGAGATCGAGCGCCGCAGGTGTTCGCCGAAGGATTTGCAGCGCCTATGAGATCGAGCGCCGCCCGCGCGGCGCTTCGCGGCTAAAGCCGCTCCTACGTTTGTTTAGGGCCAATTATTCCTGTGGGATTTGCGCGCGACCGCCTTGGCGCATGGCACGATATGGCGTCATACAAACAAGGCGGTCGCGCGCGCCTGGCACAGGCGATACTGGCCCGAAACAAACGTAGGAGCGGCTTTAGCCGCGAAGCGCCGCGCGGGCGGCGCTCGATCTCACAGGCGCTGCAAATGCTTCGGCGAACACCAGCGGCGCTCGTACCATCCCCAAAAATCCCACCTCCAACGCCCGCCGCAAACACACAAAAAAAACCCGGGTTCTGGGGGAGGAATCCGGGTTAAGACCATTAGGAGTAAAACAAAGGTACGCGGTCCCTGAGCACCTTTATCGGCGCGCCGCTAGGGGGGATGCGCCGCGCCAACACTTCTAGTATTGGCCAGGTTTGGCGGCCTGCCAGTGGCTATTGGTCGTTTTTTAAACAAATTTGGAATACGCCCGCGTCTGGTTCCTCCCGCAGCGTATGGCCGAGAGCATCCTGAAACACAGCCATGCTCTGAAGATCCGTGCAATTTCCCGCAAGTTAGGCATAATAAACCGCTTCGATTGTCATCCAGTCCTTCCCATGCAGAAAGAACCTCGTAAGGTCCGTGAGTTTCGCCGTCGCGAACAGGAAATCCTCGATACCGCGCTCAAGCTGTTTCTCGAGCAAGGTGAAGACAGCGTCACCGTCGAGATGATCGCCGACGCCGTGGGCATCGGCAAAGGCACGATCTACAAGCACTTCAAGTCCAAGGCCGAAATCTACCTGCGCCTGATGCTCGACTACGAGCGCGACCTGAACGGGTTGCTGCACTCGGCCGACGTCGACCGTGACAAAGAGGCCCTGTCGCGTGCCTATTTCGAATTCCGCATGCGTGACCCTCAGCGTTACCGGCTGTTCGACCGCCTGGAAGAGAAGGTGGTCAAGGGCAACCAGGTGCCGGAAATGGTCGAACAGTTGCACAGCATCCGTGCCTCCAACTTCGACCGCCTCACCCAGCTGATCAAGGGCCGCATCAGCGAAGGCAAGCTCGAAGACGTGCCTCCTTACTTCCATTACTGCGCCGCCTGGGCACTGGTGCATGGCGCCGTTGCGCTGTACCACTCACCGTTCTGGAGCAATGTGCTGGAAGATCAGGAAGGCTTCTTCCAGTTCCTGATGGACATTGGCGTGCGCATGGGCAACAAGCGCAAGCGCGACCCGGAACCGTCCCACTGAGCTACGCCCCACCGGCTATGTGTACAGGGCTTGCAAAAACCTGATTTATGAGTCAGTTTTTGCCGGCCCCTCTACCCATGCCGGAGTCATCCATGATCGTCGATCGTCAAGGCAGGCGGTTTCGCAACCTGCGTGTCAGCCTGACGGCTGCCTGCAATTACGCCTGCACCTATTGCGTGCCCGACGGCAAGCGCCTGGTGGCGGCGCAGGATGAGCTTTCGGCAGACGCACTGGCGCGTGGCGTGGCCTACCTGATTGAAGCTGCCGGCATCGAGCGCTTGCGTATCACCGGTGGGGAACCGCTGGTCAGTCCGCGCCTGGATGCCTTTCTCGCCGCGGTGGCCAAACTCGGCCTCGAGGATATTTCGCTGACTACCAATGGTCAGCTGCTGGGCCGTAAGTTGCCGCAATTGCAGGCAGCGGGAATTCGCCGGCTGAATGTCTCGCTCGACACCCTGGACCCGTTGGCGTTTCGCCAGATCGCCCGCGGCGGCGACCTGGCCACGGTGCTGGCGGCGATGGAGCGGGCCCGCGCCATGGGCATGCAGATCAAAGTGAACATGGTGCCGATGCGCGGGCAAAACCTCGACCAGGTGCTGCCGTTGCTGGATTACTGCATGGCGCGTGGCTTTGAGTTGCGTTTTATCGAACTGATGCGTATGGGCCACCTGGCGCTTGACCACTCTGCTTTCCTGCGACAATTTGTCAGCCTCGATGACCTGCTCACGCTGATCGGCGGCCAGCACGCCTTCGCCCGTGTCGCTGCGCCGGTGGACGCCACCGCCATGCGCTATCAGATCCCCGGCAAGGGGCACTTCGGCGTCATTGCAAATGAGAGCGTGCCGTTCTGCCGGACGTGCTCCCGGCTGCGGCTGTCATCCACAGGTTGGCTGCATGGCTGCCTGTCGTCGGGTAATCGTCATTTCGTTGGCGACCTTCTGGAAAAGCCACGCCACCAAGCCTTGCCCGCGCTGCAACGGTTGCTGGTCAAGGCCCTGGCTGACAAACAGGCTTTGGCGTTTTCCGGCGGTGTGACCGTGATGAAGGTCATCGGCGGCTGAAGCTGGCGCAAAAGCTGCATCCGCCGGCTATTCGCCGGTTTTTCGTCGCCGGTCACTGGAGGAAAGATGCGTAGCCTGGTCTTGCTGCTGGCGCTGATGGCGTTGAGCGGCTGCATGAATGTCAGCGATATGGGCGAGGGCGTCCGCTATCACATGAGCGACGCAGGGCTGCTGGACCATAGCGAAACCCGGCGCACGCTGTCGATTCGCCTGCAGCCTGACTCGTTCATCTTCATAGGGCAGGGCGCATTCGTGCCGCCTGGCAAGGGCCCGGTACCCCGGCAGAATGCAGTGGCCGAGCAGGCGTTCAAAAGTTTCGTCGAGTATTTCCCGCTTGTGCGCCGCGCCCAAGGCCCGCTGGGCCTGGAAGAGGCCATTGCGCAGGCCCGTTCGGTCGGTGCCGACTATGTGCTGTATACCCGCTTTGCCCGCACCGACGACCGCATCGGCAATGGTGACGAGTGGTACGACGAGCAAGCCGTCGACCGCCTGGGCTGGGACAGCGGCGTGGTGCAGATGATGCTGATCGAAACCAATACCCGCTACCTGATCGATACCGCTCGCATCAAGAGCCGTGGCGGTTTGTTGACGTCCCACGACAAAACCCCCGAGGATTTGCTTGCCGCACCGATGCGCGAGTACGCTCGTAGCCTTCTGGGCATGAGTGAGTGAGGCGAGTGTGATGAGCGACACCGGTAAGGCCAACGACCTGCTGGCGCAGATCCCCAAGGCCAAGGGCCTGCCGCCGGTCCACCTGTGGAACCCGGATTTCTGCGGTGACATCGACATGCGTATCGCCCGCGATGGCACCTGGTATTACCTGGGCACGCCCATCGGCCGCAAACCGATGGTGCGGCTGTTCTCTACCATCCTGCGCCGCGATGGTGACGATTACTTCCTGATTACCCCGGTGGAAAAGGTGGGCATTCAGGTAGACGATGCGCCGTTCGTGGCAGTGGCGCTGGAGGTGCAAGGGCAGGGCGAGCAGCAGGTGCTGCGCTTTACCAGCAATGTCGAGGATCAGGTAGAGGCCGGCCCGGCCAATCCGCTACGGGTAGTCACCGATCCGGTGACGCAAGCGCCGTCGCCGTACGTGCTGATGCGCAGTAATCTCGAGGCATTGATACACCGCAATGTGTTCTACCAGATGGTGGAGTTGGCGGTGCCGCGCGAGATCGATGGCGAGCCATGGCTGGGCGTTTGGAGCGGTGGCGAGTTCTACCCGATTGGGCGCAGCAGCTGATTGGATTGTGCGTGCGTCGCCGGCTTCGCAGCAAACGAAAAAGCCCCCGGCTGCTGTGACAGCTGGGGGCTTTTTCAATGTTTGGCTCCGCGACCTGGACTCGAACCAGGGACCCAATGATTAACAGTCATTTGCTCTACCGACTGAGCTATCGCGGAATCTGCGCACATCATACCGATCGCCAGGGGGAAGTCAAGACACCCCCTGGCAAATCAAGCAGTTACAGCACTTGCACGATCGCTTTGGTGACGACATGGATGTTGCTCTGGTTCAGCGCAGCCACAGCGATGCGGCCAGTGTCCAGCGCGTAGATGCCAAAGTCGTTCTTCAACCGGGCCACCTGCTCTACGCTCAGGCCCGAGTAGGAGAACATGCCGACCTGGCGACCGACGAAGCTGAAATCGCGGTTGGCACCGTATTCGGCCAACAGCGCGACCATCTGCTTGCGCATACCGTGGATACGTTCGCGCATTTCGGCCAGTTCGGTTTCCCACATCTGGCGCAGCTCGGCGCTGTTCAGCACGGTAGCGACGATGGTTGCGCCGTGGGTGGGCGGGTTGGAATAGGTGGTGCGGATCACGCGCTTGACCTGCGACAGCACGCGGGTGCTTTCGTCTTTGGAGGCGGTAACCACCGACAGCGCACCCACGCGCTCGCCGTACAGCGAGAACGACTTGGAGAACGAGCTGGATACGAAGAACTCCAGGCCCGACTCAGCGAACAGGCGGACCGCGAAGGCGTCTTCGGCAATGCCGTCGCCAAAGCCTTGGTAGGCCATGTCGAGGAACGGCACGTGGCCTTTGGCCTTGACCACTTCCAGCACGTTTTTCCAGTCGTCCAGGCTCAGGTCGACGCCCGTCGGGTTGTGGCAGCAGGCGTGCAGCACCACGATCGAGCCAGAGGGCAGGGCGTTGAGGTCTTCTAGCATGCCGGCGCGGTTGACGTCGTTGCTCGGGGCGTCGTAGTAGCGGTAGGTCTGCACCGGGAAACCGGCCGACTCGAACAGGGCGCGGTGGTTTTCCCAGCTCGGGTCGCTGATGGCCACCACGGCGTTTGGCGAGATCCGCTTGAGGAAGTCGGCACCGATTTTCAGTGCGCCAGTACCACCGACGGCCTGCACGGTGACCACGCGGCCGGCGGCCAGCAGTGGCGATTCGGCACCGAACAGCAGCTTTTGCACGGCCTGGTCGTAGGTGGCGATACCATCGATCGGCAGGTAGCCGCGCGAGGCATGCTGGGCTGCACGCTGGGTCTCGGCTTCGATCACGGCGCGCAGCAGCGGAATGCGGCCTTCCTCATTGCAATACACGCCAACACCCAGGTTGACCTTGTCGGTACGTGGGTCGGCGTTGAATGCTTCGTTGAGGCCCAGGATAGGGTCGCGGGGTGCCAGCTCGACAGCGGAAAACAGGCTCATTGTTACTTCGGCTCTGATTGGAGAGTGATAGGGCGTACACGCTCCAGCCGAATGCACTGAAGCGGTGCACAAACGGGGAGTCAGTATAGTGATACCGACCGGTGACCGCGACACTCTGGCGCGGCTTTTCCGGGTATTTGCGCAAATATTTTTTGACCATCGGTCTGATTGCCCGGTCAACCGTAATACCTGGTTGTGGCTGTGCCTTGAAAGCCGCCCCTTGCGGGCGCATTTGGGTATAGACTACTGGCTAAATTTACAGTTGCTGCAGCACCGCGAGGTCCGTCATGTCCGAGTTCCAGCTCGTTACCCGTTTCCAGCCTGCCGGCGACCAGCCCGAGGCGATCCGTCAGATGGTCGAGGGCATCGAGGCCGGGCTGTCGCACCAGACGCTGCTGGGGGTGACCGGTTCGGGCAAGACGTTCAGCATTGCCAACGTGATCCAGCAGGTCCAGCGCCCGACCCTGGTGCTGGCGCCGAACAAGACCCTGGCCGCGCAGCTGTACGGTGAGTTCAAGGCGTTTTTCCCCAATAACGCGGTGGAGTACTTCGTCTCCTACTACGACTATTACCAGCCGGAAGCCTATGTACCGTCGTCGGACACCTTCATCGAGAAGGATGCATCGATCAACGACCATATCGAGCAGATGCGTCTCTCGGCGACCAAGGCGCTGCTGGAGCGCCGCGATGCGATCATCGTCACCACCGTGTCGTGCATCTACGGCCTGGGCAGCCCCGAGACCTACCTGAAAATGGTCCTGCACGTGGACCGCGGCGACAAGCTCGACCAGCGCGCACTGTTGCGCCGCCTGGCCGACCTGCAGTATACCCGCAACGAGATGGACTTCGCCCGCGCTACATTCCGGGTAAGGGGGGATGTGATCGACATTTTCCCGGCGGAATCGGACCTGGAGGCCATCCGCGTCGAGCTGTTCGATGACGAGGTGGAGAACATCGCGGCGTTCGACCCGCTGACCGGCGAGGTCTTCCGCAAGCTGCCGCGGTTCACCTTCTACCCCAAAAGCCACTATGTCACCCCGCGGGAAACCCTGCTGGATGCCGTGGAGGGCATCAAGGCAGAGCTCAAGGACCGCCTGGAGTACCTGCACAAGGCCAACAAGCTGGTCGAAGCCCAGCGCCTGGAGCAGCGCACCCGGTTCGACCTGGAGATGATCCTGGAGCTGGGCTACTGCAATGGCATCGAAAACTACTCGCGTTACCTGTCTGGCCGCCCGGCGGGTGCACCGCCGCCAACGCTGTACGACTACCTGCCGCCCGATGCGCTGCTGGTGATCGACGAATCCCACGTCAGCGTGCCGCAGGTGGGGGCCATGTACAAAGGCGACCGTTCGCGCAAGGAAACCCTGGTCGAGTATGGCTTCCGCCTGCCGTCGGCACTGGACAACCGGCCCATGCGCTTCGATGAATGGGAGAGTGTCAGCCCACAGACCATCTTCGTTTCCGCCACCCCGGGGCCTTACGAGGCCGAGCATGCCGGGCGGGTGGTGGAGCAGGTGGTGCGCCCCACCGGGCTGGTCGACCCGCAGGTCGAGATTCGCCCGGCGCTGACCCAGGTCGACGACCTGCTGTCGGAGATCCGCAAGCGGGTGGCTGCCGGCGAACGGGTGCTGGCCACCACCTTGACCAAGCGTATGGCCGAGGACCTCAGCGACTACCTGGCCGATCACGATGTGCGGGTGCGCTACCTGCACTCGGACATCGACACGGTGGAGCGGGTAGAGATCATCCGTGACTTGCGCCTGGGTACCTTCGACGTGCTGGTGGGGATCAACCTGCTGCGTGAGGGCCTGGACATGCCCGAGGTGTCCCTGGTGGCGATCCTCGATGCCGACAAGGAAGGCTTCCTGCGCTCGGAGCGGTCGCTGATCCAGACCATTGGCCGTGCGGCGCGTAACCTCAATGGCCGGGCCATCCTGTACGCCGACAACATCACCGGCTCGATGCAGCGGGCGATCGATGAAACCGAGCGCCGCCGCGAGAAGCAGATCGCCTTCAACGAAGCCAACGGCATCGTGCCCAAGGGCGTGATCAAGGACATTACCGACATCATGGAGGGCGCCACCGTACCGGGTGCGCGCAGCAAGAAGCGCAAGGGCATGGCCAAGGCCGCGGAGGAGAGCGCCCGTTACGAGGCCGAACTGCGCACGCCTGGGGAGATCACCAAGCGTATCAAGCAGTTGGAAGAGAAAATGATGCAGTTCGCCCGCGACCTGGAATTCGAAGCCGCGGCGCAGTTGCGTGACGAGATCACCAAGCTGCGTGAGCGGTTGATCACCAGCTGAAGGCTGGCGCCGGCCCTGTGGGTGCATCGCAACAAGCTCAATGGGCCTCGCCAGCTTTCAAGCCCTGGGGCAATTTGCGCGTCAGCAGCACCGCCACCATGCTTACCGCCAAACCAATCCCGACGAAGTGGAAGGCGTCGTTGTAAGCCATGATCAGCGCCTGCTGGTGGGTGATCTCGCTCAGCTTGCCCAGCGCTGCATTGTCACTCCCCAGGCGCTCCGTCAGTTGCGCCAGGCGCTCGGCCACTTGGGGGTTGGTGGGCACCACGGCCTCACGCAGGTAATCGAAATACACCTTGGTCCGCGCGTCCAGCAGTGTTGCCAGCAAGGCAATGCCAATGGCGCCGCCGAGGTTGCGCAGGATATTGAACAGGCTCGACGCAGACCCTGCGTCCTGCGGCTGAATATAGGCGGTGGCGATCAGCGAGATGGTGACCATGATCATTGGCTGGCCAAGTGCGCGAATGATCTGCACATGGTTGAACTGCGGCCCGGCAAAGTCAGGGTTCAGTACCCCCGAGCCGAAACTGGCAGCGCCGAACAGGCAGAAGCCCAGCGCACACAGCACCTTGGGTGATACCACCTTCATCAGCTGCGGCACCAGCGGAATCAGGAACAACTGCGGAATACCCATCCACATGATCACTTCGCCAATCTGCAGGGCGTTGTAGCCCTGCACCTGGGTCAGGTACAGCGGCAGCAGGTAGATCGAGCCATACAACCCGACGCCCATGCCCAGGCTGGCGATGCTCGACAGGCCGAAGTTGCGGTTGCCGAGGATGCGCAGGTTGATCAGTGGGTGCGGCCTGGAAAACTGCAGGATGACGAAGGTGATGAGGCTGATCAAGGCGACGCTGCCCAGGGCTACGATCAAGTGCGATTCCAGCCAGTCCTTGCGGTGGCCTTCTTCGAGAAATACCTGCAGGCAGCCCAGGCCCAGGCCGAGTGTGAGGATGCCGCCATAGTCGGTGCTTTTCAGCAGGTCCCAGTGCGCCTCCTTTTTCTCCAGCCCGTACAGCAGGCCAGCGATCATCACCAGGCCCGGCGGAATGTTGATATAGAAGATGTATTCCCAACCCCAGTTCTCGGTCAGCCAGCCGCCCAGGGTGGGGCCGATCGAAGGCGCGAAGGTGGCGGTCATGGCGAACATGGCCATGCCCTTGGCGCGGTGGTGCTCCGGCAGTTTGGTCAAGGTCAGGGTGAATGCCAGCGGTATCAGCGCGCCGCCGGTAAAGCCTTGCAGGGCGCGGAACAGGATCATGCTTTCCAGGTTCCAGGCCATCGAGCACAGTAACGAAGACAGCAGGAACCCGGCCGAAACCCACACCGCCAGGCGCCGCGCCGACAGCAGTTGCACCAGCCAGGCCGTCAGCGGGATCATGATGATTTCCGCGACCAGGTACGAGGTGGAGATCCACGAACCTTCTTCCAGGGTGGCCGACAGCGCGCCCTGGATGTCCTTGAGCGAAGAGTTGGTGATCTGGATGTCCAGCACCGCCATGAAGGCGCCGAGCATCACGCTCATCACGGCGATCCAGTCGCGGCGGCTGGGCTCCCCTGTCGGGCGCAGCAGTTGTTCAGCGGCCATCGTGGCCTTCGTCTTCGTTGCGCAGATCCACGGTGGCAGTGACCGACATGCCCGGGCGAATACGCCCGTGCAGAGGGTTGTCGGCGCGGAAGGTGAGTTTTACCGGGATGCGCTGGACCACCTTGGTGAAGTTGCCGGTGGCGTTGTCCGGTGGCAGCAGGCTGAATTGCGCCCCCGAGGCTGCGAACAGGCTGTCGACCCGGCCTTCGATCGGCGTATCGGGGTAGCTGTCGAACAGTAGTTCGGCGCGCTGGCCTGGCTGCATATGCCCAATCTGGGTTTCCTTGAAGTTGGCCTGCACCCAGATGTCTTCGTCAGGCACGATCGACAGCAAGTAAGCCCCGGCCTGCACCACCTGGCCATTGCGGGCACTGCGCTGGCCGATGGTGCCGCTGATGGGCGCGCGGATCTCGCAGCGGGTGAGGTTCAACTCGGCCTGGGCCAGGTCGGCGCGGGCATTGGCGATCTGCGCATCAAGGCGCTTGAGGTCGGCATTCAGTGCGCTGACCTGCTGGCGCTGGCTTTGCAGGTCGGCACGGGCCTTGTCCACTTGCGACCCGGCAACGTGGCTGTCGGCCGACAGGGTGGTGACGCGTTCTTCCGACACAAACCCTGGCTTGCGCAGTTTCTCGGCGCGGCTCAGGTCCAGCCGCGAGCGGTCGAACGCGGCCTTGTTGGCGGCCACCTGGGCCTGGCCGGCGGCAATCAGGCTGCTTTGCTGGGTAAGGCGGCTTTGCGCCTGGGCGTACTCGGCTTCGCGGGTGGCCAGTGCCGCACGGGCGCGCTCAAGGGCCAGCTCGAAATCGGCCGCCTCCAGGCGCACCAGCAGGTCGCCCTGGTTGACATGCTGGTTGTCTTCGACCGGCACGCTGTCGATGCGCGCGCCCAACTGGCTGGAGACACGGGTGATCTCGCCCTGTACGTAGGCGTTGTCGGTGCTTTCGTAGAAGCGCCCTTTGAAATACCAGTGGGCCAGGAAAGCCAGGGCAATGATGGCCACCAGGGTGAAAAATATCGCCAGGCGGCGTTTGAGTTGGGCAGGCATGGGGGATTGTCGTTGCAGAAATGTAAATAAATTTAACAGCGGCAGATGGCCAGTCGGCAAGTGACGTTCGCGCCATTGCTGGAGCCCGGTGCCCGCCACCTGCTAACATCCCGCCTTTGTTTCATCTTTCGTTCGAGACTCTCCATGACCACCGTACGCACGCGTATCGCGCCATCGCCTACCGGCGACCCTCATGTTGGCACTGCCTACATCGCCCTGTTCAACTACTGCTTCGCCAAGCAGCACGGCGGTGAGTTCATCCTGCGCATCGAAGACACCGACCAGTTGCGCTCCACGCGCGAGTCGGAACAGCAGATCTTCGATGCCCTGCGCTGGCTCGGCATCGAATGGAACGAAGGTCCGGACGTTGGCGGCCCGCACGGCCCTTACCGGCAGAGCGAGCGTGGCGAGATCTACGCCCAGTACGCCAAGCAACTGGTCGACGCCGGCCACGCTTTCTACTGCTTCTGCACCGCCGAAGAGCTGGAACAGATGCGTGCCGAACAGCAAGCCCGCGGCGAAACCCCGCGCTATGACGGCCGTGCCTTGCTGCTGAGCGACGAGGAAGTGCAGCGCCGCCTGGCCGCTGGCGAGCCGCACGTCATCCGCATGAAGGTGCCAAGCGAAGGCGTGTGCGTGGTGCCGGACATGCTGCGTGGCGATGTCGAAATCCCGTGGGATCGCATGGACATGCAGGTGCTGATGAAGAACGACGGCCTGCCCACGTACTTCCTGGCCAATGTGGTGGACGACCACCTGATGGGCATCACCCACGTGCTGCGCGGCGAAGAATGGCTGCCATCGGCACCCAAGCTGATCAAGCTGTACGAGTATTTCGGCTGGGAGCAGCCCAAGCTGTGCTACATGCCGCTGCTGCGTAACCCCGACAAGTCCAAGTTGTCCAAGCGCAAGAACCCGACGTCGGTCACCTTCTACGAGCGCATGGGCTTCATGCCGGAAGCCATGCTCAACTACCTGGGCCGCATGGGCTGGTCGATGCCAGACGAGCGCGAGAAGTTCTCGCTGGCCGAGATGGTCGAGCACTTCGACCTGTCGCGCATCTCGCTGGGCGGCCCGATCTTCGATATCGAGAAGCTGTCCTGGCTCAACGGCCAGTGGCTGCGCGAGCTGCCGGTCGAGGAGTTCGCGGCGCGCCTGCAGAAGTGGGCGTTCAACAGCGACTACATGATGAAGATCGCCCCGCATGTGCAGGGCCGGGTGGAAACCTTCAGCCAGGTCGCCCCGCTGGGCGGTTTCTTCTTCGAAGGCGCGTTGAAGCTGGACGCCAAGCTGTTCGAAAGCAAGAAGTTGTCGGCCGACCAGGTGCGCCAGGTCATCCAGCTGATCCTGTGGAAGCTCGAAAGCCTGCGCCAGTGGGAAAAAGAACGTATCACCGGCTGTATCCAGGCTGTGGTCGAGGCCCTGGAGCTCAAGCTGCGCGATGCCATGCCGCTGATGTTCGCGGCCATCACCGGCCAGGCCAGCTCGGTATCGGTGCTGGACGCCATGGAAATCCTTGGCCCGGACCTGACCCGCTACCGCCTGCGCCAGGCCCTGGACCTGCTGGGTGGTGTGTCGAAGAAGGAAAACAAAGAGTGGGAAAAGCTGCTGGCTTCCATCGCCTGATTCAATACTACACCTAACCTGTGGGAGCGGGCGCGCCCGCGAATGCGGTGTTTGATCTACGATCGCATTCGCGGGCACGCCCGCTCCCACAGGCCCAGCTGAAGCCCAAAAACCGGGGTAGGGCGGTAAGTGATTGTTATCTGTGAAAAAATTTTTGGTTATTTTTGAAAATTCGTTTGACAGCCCTGCAATCCGATCTTAATATGCGCCCCGTCCACAGCGATGAACGTAAACGAAGCGCCAGGCACCCAGTCAGCGGTTCGGTTCAAAGCGACATTGTGGGGCTATAGCTCAGCTGGGAGAGCGCCTGCATGGCATGCAGGAGGTCAGCGGTTCGATCCCGCTTAGCTCCACCAAATTCCGCTTAACAGCCCAGGCTGGTAAGCAAGACCGGGTCCAGCAACCGGGTCTTGAAGGTAAGAAGGTTCGTCCCCTTCGTCTAGTGGCCTAGGACACCGCCCTTTCACGGCGGTAACAGGGGTTCGAGTCCCCTAGGGGACGCCAGTTTTGCACAAGCGATGTTGTAGATGTCGCTGGGCCGCGAGGCTAAAAATCCGGGGCTATAGCTCAGCTGGGAGAGCGCCTGCATGGCATGCAGGAGGTCAGCGGTTCGATCCCGCTTAGCTCCACCAATTCTGCCAGGGTTCATGCAAATGAATCTTTGCGAAGGTTATGTCCCCTTCGTCTAGTGGCCTAGGACACCGCCCTTTCACGGCGGTAACAGGGGTTCGAGTCCCCTAGGGGACGCCACTTTTCCTGCGTTTTGCAGGGCTTAAAAAGGCTCGTCGATTATTGATGAGCCTTTTGTTTCGGGGCTATAGCTCAGCTGGGAGAGCGCCTGCATGGCATGCAGGAGGTCAGCGGTTCGATCCCGCTTAGCTCCACCATTTATGCCAGGGTTCATGCAAATGAATCTTTGCGAAGGTTATGTCCCCTTCGTCTAGTGGCCTAGGACACCGCCCTTTCACGGCGGTAACAGGGGTTCGAGTCCCCTAGGGGACGCCAATTTTTTTACCCGCGTTTTGCGGGACTTTGAAGGCTCATTCGATTATTGAATGAGC